>JANXWA010000008.1 GCA_025351385.1 Acidimicrobiales bacterium | reverse complement strand
GTCGGCAAACCCACTAGGCAAAAAGGGAGCATGAATATGATTTCTACCTACCAACGGCTTCAGCGCAAGAGGGATGCTGGAGAGATCGACGGTTTCACCTTGATCGAACTCCTCATCGTGATCGTGGTTCTCGGTATCTTGGCCGCGGTCGTGATCTTCGCCCTCGGTGGTATCACTGGGCAAAGCGTCACCGCTGCCTGCCAGGCGGACGGAGCGACAATCTCAACCGCCGTTGCGGCATTCAATGCCCAGAATCCGGGTGTGACTGCTAACGAGGCCTTGTTGCTGTCCGGTACCGCTGCGAACGGTCTCCATCCTTACGTCCAGTCTTGGCCGTTGAACACCCCGCACTATGCGTTCGGGCTCAGCGCTACTGGAGGGGTCCTATTCGAGACGCCATGGTCACTCTCGTGGAATAACGCCGTACCAAATGTGGCGGGCGGCACTCTGGCTACCGGCATGGTCTACGGCGGGCCGAACTCCGTAACAGCCGGTTGCGCGGCAACGCTGGGCTAATCAGCCTCCAAGAACAATCTGTTTAAGTGCCCGGCCCCAGGGCCGGGCACTTCAACTACCATCGCCGATGAGATAGGACGTGATCCATGAGCAATGATCCGACCGCGGCAATCGAACCTTGGCTGCAGCAGCTCTGGGACAAGAGGGGAACGGACCTCCTCCTCTCAGGTGGCTCGGCGCCGCGCATCCGGGTGGACGGCCGACTCGTCGAACTCGAGGGCGTCCAGGTCCTGACCGGCGAGCAGATTAGCGAGATTGCCTTGCCCTTGCTCACGTCGGGTCAGCAGATGATCTTCGAGGAGCAACAGGACGTCGACTTCGCGTTCTCATGGGCCGACCGGGCCCGTATCCGTGGGAGCGTCTTCACCCAACGCGGCCAGACGTCACTGGCCCTTCGAGTGATCCCCGCCAGGATTCCCTCCTTTGAGGAGCTGGGACTTCCCTACGCCGCCAACTGGGTCGCCGAGCAGCCCCGGGGCTTCGTGCTGGTGACCGGGCCGACCGGATCGGGTAAGTCGACCTCGCTGGCGTCGATCATCGACAAGATCAACGACACCCGTCCCTGTCACATCCTCACCATCGAGGACCCCGTCGAGTACGTGCACAACCACAAAGTGGCCGCCGTGAGCCAGCGCGAAGTCGGTCTCGACAGCCCCTCGTTCGACCGGGCCCTGCGCTCGGCCCTGCGCGAGGACCCTGACGTCCTCCTGATCGGCGAGATGCGCGACATCGACTCGATCCAGATCGCGCTGACCATGGCCGAGACGGGCCACCTCGTTTTCGCCACCCTGCACACCAACGATGCCCCTCAGGCCATCGACCGCATCATTGACGTGTTCCCGGCCTGGCGCCAGGAACAGACGAGGGTCCAGCTGGCCGCCTCGCTCAGCGCGGTCATCGCCCAGCGGCTCGTCCCGAAGATTGGCGGAGGGATGGTCGCGGCCTTCGAAGTGCTCATCGCCACGAATCCAGTGCGCAACCTCATTCGTGAGGGCCGTTCCAACCAACTCCAGAATGTCATGTTCACCAATACCAAGGAGGGAATGCAGACCTTGGAGAACAGCCTGGCCAAGCTGATCGTCGACGGAGTTGTCAGTTACGAGGACGCCATGGCAATCACCGCTCACCCCAAGGAGCTTGTGCGTACGCTCGAGCAGATGGACCGGTCGTTCGTTAAGGTATAAATGGTATAAATGGTCCAGTGACAACTCATCGCGGGCCAGATCTCCCTTACCAAGTCGTCGCAGGAGTAACGCCCTGCGGACGTCGCTGGCTGGTCGCTAGCGCGAAGATTGCCGGCTCGAACTTCGCACCTGAGCCTCCGAAGCTCTACGACACATTCCTTGACGTCCTCAGCGAACGACCGGCGTTCTCGGTTATCGTAGTTAACTCCCCGGTCGGCTACCTAGACACTCCGGATTCTGGAATGCGCGAATGTGACCGTGAGGCTCGCGCAATGCTCGGCCGGCGAGGTGGGGCTGTAAGGAAGGCACCGACTCGAGTAGTCCTCGACGGCTCGCTTCCATGGAAGGTGGCGGGCCTCGATGCGGTCAGCGCAACGATGCTGCCACGGTACATCGAGGTGTCGGCGGAGATGTCGCCCTACCGCCAACGCACGATCTACGAGGGGCAGCCCGAGCTGAGTTTCTTCCAGTTGAACAAGGACGCGCCCCTTCAGTTCTCGAAGTCCAGTGACGCCGGACATGAAGAGCGCCGTGCGGTCCTGTTGGCGAAGATGAACGGCATCGACAAAGTCATTGATGCGAACATCAAGACGGTTCGTGAGAATCACTTCTTCGATGCGTCAGCACTTCTTTGGTCCGCTCGTCGAGTGTTTGCACGCGCCGCCAAACGTATTCCGGTCGACCCGAAATGGGACGGCGAGGGCTTGCGTATGGAGATCGTCTACTAACGGCGATAGCGCGTCGAATCGGAGTGTGGTCGGGCAGGTCCCTGGCTCGGAGGCTCTCCAACCAATATCCAGATACACGCCGGGGTGGCGTGGTCTTCAACGATTCCTGACTTCTACGAGAACCTCTGGAACGGAGCGAGCAGCTCCGGGCCGGCGTAGATCGCGAGTGCGGCGCCGAGCGCTAGGAACACCCCGTACGGGATGGGTTGGTCACGTTTCATCTTCTTCAGGGCAATCAACGTGACCCCGATGACGGCGCCGATCAGGTTGGCGGCAAAGAAGCCAAGCAGCACGTAGCGAACGCCGAGCCATCCGAGTCCCAGCCCGAGTAACGGTGCGAGGCGCACGTCGCCGAAGCCCAGGTACCTCGGGCCGACAGCATTGAGCACGAAGAAGGCAACGAACCACGCGGCGGCGCAAAGACCCGCGATCAGGAGGCGGTGCCACTCACCGGTGGTGGCGGCGGCGAGCACGAGTGAGCTGGCGAGTGGAAGGAGCGTGGCGTAGACGACGGCCTTCGGGAGGACCAAATGCTCAAGGTCGATGCAGGCCAGCGCGAAGAGGCCGGCGAGCAGGATGATCAGCGCCGGAAGGTCCCAATCGAATCCCACCCGTGCGGCGGCTCCGGCGAACAGACCTGCGCAGGTCAATTCCACGAGGGGGTAGCGCCAGGAAATCGGCTCTCGACAGTTCCGGCATCGACCTCGCAGGAGAACCCATGAGACGATCGGAATGTTATCGCGGTCAAGGATTTGTGCGTGGCACGTGGGACAAGCGGATCGGGGCGAGACGATGGATTCGTGGCGAGGGACACGGTAGATCACGACGTTCAGGAATGAACCGACTGCGAGACCCAGTACCGCACATCCGCCGATAAGTAGTCCGAGCACGACGGGTCCTAGTGTCCGCTAAAGGGGTTCATGGCCCGTAGGCTAGTGGACCGATTTGACTGTGACTTAGACGCCGGCCGGCGTCGCAGACGACGTCGCTCGACACGTTCGCCCGGTCTCGTCTTCTTGGCGCCAGCGTTATCGAGCCACGTTCACGGTCAACGATTCAAAAAAGATCGGAAATGGGCAACCACGAGATCAGAAACCACAGGACGATGCTCGCGGGAGCTTCGCGATTCTTCACCACGATTACTGCCCTTCGAAAGCCCGTCGCCGCTTGACAATACCGGTCGCACTTGACTTTGAAGGGGTGCTGTGGTTCGATGGACCTTTCCAATCATACCTACGAGATATATGGTACCTAAGGCCATTGGAAGGTTGGACTATGAAAAATTGGTCTCGAAACGGGGTCGTTCACAACGTTTGTCCTTTCACGGCCGGTGCCGAGACGTCATCTCGAGCTCAGGCGGATAGCACTGACGCCGGCTTCACCCTGGTCGAACTACTGATCGTTATCGTCATCATGCCTCTCGTGATCGGCGCGATCTCCTTGGGGCTGTTCTCCGTGTTCTCCCTCCAGAACGGTGTCTCAGGACGTCTCCTCGACACGGGCAGCGCCCAAGTTGTTTCGTCGGTCTTCTTGAAGGACGTCCAGAGTGCTGCGCTGATCACGGAGTATCCGACGACGCCCCAGTGCCAGTCCGCGTTGTCGCCCGCTCCCGCGCAGACTCAGTTGTTGGGTTTGGCTTGGAGCGGGGGCCCAGTGCCTAGCAGCAGCGGTCCACTTCCCAGCAGCTACTCAACGTACGTCTCGTACGTGTACGAGCTCGACGGTAACTCGTACACGCTCCTACGTCAGTCCTGTACTGGATTCAGCACGACTGCGTCGAGCACCACGGTCCTGGCCACCAATCTCGACGTGACGGGTACCATCGCTCCCACGATCACGTGTGTAGCCGCGACGGACTGCTCCAGCAACAATCCACCGACTGGTCCGGGCGTGCCGCCGGGATCGGGAGTCTGGATTCCGACTACCGAGATCCAGAATGTCACCTTCCTGGTTTATGACCTGGTTCAGACCGGTGCGGGTGCGTCGACCACCGAGTTCCAGTTCACCCTCACCGCGACGCCACGGGTCGTTGGCGGGTCCGGTGGCGGCTCGTCCTCCACCTTCCCCTTCGCCCCCCTCACGCTGTTCGGATCGACCCTCACTTGCGACGCCAACGGCAACGCCATCACTCCAGTCCTGTCCACTGGCAACTCGGCCAACTCGAGTATCACCATCAACGTTGGGGGAGGCACTGGTAACGGGCTGTTGAGCACCGGTTCAACGTGCAACCACTCCATCCAACTGGGCAACAACTCGACTCTCGGAGTGTCGGACGTTGCGTCGGCCGACCCGTCGCTGAACGCGGTCACCGGCGGCCGGTCGACCATCACCCAGATCTACTCCACCACCGTGCAAGACCCTTTCACCAACGCCACGCCTCCGATAGCACCGCCGCCGGTCCCTGGCGGGGTCAGCGCGTGCGGAGCCCCGAACTCGAACGGCTTGTCGATCTGCCCGTCGGGCGTCTATGCGACGGACCCCGGCCTCGGCTCGGCGTCCACCTTGGACTTCACTGGGGGCGCGTACTGGTTCAAGGCTGGACTCAACTTGAACGGCCAATCGGCCGAGTTCTCAAATGGCGTCTACACCTTCGGAAGCACCGGAACGACCTCGGCCCTGTCGCTCGGAGGGGGCACGATTACCAGCAATGGCGAGGGGGTCCTCTTCTACATCAAGAGTGGCGCCGTGACGTTTAACAATCATTCGACCGTGAACCTGACGGGGCTCGATTCGTATCTGGGTGCCTCATACTTCGGCATCGCGATTTGGGACGCCGCCGCGGTCGGTCAGACTTATCCCGTCAACATCAGCGGTGCCAACTCGGGCAACTCGTACGACGGCGGGGGCTTCTACATACCGCTGGGCGGCATCCAAGCGTTCAACAACTGGCAGATCACGACGACCTTCGTAGTGAGTGACTGGGCCAACTTCAGCAACAACGACGGTGTCGTGATTCAGCCATGACCCGCCTCAAGACCATCGTGGTCGGACGGTGGCATTTGACACACGCAGTCAAGGTGTCCCCCCGGGATGAGCGAGGCGACACCCTCGTTGAAGTGTTGATGGCCCTGATTGTGCTGAGCCTGACGGTGGTCGCCCTGTTGTCAGCGTTCGCGACATCAATTACCGCCTCGGCCGAGCATCGGAACCTGGCGGTCGGCGACACGTGGCTGCGTACCGTTTCGGAGTCGGTGATCGCCTCATTCCAGCAGGGCGCTTCGACCATGGACAAGTGCGCGTCGGTGTCGAATGCCAACTACACGTCGGAGTTGGCCGGGCCCCTGGCCATTCCGGCGTCGACCGGCTATTCGGCGTCGGTGGCTGCGGTCGCGTTCTTCAACCTGCAGAGTTTCGACCCGGCCGCGACCTGCCTTGAGGGCTTCCCTCAGCAGTTGACAATCACGGTGGCCGGTCACGGCGGAGCGTGGTCGGATGACGTGGTGGTGCAGGGCGCCGCCCAAGTCGCGTGCGGAGTCGCCACCCCGGCCCTGACCGTGACCGCGGTCAATCAGGCGCTGCCGTACACGGGAACCCATGCGTTGGCAGACACTTCGTACGTCTCGTGCCTGCGGGGCAATGACGTAGCCACGGTGACGTCGGCGACCTACACCTACGTTGGCACGGGCGCGACCTCCTACGGTCCCTCGACGACACGACCAACTAACGTCGGCACGTACAGCGTCACACCGAGCGCCGCCGCCGTGAACTTCACGTCGGGCTCTTCGGCGAACTACCCCCAGCCGTACATCTACGTCGCGGGCGGCCTGACGATTTTCCAAGCGACCTTGACCGTCACGGCCGACAACCAGACTGTGGCCTACACCGGGAGTCCTGCGGTGACCGACACTTCGAGCGTCGTGGGACTCGTGGGTGGCGACACCGCCACCGTGACGTCGGCGAGCTACTCCTACGTCGGCACCGGCATAACCGCCTACGGACCCTCGTCGACACCACCCACTAACAGGGGCACGTACAGCGTGATGCCGAGCGCGGCCACCGTGAGCTTCACCTTGGGAAGCCCGTCGAACTACTCGGCCACCTACAGCTACGCCGCCGGCACTTTGACGATCACCTCCGTCTACCTAGGTCAGACCAGTGGCCAACTCTCGAGCGGAACTCGCTATTTCGAGATCGACGACTCGTCGGTCGAATCTTCAACGTCCACGTCGAACACGATCACCCCCGGGACCGCCGAGACGCTGATCGGCCTCACGGTCACTCTCTCGGGTGTTGACACGAGGAGCGTATCCCTCACCGTGGACCTCGTTTCGGCCGGAAACGCCAATCCGACTCCACTGGCGTGCTCCCTTCCCGTAGGAACCACCTCGTGCACGGTGACGACGTCAGTCGCGGTATCGGCGGCAACGTCACTCAACGTCAAGATCCAGCGTGGCAATGGCGGTGGCTCCAACACTCCGACGGCGAACTGGACCGTCCTCTACACGCAGCCATGAGCCGACTGGCCCAGAGAAAGGCGCCGGTGAGGCGAGTTTGGGAGCGGCTCGCTCGCCCGACGAGCCCCGAAGCGCGAAACGATCAATCGCGTCGAGGCGGTAGGAGGCACGAGTCGGGAGCGACACTCATCCTGGCTCTGATCTTCCTCACCGCGGTGAGCCTGGTCACCGTCGCGGTGGTGAACCTGGCGGGCAGTGACCTGGGCAACACCGCGAACTTCACCGGGGCCCACGCGATGGAGTCGGCGGCGAACGACGCGAACGCGACTGCGGTTCAATACGTGCGCTACAACTTCATCAATCAGACCCTGAACGCGTTCCCGCCGGCTCCGTGCTGGCCGACCGTGTCCGGACAGGCGACTGTCTCAACGCAGGGACAAACAGTCGCTGCCTGGTGCAGCACGCGCTTCTCTCCGGGTGCGAAGGTGACTCGGGTGGTCACCATCTCGACGTGTCGCAGCTCAGTGTCCGCTCAGTCGTGCCTGCTCGCTCCGCGTCTCCAGACGATTGTCGCCCTCAGCGACTACCTGCCCAAGAGCGGAGTCGATGGCTGCGTGGGGTATCTCAATCCAGTGTCGATCACGATCACTGGTTGCGGCAGCAGCTTGACCGTGCTCAATTGGGCCTTCGATGTACGTCCGCCCACGGTGGGGCCGTTCGACAACGCGAATAGCACCGCGCTGTGCGTCCCCACGTCGAAGAAGATCCGGATCACCGGCACCGGATTCGTCAGTGGCCACACCACCGTCTACTTCCTTCTCGTTGGCGGCGCCGTGAGCAACCAGGCCTATCTGGTCTCGTCCCCCTTGACGGTCCTGGGAGGTGGCACCATCATCGACGCCTGTGCGCCGGTCGGGGTGAGTGGAACAGGGAACACGAACGTCGTTGTGGTCACGTCCAGTGGTTCGGCCTTCGGGCCGACGTACTAGCGCCGACCCGGTCCACCGGGGTCAACGACCCAAGACGTCCTGGGCGATTCGATGATCACCGAGGCCGAATGACGACGTCTGAGTCGGTGGCGAGATCGGCGTGGGCCCGAGAGTTCCCGTGCGCCGAGGGCATCGAACAGGATCGAGGCGTCAAGAGGTGACGCAATGTTCCTCTGCGGCCGTCTCTCACCGAGCCGAACTTCTGCGCCGACCGTGGTTAAGGTGTCGCAACTGCCTCCCGGGCGTCGTCGGGCGAATGGTGAAGGCCTCCGCATCGCGAAAGACGCGCGGTCGCGTGGACTCGTAGCCAGATGCGCCCAGCGGGTGGCATGGACCGGCGCACTACGAGGAGTGACCGGAACTCTCCGCCCACGCGTACGGTCGAGAACTCGTCTCCTGGCCAGTATCCGGGAAGGTTCCGTCAGTCGATGAGGTCGAGCGGCGTCTCTTCGAGCAGCGATCGCAACTGACGGCCCATCTCGCGGGGGTTGCCCGAGATCTCGCCGATCACGTCGCCCTCGACGCGAACGTCGTCGCCGGGTCGGTAGAGTGAGACCCGCATTCCCTTGCCCACCCGGTCGGCCGTGATCACCCACGGCAGGCCGATCTGGCCCGAGTCACGCGTCGCCATTATCTGGTTGGCGCGGCCCTCGCCGACGCTCCACTCCGGGGAGCGCGCCGCGTCGATGATCCGCTGCAGTTCGCCGCCGCTCGAGAAGCCCGATGATTTCGCCACGACCCAACCCTACGGGGTCGATGTCACGCGACCGTGACGATCAGGTCGGGGGCGTCTCGCAGAGCTGCTTCAGGCTCTCGAGGGTCGTGCGGATCGAGTGGACCGTGAATTCGGCGCGCCTGAAGTCCCCGGAGTCGCCGTCCTTGCGGATGACCGCGTTTCGCCGGTCGGTCCACGTCTCGGTGACGCGACATCCCGTGGCGGTCTCCTCGACGGAGAACTCCCAGCGCGAGATTCGGAAGCGGTGCCAGGTGACCTCGAAGGCGAAGTCCCGCGGCGGTTCGTACCGCGTGACCTTGGCGACGGTCGACCACGAGTCGTCGTCGCGCGAGTTCGTCCCCCGGAACCGTGCTCCGACCGCTGGCCCGGTCGCGGCGCCGATCCACGCCCCGCCGGTGTTCTCCGGTGAGAGCCGGCCCATCCCGGGCAGGTCTGTCAGGAGGGCGAAGGCCTTCGCGGGCGACGCTGAGATGTCAATCGAGTCCGTGTAGTCCATGGACACAGACCTTACCGACGCAATTGGGTCGCGCGCGTCAACGCGGACCCGGTTTCGAGACGTCGGTCGCGTTCGCGCATCGAGACCGGTGACTCGACCTGCAGGCGCAGCCGATCGAACTCGTTGCGACTGAGCTGTACCCACGGGGTCGAGCCGTCGCTGAGCAGTACCGTCACTTGGACCTCGAAGCCCAAGTCCGTGATGGACGCCACCGTCCCGTCGATGACGCCGTGGCCGGGGGCGAGCAGCGCCAGGTCGTGCGGTCGCACGACCTCTCCCTTGAAGACGGTGGTCGGACCGAGGAACTCGTGGACGAAGGGCGTCGAGGGCCGCTGGTAGAGGTCGGTGGGGCTCCCGGTCTGCTCGATCCGGCCCTTGTGCATGATGAGGAGCTGGTCGGCCACCTCCATGGCCTCGTCCTGGTCGTGGGTGACCAGGATCGTGGTCACGCGGATCTCGCGGTGCAGTTCCTTCACCCAATGGCGCAACTCCGTTCGCACCATCGCGTCAAGGGCCCCGAAGGGCTCGTCGAGCAACAGCACCCGTGGTTGGATCGCGAGGGCCCGGGCGAGGGCCATTCGCTGGCGTTCGCCGCCGGAGAGCTGGGCGGGATAGGACTCGGCCTTGTGCTCGAGCTTCACCAGCTCGAGCAGGTCGTCCACCTTGCGCTTGATCTCGTCCTTGGGACGCTTGCGGACCTTTAGCCCGAAGGCGACGTTCTTCGCCACGGTCATGTGGCGAAACGGCGCGTAGTGCTGGAAACAGAAGCCGATGTCGCGGTGGCGGGGATCGACGTGGGTGACGTCGTCGCCCTCAATGACGACTCGGCCCCCGTCGAGGGTTTCGAGGCCGCCGATGAGCTTCAGCAGCGTGGACTTGCCCGAGCCGGACGGTCCGAGCACCGCCGTCAACGAGCCGGAGGCGATCTCGACGCTGACGTCATCGACGACGGTGTGGGGGCCGTAACGCTTGGTCAGGTGGCTAAGTGAAATCGACATGGAGTCTCCTCTCGCGGGAACGGAGCGCTGACAGGATCACGAGGGCCACGATGGAGATCGTGGCGAGTACCAGGGCGCCGGCGAACGCGCCGAGCGTGTTGTAGCTCTGGTCCCAACTGTCGTAGATGTAGATGGGCAGCGTCTGGGTGCGGCCCGAGATGTTGCCCGAGACGACGAGCACCGCGCCGAACTCGCCGAGGGTGCGCGCAATCGTGAGGGTGACCCCGTAGAGGACGCCCCACCGGATCGCCGGGAGGGTCACCTGCCAGAAGATCCGAAGGCCCCCGGCCCCGAGCGTTCGCGCGGCCTGCTCCTGCTCACGTCCGACCTCGACGAGTACCGGCAGTACCGAGCGCAGCACGTAGGGCAGCGAGACGGCCATCGTGGCGAGCACAATGCCCGCCGGGGAGAACAGGATCCGGATCCCATTGGCCGAGAGCCAACCCCCGAACCATCCGATCCTCGAGTAGGCGAGCACGAGCGCGATGCCGATGATGATGGGTGAGACCGCGACCGGCACGTCGAAGGCGGTCGTCAGGGCGCGGTTGCCGACGAAGCTTCGTCGCGCGAGCAAGAGGGCGGCGCCGATCCCGACGAGGGTGTTGAGGGGCACCGCGATCAGGGCCACCTCAGCGGAGAGCTTCAGAGCTGCGACCGCACTGGGCTGGGTGACTTGGGTCACGAAGGCCGATAGGCCGTGGCCCAGCGCCTTGCCGAAGAGGAACACCACGGGAAGTCCCACGAGGGCGCCGAGGTAGGCGATCACCACGACGCGAAGAAGCCACCGGCGCGTCGAGTGGCTCATGGCGCGAGCCGGCGCTGGACGCGGCGGGCGAGCACGTTGGAGAAGACGAGGATCACGAGGCTGACCAGCAACAGTGCCGTCGAGACGGCGGCGGCACTGGTCCAGAGGAACCCCTGGGTCAGGCTGTAGATGTAGGCCGAGGCGGTCGTCGTGCGCCCGAGGCCGCCCGCGATCAGCGAGATCGAGCCGAACTCTCCGACGGCGCGGGCGAAGGCCAGCCCGAAGCCACCGAGTACGGCCGGCCACAGCGACGGCAGGACGACCGAGACGAAGGTCCGTAGCCCGCCGGCGCCGAGCGACGTGGCCGCCGCCTCGGCCTCGCCGTCGAGCGAGGCCAGCACCGGCTGGACCGCGCGCACGGAGAATGGGAGCGTCACGAAGAGCAGCGCGACCATGAGGCCCATCCAGGTCTCGAAGAGGTTGATGCCGAGCGGGCTCGCCATCCCGTAGAGGGAAAGCAGGACGACGCCCACGACGATGGTGGGCAGCGCGAAGGGCAGGTCGATCAGCGCCTCGATCGCCCACTTGCCGAAGAAGCGGTCGCGCACCAGCACCCACGCGATGGCGACGCCCATCACCGCGTTAATCGCCGCGACGCAGAGCGAAAGCCACAGCGACAGCCGGATGGCGCTGATCGCCGCTGGTTGGGTCACTGCGGACCAGAAGGCGCCGAGGTCGACGTGGACGCGCCAGTGCCAGAAGGCCGCTCCCCAGCCGTGCGTCGCGACGCCGATCGAGAGGCCGCGGGCCACGAGCGCGGCAATGGGCAGCAGCACGATGATCGAGAGGTAGCTGGCCACCAGCGAGACCCCTCCGGCGAGGCGGGTGCTCGAGGAGAGGCGCGACAACGAGCGCCGCCAGCCTGAGGGGGCTGGCGGCGCCTTCACGAAGCGGTGTCGACCCCTAACTGGTGAATCCATGGGCGGCTTCGGCCTTGGTGATGATGCCGTTGGGCGAGAAGAACTTGTTGTCGACCTTGACCCAGCCGCCGAGGCTCGAGACCTTGGTCATGATCCGCGGCGTGTAGAGGGTCGTCTTCAAGAGAGGGGCGAGCGACGGCAACGTCGGACGGAAGAAGTAGTGCAGCCAGATGAGCTGGCCGGCCTTGGAGAAGATGAACTTGTAGAACGCAGTCGCGCCAGGATTGCTCGTGCCGGTCGTGGTGAGGGCGGCCGGGTTCTCGATGAGGATGTTCTGAGGCGGCTGGACGATCTGGATCTTCTGGCCCGTGGCGTAGGCGGCCAGCGCGTCGGCTTCGTAGGCCAACAGGACGTTGCCCGTCCCGGCGAGGAACGTCGACAGGGCTTTGGAGCCGCTCGAGGGCTCAGCGATGACGTTGCCGATCAACGAGTTGAGGAACGTGTTGGCGGCGGCCGGCTTCAGTCCTTGGGCGATTTGGGACTGGTAGGCGGCGAGCAGGTTCCAGCGGGCGCTGCCCGAGCTGATCGGGTCCGGGGTCACGATCTTGACGCCACTGTTCAGGAGGTCGCTCCAGCCGTTGATGCCGAGCGGGTCGCCGGGGCGGATCACGATGGCGACGGTCGAGTCGGTGACCATGCCTTTTTGGGACTTGACGCCGGGATACGACGCCCACTTCTTGGAGACGAGGCCGGCGTTCACGAGGAGCTGCAGGTCGGGCTGGAGTGAGAAGTTGACGACGTCGGCCGGCTGACCGGCGACGACGTCCTCGGCCTGGGTGGTCGAGGCGCCAAAGGAGTTGGTGAAGGTGACCCCCTCACCCGGAAGGGTGTGTTGGAAGGCGGTCTCGAGCGCGGTGTACGCGTTCGCGACGATCGAGTAGCCCACGACGTTGACGGTCGAGCCGGTCGCCGCCGAGGACGACGTCGTCGTCGCTAAGAGGGTGAGGGGCAGCAAGGCGGCCCCGAGGGTCGCGACTCTGCTGAGAACGGTCTTCTTCATGGGTCTGCCTCGATTGTCACTATTTTCTATTGATTTAATAGAGAATAGCAGAAGACCTGAGCGAGCCGGCTTTCTCTCGTCAAGTCATCGAGAAGGTTTCAGCCCAACGGGTGCCAAAAGTCGTGTGGCGCGGTGCGGTCCGCCTCGCCCTCGAGACGTCGCGCACGGCGCGGCACGGAGCGACCGATTCGTCGAAGGACCTTCCAGTGGCGCGGCCGACTCACCGCATCTTGGCCGAAGGGTCCCTGCGCGTAGTGGTTCGTCTCTCTGAGACGCAGGGACCGCGACCTTGATGCGATGAGACCGGGTCGGGGCGGAGCTAGGAGAGCCGTTGGAGCAGGAGGGTGACGCCGCTACCCGGGGTGAACAGGTGGCCGCCCTCGTCGAGCTTCTGGACGTAGGCCATGTCGGCCGACTGCGCCGCGTCGTAGGCGTCCAACTGCTCGAAGCTGTCGAACTGGGCGATCCACGAGAGGGTCCCGAAGGGTCCGTAGAGGTTGCGCACCAGGGAGCCGCCGACTCCAGAGGTGGCCGCGACGTGGTTCAAGATGTCCACGGCCCAACCCATGCTGGCGGCCACCTGGCCGCCGGCCACCTGGGCCGAGACGACCGCGGCGAACTTGCCGTCGGTCTTGGGCTCCCCGGCCACTGCGACGAACGAGGACATCGAGTCGAGGACCGGTCCGATCAGCTTGCCCTGGGCCTTGGCGACCAACGCCTGCATTCCCGGGTCGGCCTCGAGCTTGGCCATGTTGGCTCCGTGCGAGACCATCGAATCGGTGCGGGCACTGTAGGTGATCGACCCCTGGGGCCCGCCAAAGAGCGTCGTCCAGGTGGGGACGTCAAAGCCCAGGACCTTCGAGACGTGCTGGCCCAGTTCGATGGCGACCGCAATCCCCTCGAGCGGGTACTCCGGGCTGACCGTCAGGGTTCGTGTAAATAGATTCATCCGTTATCACATCCTCCGTACGACCGGGGTGGTCGCTACCGAGATGTTGGCGGCGCCTTGTTACAGCGGCGTCTCAGTTCCCAAGCAGGAACTTGACTTCCTCTATAGAGTTGGCTCGGCAAGGGGGGACGATGGAGTTCCAGGTGCTGGGTCCGCTACGGGTCATCAACGCCGAAGGCCTCGAGGTTCGCCTCGGGAGCGCCCAGCAGCGCCGCATGCTGTCACTCTTCGTCCTGCACGCCGGCGCGGTCCTGGCGGCCGACCTCTTGAGCGACCGGCTCGACATCTCGCACGGGGCGCTTCGCACGTCGGTCAGCCGTCTTCGCCGGATCGTCGGCCCCAGCCTTCTGGTGACCGCGGCCCCGGGCTACCAGCTGCGCAGCCGCGAGGTCGACGCGCGCAACTTCGAAGACCTGTTGGCGCGGGTCCGCTCCATCGGCGACGTGGCGACGAAGCGGGTCGTCTACGAGTCGGCCTTGGGACTCTGGCGGGGCGAGGCCTACGCCGAGTTCGCCCACGAACGTTGGGCTCAGGTGGAGTCGCGGCGCCTCGAGGAGCTGCGCGCCGGGGCCGTCGAGGACCTGGCCCACGTGCTGATCGACGAGGCGGAGTGGACCGAGGCCATCACCCGCCTCGGGCCGCTCATCGCCCAGCACCCGTTCCGTGACCGTCCGCGGGCCCTGTTGATGCGAGCCCTGGCGGAGTCGGGACGAAGGGTCGAGGCATTGCGCGCCTACCAGTCCTACCGCACTCTTCTCGTCGAGGAGTTCGGCACCGAGCCCGGCTCGAGGATCGTGGCGCTGGAGCGCGAGATCGCTGGCGGACCGGACCACGAACTCCAGTTGACGGGCGTCTCGGGTCCGTCCGACGTCGTACGGGGTAGAGCTTGGCGGCGCGACAGGTAGCGCCCCCAGTCGCTCGACCCAAGGGGGACGGGTGGCGTACCCGTGCACCAGGTTGCGTGGTCGGCGCCCTTGAGGAGAGTCGCGCACTTGGGGCAGACGAGGTGGGCGTAGCAGTCCGGTTCGCCGCGCTCGTCGAGTCAGTGGTCGCGGTGGCCCATCGGGTCCCTCGGTCTCACTGACCGGTCCGGCCCGACAGGCGTTTCTAGCGGAAGTCCTGCTGCATGGCGGCGAGCTCTGCGCTGCCCGGGCAGAGCTGGGCGAACGGGACCTTGTTGAGGCCCTTGGCCGGGGTGCCGTTCAGCTCGTGGACCTCCTTCACGGTCTCGTCGACGTAGAGCAGGCCCGTGACGATCTCGCCTCGCCCCTGGCGGTCGCGGATGTACTCCTCGACCTTCAGGCGGTCGTGGGGGTCGTAGCCGGTCGGCACCGAGCGGAACCGCACGACGCTGCCGTCGTGCATCGTGACCTCGGTCGCGCCGTCGGCAGGGATCTTGGCTCGGATCTCGGTGCGCACTGGTACGAAGTCCGTCTGGACCTCCTTCACCTCGTGCTCGCGCATGAACTTGTAGCTCTTGGTCGAGCCCTCGTGGTCGTTGAAGGTCACGCAGGGCGAGATCACGTCGATCAGGGCGAAGCCATTGTGGGCAACGGCGGCCTTTAGGATCGGCACCAGCTGCTCCTTGTCGCCCGAGAAGCTGCGCGCGAGGAACGTCGCGCCGAGAGTGAGGCCCAGCGTGATCGGGTCGATGGGGGCCAACAGGTTGGCCTCGCCCTTCTTTGGGCGCGAGCCAATGTCGGCCGAGGCCGACATCTGACCCTTGGTGAGACCGTAGACGCCGTTGTTCTCGATGATGTAGACCATCTTCACGTTGCGCCGGATGCCGTGCATGAGATGGCCGAGGCCGATCGACAGCGAGTCGCCGTCGCCCGAGATGCCGATGTAGGTGAGTTCGCGGTTGGCGGCGTTGGCGCCGGTCGCGATCGGCACCATGCGGCCGTGGGCTGAGTTGAAGCCGTGCGCGCCGCGCACGAAGTACGTGGGTGTCTTAGACGAACAGCCGATGCCGCTGAGCTTGGCAATGTTGCGCGGAGGCGTCGAGAGCTCCCAGAAGGTCTGGACGATCGCCGCGGTGACCGAGTCGTGGCCGCAGCCGGCGCAGAGAGTCGACATCGCGCCCTCGTAGTCGCGGATCGTGAGTCCGAGGTCGTTCTTGGGCAGCGGCGCAAGTGGGATCAGGGGCTTGGTGATCGAGGGCATCGTTAGTTCTCCAACTGGCTTAGGACGGCGTCGACGACCTGTTTGGCGCTGAGCGGGAAGCCCCCGTAGGCGAGGACCGGGTGCATCTTTTCGAGGGCGGCGCCGGTCTCGAGGGCGATGAGCGAACGCAGCTGCGCGTCACGATTCTGCTCCACGACGAAGCAGTCGTCGTGCTCCTCGACGAAGCGGCGCACCTCGGGAACGAAGGGGAATCCCCGGACCCGCATGAAGTCGCACGGGATGCCGGCCTCCTCGAGGACCTCGAGGGCCTCACGAACCGCCAGGTCGCAGCTGCCGAGCGTGATGACGCCGACCGTCGCGCCCTCGCGGCGCTCGACGACCGGCGCGGGGAGGTGCGAGGCCGTCGAGGCGTGCTTGAGCTTCAACCGGTCGACGACCAGCTGGTACTCGTCGGGGCTCTCGGTGTAGTGGCCGAACTCGTCGTGGCCCGAGCCCCGGATGAAGTAGGCGCCCTTCTCGTCCGAGCCCGGAAGGGTCCGCGACGCGACGTGGTCGGCGTTGACGTTGCTGTAGCGGAAGAACTCGGCCATGCCCTTCAGGTCCTCGTCGTCGAGGACCGGCCCGCGGTCGGGCACGTAGTCGTCGTCCCAGTGCAGCTCGGGCACGACCCAGTCGTTCATTCCGATGTCGAGGTCCGAGAGCATGAACACCGGCGTCTGGAAGTGCTCGGCCAGGTCGAAGCTCGCGACCGCGAACTCGAAGCACTCGGCCGGGTTCGCCGGGAACAGCAAGACGTGCTTGGTGTCGCCGTGGCTCGCGTAGGCGCAGAGCAGCAGGTCGGACTGCTGGGTCCTCGTGGGCATGCCGGTCGAGGGGCCGGTGCGCTGGACGTCGATGATGACGGCCGGGATCTCGGTGTAGTAGGCGAGACCCAAGAGCTCGTTCATGAGCGAGATACCCGGCCCCGAGGTCGAGGTGAAGGCGCGCGCGCCGCTCCAGCCCGCGCCGAGCACCATTCCAATGGCGGCGATCTCGTCCTCGGCCTGGAGGATCATGTAGTTGTTACGGTAGGTCTCGGGGGCCCCGGGCTCGGCGCCGGCGACCGGCTCGCGCCGGTAGTGCCCGCAGAGCTTGATGAAGTTGTCCATCACGGCGGTCGCGGGCGTGATCGGGTACCAGCCGGCCACGGTGGCGCCGGCGTAGAGGCACCCGAGCGCGGCGGCCTCATTGCCGTTGATGAGGATCGAGGAGGCGTTGGCGTCCATGGGCTCGACGCGAATCGCCAACGGGCACTCGAAGTTCGCGAGGGCGTAGTCGTAACCCAGGCGCAGTGCGGTCTGATTGGACGCGGCGAGCCGCTCATTGCGGGCGAAGGTTTCGGCGAGCAGGCCCGACACGAGCTCGACGTCGATCCCCACGAGCGCGACGACGGCACCGGCGTAGGCGATGTTCTTCATCAGGATCCGCTCGCGCGGCGCCTGGAAGTTCTCGAGGCACATCTTGGCCAGTGGCACTCCAAGGAAGGTCACGTCGTCGCGGCGCAGATCCTCGTCGAGGGGCCAGGACGAGTCGTAGAGGAGGTAGCCGCCTTCGCGCACCTCCTCGATGTCCTGGGTGTAGGTCTGGGAGTTCATCGCGACCATCAGGTCGTAGTCGAGCGCGCGCGCCGTGTAGCCGGTCTTGTTGACCCGGATCTCGTACCAGGTCGGTAGGCCCTGGATGTTCGAGGGAAACAGGTTCTTGCCCGAGACGGGAATACCCATGCGAAAGATCGCCTGCATCAAGAGACTGTTGGCGCTCGCCGAGCCGGTGCCGTTGACGTTGGCGAGCTTGATCGAGAAGTCGTTGACGCGGGTGCTGACGCTGGGGGCGTGATCTATCGCCATGTTCTAGCTCCTGGCTGATTCGGTCGGTGCGCCAGACCGCACGGGGATGCGTACGAAGTTGGCGCTACGGGCGTAGGGGATCTGCAGGTCGAACAGCTCCATGTCCCACGCGGCGGTGGGACAGCGCTCGGCGCAGAGTCCGCAGTGGACACAGACGTTCTCGTCCTTCACCATGACCCGACCGGTCTGGGGGAGCGGCGCCGAGATGAAGAGGGCCTGGTGGAGGTTGGCCGAGGGTGTCGAGAGCCGGTCGCGCAGGTCAGCCTCCTCGCCGTTGCTGGTGATCGTCAGGCACCGCACGGGACAGATGTCGATGCAGGCGTCGCACTCGATGCACAGCGGTGCCTTGAAGGCCGTCTGGACGTCGCAGTTGAGGCAGCGCTGGACCTCGCGGGCCGTCTGCTCCGCGCTGAAGCCGAGCTCGACCTCGAGGTCGAGCGACGCGAAGCGCTTGGTGAGCTCGACGTGGGTCATCTTCTGACGCGGCGACGGGTTGTAGTCGTTGTGGTAGCTCCACTCGCTCATGCCCATCTTCTGGCTCACGAGGTTCATGCCCATCGGCAGGCGCTCGTCGAGCGGGACGTCGTTGCAGTGGTTGTGGATCGAGATCGCGGCCTGATGTCCGTGGGCGACGGCCCAGATGATGTTCTGGGGCCCCCACGCGGCGTCGCCGCCGAAGAAGACGTCCGGGCGGGTCGACTGGTGGGTGACCTTGTCCACGACCGGCATGTCCCACTCACCGAACTCCAGTCCCAGGTCTCGCTCGATCCAGGGGAAGGCGTTCTCCTGGCCAATCGCGAGGATCACGTCGTCACAGGGAATCGTCACAGTGCTGAGCGTCGTCGACTTCTTGGCGCCCTCGTCCCACTCGAGAACGTCGAACTCCATGCCGACGAGTCGGCCGTCTTCGACGACGAAGCGCTTGGGCGCGTGGTTGACGACGATGTCGACGCCCTCCTCCTCGGCGTCCTCGAGCTCCCAGGGCGAGGCCTTGAAGAACTCGCGGGGACGGCGCGCCATGACTTTGATGTCGGCGCCGCCGAGGCGCTTGGACGAGCGACAGCAGTCCATCGCGGTGTTTCCGACGCCGATGATGAGCACCCGCTTGCCAATCTCGGTGACGTGGCCGAAGGCGACCGACTCGAGCCAGTCGATGCCGATGTAGATGTGCGACTCGACCTCGTCGTGGCGCCCGGGCAGGTCCAGCTCCTTACCGCGCGGGGCGCCGACGCCGACGAAGACCGCGTCGAAGCCCTCGTCGAGGAGGGTCTTCAGACTCGTGATCTTGGCGTTGTAGCGGACGTCGACGCCCATGTCGAGGATCACCTGGGTCTCGGAGTCGAGGACCGAATCGGGGAGGCGGAACTCGGGGATGTTCGTGCGCATCAGCCCGCCGGGCCGGTCGAACTGCTCGAACATCGTCACGCTGTAGCCGAGCGGCAGTAGGTCGTTGGCGACAGTGAGAGAGGAGGGGCCGGCGCCGATGCACGCGACACGCTTGCCGTTCTTCTCGGACGGGATGACGGGCAAGCGGTCGGTGATGTCACCCTTCAGGTCGGCGGCGACCCGCTTCAGGCGACAGATCGCGACGGGATTGCCGTCGACGCGCTCGCGTCGACAGGCCGGCTCGCAGGGGCGGTCGCAGGTTCGCCCCAGGATCCCGGGAAAGACGTTGGACTCACGGTTGAGCATGTACGCGTCATCGAACCGGCCCTGGGCGATCAGGCGGATGTAGCCGGGAACGTTCGTGTGCGCGGGACAGGCCCACTGGCAGTCGACGACCTGGTGGTAGTAGCTCGGGTCCTGCTCGTTCGTGGGCTCCACGCAAATTCCTCCCGAAGACTCAAAAGGCCCCGTGACGCGTCGGAACTGCGGCGAGGAGGCCTTTCCCAACTGTACTAGGCCCCCTCGCCCGGACTTCCGGTACAAAGTCACAAAACCCTGACGGGCCACGGAAGATTCTGGCATTGCGCGCCGGAGGCAGACTGAGAACGAGACCGGCTTGCCCGCGTCGGGGATGAAGGGATCGCCATGGCCGAGGAACTTTCCGGACGCGAGGACCTGGTGCGCTGGTACGAGTCGCGGGCGACCAACTACTACGACATGTCGACGAACTTGCGCGACGTACTCGACCTCCGAGCCGGCTCCCCACGACGCCTCGAGATGGAGGGGCGTCTACGCGACTTCGGCGCCACTGTTGCCCAGACGATCGATCCCGCGGTCGAGGCCCAAGAGCGTCACCGCACGATGCCGCTGCACGTCCCCTACGACGCCGTCGGGCGTCGGACCGAGCGAATCGAGTTCCACCCCGCGCACGAGAGGGCCTCGGCGGCGGTCTGGGACTCGGGACTACTGGCCTGCGACGACGGTCCTGGCGGCGCGTTCGAGCAGGCGGCGCTCTTCTACCTGCTCAGCCACGTGGGCGAAGGCGGCGTCGGCTGTCCCGCCGTCTGCACGGCCGGACTTGGCCGGGCGGTGGCGAGCCGGGGCTCGCCGGAGTTGGCGCGTCGCTACCTCGGCGGCCTGCGCTCGGCGAGCTTCGCGGGGTCGCTTCGCGGGTCGCAGTTCCTCACTGAGGTCCAGGGCGGCTCGGACGTTGGCGCGAACGTCGTCGTCGCCGTGCCCGACTCGACCCAACCGGGAGCGTGGCGGATCACGGGGGAGAAGTGGTTCTGCTCGGTCGCTGACGCCGACCTCTTCGCGGTAACGGCCCGTCCCCAGTCGGCTTCCGACGGGACGCGGGGACTGGGTTGCTTCCTCGTGCCGCGAACCGTGGATGGCGCTCCGAACGGATTTCGCATTCGCCAGCTGAAGGACAAGCTCGGCACGCGCTGTCTCGCGTCGGCCGAGATCGACTTCGACGGCGCGCTCGGGTGGCCCATCGGGCGGATCGACGAGGGCTTTCACGTCGCCGTCGAGGAGCTGCTCAACACGTCGCGCTGGCTGAACGCGGTCGGCTCGACCGGCTTGATGCGCCGCGCGTACATCGAGGCGGCCGGTTTCGCACGCCACCGTCGGGCCTTCGGTCGCGCTATTGGCGCGATCCCCATCGTCCGCGAGCAGTTGGCGCTCATGAAGGTCGAAGAGCATGCTGCGCTCTCGTCGACCATGGCGTTGACCGGTCTGGTCGACCGGATTGACCGGGACGAGGCCAGTGACGCCGAGCGGGCCGTTCACCGATTCCTCGTGAATGTCAACAAGTACGCCACGTCGATTCGCGCGACCGAGGTCGTTCACCAGGGCATCGAGGTGCTCGGAGGCAACGGCACGATCGAGAGTTTCTCCGTGCTGCCGCGCCTCTACCGCGACGCCGTCGTCTACGAGAGCTGGGAAGGGACCCACAACGTACTCTGTGCCCAGGTCTATCGAGACTGCACTCGACTGAACCTGCTGCCCGCGGTTGTGACGTGGGTCGAGGAGGAGTTGGTCCACGTCACCGATGCCGATACCGGGACCGTTGAGGCAGCCCTTGCCGGCATCGTGCCGCAACTGCACCGGTCCCTCGAGGCTGGCGAAGGGGGTGCCGGTCAGTTCCGTCGACTCCTCGACCAGTTCGCGAGGATCGTCCAAGCGGCGACGCTGCTCCACGAGATCGCGGGCAACTCGCAAAAGCGGGCCATTGCGGAACTGTTCATCAACTTCCACCTTTCGGTGTCGGGGCAGTCGATCCCGGTCGCCGAGGTCGATCGCGCCCTGGCGGACGACCTCGGCTAACAACGAGGGCCTCTCGTCGTCGGAGTCTCGCCTGATGAAGGGCTCATGGAGCGGTGAGGGCGTCGCGCGCGTTTCCACCCAGATTCGGTGGATGCGACACTCGTGTCCGATCACAGCCGGCTAGACCCGGGAGTAGCCGCCGTCGATCGTGACGTTGGCGCCGGTGAGGAAAGGTGTGTCACCCGAGCAGAGGAAGACGGCGCTGCGCGCAACCTCCTCGACGGTGCCGAAGCGTCCGATCGGGTGGCGCTTGATCAGTTCGCGCTCGAAGGCCCGGCCGTCATGCATCCCCTCCATCACCCGCTCGTGCAGGTCGGTGCGGATGACGCCAGGCATCAAGGTGTTCGAGACGATCCCCAGTGCGCCGTACTCGACGGCGATGTGGTCCGACAGCATGTTGAGCGCGGCCTTGGAGATGTCGTAGGCGCAGTCGCCGGCCCACACCGTCGTCGCGCAGACCGAACTGATGTGCAGGATCGAACCGCCCCCAGCGGCGAGCAGGTGGGGGATGGCGAAACGGGACATGAGGAATGGACCTCGAAGATTCACGGCAATGATGTGGTCGAACTCCTCGACGGGCCACTCGTGCACGGGGTGCCACTCGTTGGCGTCGATTCCGGCGTTGTTGACGAGGATGTCGAGCCCACCCAGCGCCCGCGCCGCCGACTCGACGAGGTCGTGCGCCACCTGCTCGACCGACACGTCACCGATGACCGCGATGGCGACGCCACCGGCGCGACGGACCTCGTCACAGGACACCTCGACGAGGTCGGCGTCGCGCCCACCGACCGCGACCGCGGCCCCTTCGGCCGCGAACGTGAGGGCGATGGACTTGCCGATCCCCCTCGACGCTCCGGTCACCAGTGCGCGCTTGCCTTGCAATCGATCGGCCATGACTCCCCCTTGGACGTTTCCCACGTGCCAATGGCGCAGTTCGTCGCGACGAAAGCCCGTCGACGGCGCTTGACACGTGAGCGGATGATCACTATAGTTCCAAAATTATGGAATGTAGTTCCGATAGTTAGAACATAGGTGTCCGGCATCCGCGGGGCGCAGCGACAACACTTTGCTCACGGGCATTGTTGAATTTGGGGGAGACAATGAACAAACGTCATGCATTACTGAGGAAGTCGTTGATCAGCGCCGCGGTCGCCGCCGGCACCGCCGCCGGCCTCGTGAGCGTGCCCTTCTCCGCCGGGGCGTCGGCGAAGACCATCACCATCACCATCTGGAACGACGCGCTCGCGGCCAGCTCGTCGACCGTGCCTAATTCGAAGTCCTTCCTCACGAAGGGCGTCGCGCTGTTCGAGAAGGCCAATCCGAACATCAAGGTCACCGTGATGCCAGAGCCAATGGCGTCCTCGACCGGCTTCAATACGCTGCTCTCTTCATCTGAACTCGCCGGCACGACGCCCGATATTGGCCAGCTGTACGTCGGCGGTCAGATCCTGCAGAACGCGAAGTACCTCGTCGGCCTCAACAAGGCCCTCGGCGCCAGCTACGTCAAGTCGTTGACCGGTTGGCAGTTCGTCTCGGCCAACTTCAAGCAGGGCGGCACCATCTACGCCGTGCCCTACGGCGCTGGCTACTACTACACCGTCTTCTTCAACAAGACCCTCTTCAAGCGGGCTGGAATCAGCACGACGTCACTGCCGACCACGTGGGGCGGCCTCATGACCATCGCCGCCAAGCTGAAGGCGAAGGGCATCACCCCCTTCGAGTTCGGTGAGAAGGAGGGCTACTTCGGGGCCTGGTCCCAGGACGCGCTGATCTCGATGCTCGGCGGCAACGACGGTGTGCTCGCGATGAACAGCGGCAAGACGTCGCTGAACTCGCCCCTGCTGATCAAGCCCTACACCGCCTGGCACCAGCTCTTCGCCAAGGGCTACACGAATTCGGATGCGCCATCGCTCACCTTCACCACGGGCGTCGCCAACTTCGCCGCCGGCAAGGCCGCGATGACGATCACCGGCAACTTCTACGCGACCCAGTTCTCCCAGGGCCTCAAGTCCAACGTCGGCCTGTTCCCCGTGCCGGCACTGCCCGGGTCGAAGTTCGCCAAGTCGCTGTCGGGTGGGCCGAACAACTCCTACGTCGTGTTCAAGAACAGCAAGCACCTCACCGAAGACGTCAAGCTGATCAAGTTCCTCACGTCGGCGGCGGTGCAGAACGCGTCGATCAACGAGCTGGGCCAGTTGCCGAACATCGTCGGCTGGACCGCGCCGGCCGGCTTCAACGCCGCCCAGCCGCTGCTCGCCCAGTTGAACGTCTACATCAACACCCAGCACTACGCGCTGATGGAGGCCTTCGACAACGTGATGCCCGGCAGCATCGACAACTACTGGTACCAGACGAACACCGGAGTGTTCGCGGGAACCTTGAGTCCGTCGAGCGCCGCGGGCAGCATGCAGTCACAGATGCAGAGCTACCTCGCGGCGCAGTCGGCCGGCTGATCCCGACTCCCCAGGACTAGCGCCACGCTGATGGTGCGGTCCACGTGACGATGATCGACGAGGCGGGGTCCCCCCAGTCGGGGGACCCCGCCTCGCCACCGCCGCCCGCCCGAAGGAAGAGGAACCTCTTCCCCTACCTCGCGCTCGTGCCCGCGGCGGCCTTCGTCCTGCTGCTCATGGTGCTGCCCATCGGCCAGACGATCTACCACAGCTTCACCTACTGGGATGGACTCTCGAGCAAGTACATCGGACTCAAGAACTTCCAGCTGATCTTCCACAACCCGGTTTTGCCCCAGATCCTCATGAACTCGGTCATCTTCTTGATCTCGGTGCCGCTCATCCTCGCCGCGTCGCTGGTGACGGCGGTGCTCGTCTACGAGAAGGTCCTGGGATGGCGGGTCTTCCGCTTCCTCTTCTTCATCCCCAACGTGCTCTCGCCGGTGATCGTCGGCGTGCTCTTCAGCACGGTGTTCTTGCCGGCCGGCGCCGTCGACAAGCTCCTCGGCGGCTTTGGACTCGGCAACTTCGCTTGGCTCTCGAACCCCTGGACCGCCCGCGCGGTCGTCATCCTCGCGCTGGTGTGGACCTCGTTCGGCTTCGGGATGGTCGTCATCCTCTCGGCGATGACGACCGTCGACACCGCGCTCTACGACGCGGCCAACATCGACGGGGCCTCGTGGTGGCGGCGCTTGCGCTCGATCACGATCCCGATGATCTCAGGGTCGCTGCAGTTCCTCAGCGTCATCAACGTGATCTACACCTTCACCTCGCTCTTCAGCTTCGTCTTCGTCATCACCGCCGGCGGGCCGGGCTTCGCCACGACGACGGTCGACTACTACACGTACATCACGACCTTCGAGAACGGCCAGTTCGGCTACGGCGCGGCGCTGGCGCTCATCTTGTTCATCATCGTCCTGACGCTGACCATCGTCCAGGTGAAGATGTTCCCCAACCGCGAAGTGCAGCAGGGCTCGTGAACACGACCTCGCGGATCGGACGGGGAGTCGTCTTCACCCTGCTCTGTCTCGTCGCGGTCTCGACCGTGTACCCGCTGCTCTTCATGGCGCTCAACACCATGAAGAGCTCCAACGCCTTCGCGATCAACCCTTACAGCCTGCCCAAGCACTTCTCACTCTCGAGCTTCTCCCAGCTCTTCAGCCAGGTGCCCTTCCTCGCGGCGATCCTGCACACCTTCATCGTCGTGGTGCCGGCCGTGGTCATGGCCACGTTCTTCTCCTCGCTCGCGGCCTTCGTCTTCACCAAGACGCCGATCAAGTTCGGCAACGTCCTGTTCTGGGTGATGCTCATGATCATGTTCATGCCCGGCATCGTGATCCTGCTGCCGCTCTACGTGGCGATTGCCCACGCCGGGCTCGCTAACAACTTCGTGCCGGCGATCCTGATCTACACCGCCATCAACATCCCCTACGGCACCTACCTCCTGCGATCGAACTTCCGCTCCATCCCCGACTCGGTCGTCGAGGCCGCACGGATGGACGGCGCGAGCTGGATGCGGGTCTTCGTGAAGGTCATCTTGCCAATCGGTCGGCCGGGAATCCTGACGGTCGGGATCCTCACGTTCCTCAACATCTGGAACGAGCTCTTCGTGAGCCTCGTGCTGCTCCACGCCACCAACACCGAAATGATCACCCCGACGCTCGCCCAACTCTCGGGCAAGTACTCAACCAACGTGCCCGTCCTGATGGCCGGGCTGCTACTCGGCGCGGTGCCGACCCTGTTGCTCTACTTCGTGTCGGCGCGCGTCTTCATCCGCGGGATGCTGTCCGGAGCGGTCCGCTAGGCCTGCCTACGATGGTTTCGACATGACCGACAAACACGAGCTAGTGGCGCCTGAGGCAATCGTCCTCGACCACGAGGTGGCTCGTGTCGAGGACCGTCTGCGTGCGACGCTCTATGAGGAAGGCCTCGACGCGATTCTGCTCTGTGGGACCGACCTCGTCGGATGGTTGACGGGCTACTTCCGCTACGGCAGTGGCGCCACCGCCGCGCTGTTGCAGCCGGGCCGCCCGATCCGCCTGCTCGTCCCCTCCTTCGAGGTGGCGATCGCCGAGCGCGCCACGTCGACGCGCCACGTCGACGTCCGTCCGTCGACGACGTCGGGATTCGGCATGCTGGCCGACCCGGTCCCGGACCTACGCGAGTCAATCCTCGACCTGCCCGACGTCGCTGGCTACACCCGGTGGGCGGCGGTTGGCGCTTCGTGGCTCGTCGGCGACGAGTCCTTCGGCGAGGTCGTCGACGGCTCACGCCACGTGGATCGCCTGCGCCTGGAGAAGGATCCCGTGGAGCGGGCGTCGATCGCGCACTCGACCGACCTCTGCTGGGCTGCCCAGGAGGCCGTCGCGGCGGCGCTGGACGGTCCGACCAGTGAGATCGACCTCTTCACGTTGGCACGGCTCACCGGCGAGCGCCGCCACGGCCAGCCGGTCGACTTCTACGCCGACGTCGTCGCCGGGACGGCGACTGGCGACGTCGGCGCGCCGATCGCCGTGCCGGGTCCGCGGATGATCGAGGACGGCGTGGGCGTCATCGTGGACCTCGTCTTTGGCGCCAGCGGCTACTGGGGCGACGTCACCTGGACCCACGTGATCGGGGCCAACGACGAAGTCGATTCGATCCGCGAGCGCCTGGTGGGCGTGATGGAGGCCACGGCCACCGAGCTGGTGCCGGGAAAGCGCTGCTCGGAGGTCTACGCGTCGATGGTGCAGCGCATCGACGAGGCCGTCGCGGGCTCGGACTTTCCCCACCACGGCGGGCACGGGATCGGCCTCACGGCGTACGAGGCGCCGTTCATCACGCCGTGGGACGACACGGAGCTCACCGAGGGCATGGTGCTCGCGATCGAGCCCGGCTGCTACTTCCCTCGTAGGGTGGGCGTTCGGGTGGAGCGTGACTACGTGGTAACCGCACGAGGGGGCCGGGAGCTTCCGGGAAGGCCGGCGACGATGGGGACGGAGCGGGGCGCGTGAGGACGGCACTGGTCACCGGCGCGGCCAACGGGATCGGCGCGGCCACGGCGACCGCGCTGGCCAACCGAGGTCTGCGCGTGATCGGACTGGACCGCGAGCCCATCGCGGCGGGCGCGTCCTTCACGGCGGTCGCGGTGGACCTCGCCGACGTCGAAGGACTGGCGGCGACGTTCAAGGGTCTCGAGGCCGAGCACGGCCCGATCGACGTGCTCGTGAACGCGGCCGGGATCTTCGCACCGATCGAACCGAGGTCCTTCTCCCTCGACGAGTTCCGCCGGGTCGTCGCGGTCAACCTTGAGGCACCCGTCGTGCTCGCGTCACTGGCGGCGACGAGCATGGCGACGCGCGGGTACGGCCGGATCGTCAACGTGACGAGCGTGCACGGCTCGTTCGGTGAGCGGCGGGGCCTCGCCTACGACGTCACGAAGGGCGGTCTGGACCAGGCGACGCGCACCCTCGCGGTCGAGTTCGGTGGGACCGGCGTGCTGGTGAACGCCGTGGCCCCGGGGTTCATCGAGACGCGTATGGCGATGGTCGACGGCCGGCTCGAGACGACGACCGATGAATTCGTCGCGGCCTACGTGACGGGCGCGAGGCTGCCGCTACGGCGTGCCGGCCAGCCCGAAGAGGTGGCCGAGCTGATCGCCTGGCTGGCGTCGGAGGAGAACTCGTACGTGACCGGGCAGGTGGTCGTGGTCGACGGGGGACTCACGGTCACCTTTTAATCGGTGACACCTTCGGGCTGTAAGAGGATTTTGACGGCCGACGTGGTCTCGTGGGCGAGAGCGTCGAACGCCGCCGGACCGTCGCGAAGAGGCATCCTCTCGAGCCAGGTCGTGTTGATCGGCACACGGGCGAGTAGCGCCAGCGCATCGGCGAAGTCCTCGCGCGAGTAGGCGTAGCTGCCCTTCAGGGTGATGCCCGAACGGATCATTTCGCCGATCGCGACGGTGCCGCTCATTTGGCCTAGGCCCACGACGATGACGACGCCCCCGGGGCGAACCGACCGCAGGGCCGCGCTCCAGGTGGCCTCGATGCCCACCGCGTCGATGACGTAGTGGGCGCTGCGTGCAGCGAAGTCGTCGGCGGCGTCCACGACCGTCGCCCCCATGTCGAGCGCGATCTGACGGCGGGCCGCTACCGGGTCGGTCGCGATCACGTGGCAACCGGCGCTGACGGCGAAGTACACCGCCAAGAGCCCGATCGACCCGCACCCGATGACCTGGACGGTCTGACCGGGGCGTAGGGCAATCCCTTCGAAGACGCCAATCACGGTGGCGAGCGGCTCGGTCAGCGCGGCGACGTCGGCCGTCATCCCGGCCGGCACCGCGAGCAGTGCCGACCTCGGGACGACCACGGTGCTCGCGAACGTTCCCGGGCGGTCGAGTCCGAGCAGTTTGCGATCGGGGCAGAGGTTCTCGTGGCCCTCGGCGCAGATCGCGCAGGCATGGCAGCCGGCCAGGGGGAAGGCCACGTAGAGGCCATCCTCGCCGGCGAGGCGGCCCACCGCCTCGTGGCCCAGCACCAACGGGGGCACCCGCTTGCCGCCGGCGCCCCGGTAGGCGTGCATATCCGAGCCGCAGATGCCGGCGAGGACCACCTCGAAGACGACCTCGCCCTCGCCGGCCTCCACGTCGGCGAGTTCGTCGATCGCCAACCGGTCGCCGCCCAGCCAAACCAGTGCTTCCATATGCCGTCTCCACCCAATGGTTTTGATAATCGGAATGGTGTTCCGAACTATTGGGGCTGAAGTATACTTCGAAACTCAAGGATTCCAACTTGATCGATCACCGTTGTTTGACTGGGGTGGGCGTGGTGAAGACGGACGAAGTCGGCGACGCGGCCCCGATGGCCGACGGGGGTCTGAAGGGTGCCGATCGGGTGCTCGCCGTCTTGAAGGCCCTGGGATCGTTCCCCTACGGGGTGGGCCTCATCGAGCTGGCCGAGCTGCTGGACTCGCCCAAATCGAGCATCCACCGGGCGCTGGGAGCCCTTCGTCGCGCCGAGTTCGTGGAACAAGACGGAGATGGCCGCTACCGGCTCAACTACCGATTCTTGAAGCTGGCCTTCTCCTACTACTCCGAGCTCGACGACACTCTGCGCATCCGCCCCGTCCTCGCCGAGCTTGCTTCTCACTTCGGCGAGACGACCCACTACGCCGTGCGCGACGGCGCGGAGGTCGTCTACCTCGCCAAGGTCCAGCCGGCCGACTCGCGATTCCAGATGACGTCGGTCATCGGCGGGCGCAATCCCGCCCACTGCACCGGTGTGGGCAAGACCCTGCTCGCCTATTCGTTGACCGACCTCGCCGCCGTCGAACGGTTCGTCGAGCAGTTCGGACCGCTCGAGCGGCGAACGCCGAACACGCACGTCGACGCCGTCTCGCTCGACGCGGAGTTCGCCTCGATCCGAGAGCACGGCTACGGATTCGACCGCGAGGAGAACGAGGTGGGCATCAACTGCATGGCCCTGGCGCTGTTCCTGACTTCGAGCTCAGTGCCCGACGGGGCGGTCAGCATCACGGCCCTCGCCCAGCGCCTGCCCGCGGCGGAGCTGGGCGAGCGGGTCGACGAGGCGAAGAAGATCATCCGAGAGAACCTGGGAGACGTGGTGCTATGAGAATCACTCGAGTCGAGGCGATGGTGTTGAGGGTCGGCGAGGTCGACACGTCGCGGGCCGACGGCACCCAGGACGCCTTCCTGGTGCGAATCCACACCGACGACGGGTTCGTCGGGATCGGCGAGGGCGACACGTCGCCCTACGTGGCCCAACGCATCGTCACCACCCCCGCGTCGCACTCGATCGCTCGGGGACTGGCCGAGGTCCTGGTCGGCGAGGATCCCCTCAACATCCGTCCGCTGTGGAAGCGGATGTTCGACCAGAGCTACCACTACGGTCGCGACGGCGCCGCGCTGCACGCGATGAGCGCCGTGGACATGGCGCTCTGGGACATCCTCGGCCAGGCCTCGGGTCTCTCCGTCGCGCAGTTGCTGGGCGGCTCGGAGGCGACGACGGTCGACATCTACGCCAGCGAGGTGATGCCCGACACGCCCGAGGAGGTCGAGGGGATCGCCCGGCGTGTCGTCGACGAGGGCTTCGGCGCACTGAAGCTCGGATGGGGGCCGCTCGGTCGCGACATCGGGCGCGACATCGAGCTGGCGAGCGCCGCGCGTCACGTGCTCGGACCGGATCGGCGCCTGATGATCGACGGCGGCATGGCCTACACGCTGCGCAGTGCCCGGGAGTTCTGCCACCGGGCCGAGCCCCTCGACCTCTTCTGGTTCGAAGAGCCCTTCGATGCCGACGACCTTCGGAGCTACGAACGGCTCTGCGACTCGGTGGCGGTGCGCATCGCCTGCGGCGAGGCACATTCCAACGCCCATCCGTTCCGCCAACTGATCGAGGCCAAGGTCGACGTGCTCCAGCCGGACCTCGGGCGATGCGGAGGACTCACCATCGGACGCGACATCGCCGCGATGGGCCGCGAGTACGGTGGGGTGCTCGTCGTGCCGCACTGCTTCTCCACTGACGTGCTCTTGGCGGCCACCCTGGCGTTCTGCTCGACGCTGCCCGCCGAGCGGCTGATCGAGTACCCGGTCACGTCGTCCAAGCGAGCGGGGTCGCTCCTCTCGACGCCTTTCGTGCCAGTCAACGGGCAGCTGGCCGTGCGCACCGGTCCCGGACTGGGCATTGAGCTGGACGAGGACGAACTGAACCGCCGCCTCGTCAAGGAGTAGCGATGGCCTCCATCTCACTCGATCGGCTGACCAAGGTCTATCCCAACGGCTTCGAGGCGGTCCACGAGCTCGAGTTGGAGGTCGCCGAAGGCGAGCTCATGGTGATGGTCGGGCCGTCGGGCTGTGGCAAGACGACGGCGCTGCGCATGGTCGCGGGGCTCGAGGAGATCACGTCGGGGACGCTGCGCATCGGCGACCGGGTGGTCAACAACGTCACGTCGAAGGACCGTGACATCGCGATGGTCTTCCAGAACTACGCCCTGTACCCGCACATGTCGGTGCGCCAGAACATCGGCTTCGCGCTGGACCTGCGAAAGATCCCCAAGGCCGAGATCCGCCGGCGCGTCGCCGAGGCGGCGACGATCCTCGGGCTGACCGAGTGGTTGGAGCGCAAGCCCGGCCAGCTGTCGGGCGGCCAACGTCAGCGCGTCGCGATGGGCCGGGCGATCGTGCGCGAGCCGAAGGTCTTCTTGATGGACGAACCGCTCTCCAACCTCGACGCCAAGCTGCGCGTGCAGATGCGCACCGAGGTCAGCCGCATCCAGCGACGCATCGGCGTCGCGACGCTCTACGTCACCCACGACCAGACTGAGGCGATGACGATGGGTGATCGCGTCGCGGTCATGCGCTCGGGCCACCTCCAGCAGTGCGACCGCCCGAAGGTCCTCTACAACGAACCGGCCAACCTGTTCGTGGCCGCCTTCATCGGTTCGCCAGCGATGAACCTCTTCGAGGCGACGATCGACCCCGACGGGACGTTCCTGACGCTCGGCACCCAGCGAATCCCGCTGCACGACGCGGTCTACACGGCGCGCCCGGGTCTTTCGGCCTTTCGGGGTCGCAAGGTCGTGCTCGGACTGCGGCCCGAGGACCTCCCCGCCACGGGCACCGCGCCCGAGACGGACGCCACGTTGATCGCCGACGTGGTGCTCGTCGAAGAGCTGGGCTCGGAGCTGCTGGTGCACTTCTCCATCGACGCCACGCGGGTCCAGGCCGAGGACCCGGCCGAGAGCGAGGCCGAGGAACTCAAGAGCACCGGGGCCATCGCCATCCAGGGCGAGGGAGTCGCGCGCGTCGACCCGCGCAGCTCAGTGAGGGCCGGCGACCGCGCCTCGTTCACGCTTCACCCCGAGCGACTCCACTTCTTCGATCCGGTGACGCAGCTGACGATCGCCGGCGCGTAGGCGTCGGAGCGATGACGGTGCTGCTCGAGGCCCCTGGCGTGGCGCTCGCGATGTCGCCCGAACATGGGGCGAAGATCACGAGCCTGCGCGACACGATTGCCCACCGGGAGTGGTTCGAACAGCCCCGCGGGGACCTCGCGGACCTCGATCCGGGCCTCTCCTTCGACGAGGGCGACCTCTGCGGTTGGGACGAGATGATGCCCACGATCGACGCCTGCCGCTACCCCGGCACCACCATCGAACTGGCCGACCACGGCGACCTCTGGCGAACGCCGTGGACGGTCGACGAGGTGAGCGCACGCTCGGTGACGACATCGGTCTTCGGCACGTCGCTGCCGTTCTCGCTCTCGAGGACGATCGAGGTCTCGAGCCAGCGCGTCGATCTGCACTATTCGCTCCAGACGCGCGAGGCCGGGGCGCTCCACCTGCTCTACGCGGCCCACCCCCTGTTCCGCTACCTCCCGGGAACCCGTGTTGTCCTCGACGCCGTGCCCCATCGCCTGGTCGGATTGCGCGACGACGACACGTCGCCGTTGCTGTGGCCGGTCGGGGGACTCGACCTCGTCGACGCCGTGCCGGCCGGCACGTCGCGCAAGCTCTTCCTCGATCCGTCGGCCCGACTATCGACCGTGCGAATGATCGACGCGAGGGGGACGTCGCTCACGATGTCGTGGCGTCTTGACGAGCTGGCGTACCTTGGCGTGTGGCTTGACCACGGGCACCTCTCGCAGCACCCGGTACTCTCGATCGAGCCGACCAACGGATTCGGCGACTCGCTGCAGCGCTGCGTCGACCGCTCGTCGATCGCACCGATCCCGGGCCACACTTCTCGCACGTGGACCATCTCGGTCCAACTGGCCAATCGGTCGGTGGTGGGATTCGAGAGCCCGCACGACGATAAGGAGAGACAGTGAAGCTGATTCGGGTAGGGCCGGTCGGGGCCGAGCGACCGGCGGTGATCGCGGCGAACGGACAGGCCTACGACCTAGGTGCCCACGACGTCCGCTTCGACGCGGAGTTCTGGTCCTCGGACGGAACGTCACGCGTCCGACGCCTCCTGGAGTCGGGGTCCCTGGCATCGGTGGCACTCGACGGCGAGCGACTGGGCGCGCCGATCGAGAAGCCCGAGAAGATCATCTGCGTCGGGCTCAACTACCGCGACCACGCTCGAGAGACCGGGGCGACGGTCCCGGCCGAGCCGATCCTGTTCATGAAGGCACCCAACTCCATGGTCGGGCCGCACGACGAGGTACTGGTGCCCCGGGGTTCGGTGAAGACCGACTGGGAGGTCGAGCTCGGTGTCGTGATGGGCCAGCGGGCCAGGTACCTGTCATCGCCCGACGCGGCGATCGAGGTCATCGCCGGCTACGCAACATCGCACGACGTCTCGGAACGCGAGTTCCAGATCGAGCGGGGCGGCCAGTGGGACAAGGGTAAGGGCTGCGAGACGTTCAACCCCCTCGGCCCGTGGCTCGTCACTCCCGACGAGGTCCCCGACCCTCAGGCGCTGACCCTCAACCTCTCGGTGAACGGCGTCGTGCGCCAGAACGGCACGACGGCGGACATGGTCTTCGGCGTTTACTACCTCGTTTGGTACATCAGCCAGTTCATGGTGCTCGAGCCGGGCGACCTCATCAACACTGGCACCCCGGCCGGGGTCTCGATGGGTCACGACGACGTGGCGTACCTCAAGGCCGGCGACGTTGTCGAGCTCGAGGTGGAGGGACTCGGTCGCCAGCGAAGCCTGCTCGGCCAGGCCTAGCCGCGACGATCGGCCTCGGTATTGAGGGTCGGAGGACCCACTGGAGCGAAGGCGAATCGGGCTGCGCCGCGACGGACCTCCACTGGTGGAGGGTACGACGGCCCGAACGACCGGGAGGACCGATCAGCACCTACGATCGATGAGAAGGGGGACTCGATGGATGAACGCCTGAACGCCACGACCAGCGGGGGCTTTGCGTTGGCACCGTTCTCGGACGAGGAGTTGACCGAGTTCGCCCTGGCCGCCGATCCGAACGCCCCGCTCGACGGTGACGCCGTGGCGTGGGACGGAGCAGTCCTCCACCGACCGGGCCTGCTGCCCGACTGGTACATGCCAACGCCGGCGTCGGCCCGACGGGGTCGTCTGCCGCGCGCCGTCGTGATCGGGCTGGTGGGGGGGTTCCTCGTGATCAACGCCTTCGGACTGTGCATCACGTCGGGCTTCATCACCTTCGCGTGATTCGTCAATGGTGACCGACGTGACGGGAGCCGGGGGATCGACGCGGACCTTCTGGGTCGTTCGCCGGCGTAGTGATGAACCGCCGTCACAATTCTGAACGGACGCGGCCCCGACCGACTGTCGATCTGATGACAGTTGGGTGCGGGCCACGTCGGGGTCTTCAGTCGAAACTCGTCTGACAGTTCGTGACCTTCGGCCCTACGGTTGGACGACCGCCAATGGGAAACTGGGAACTGGTCCAGCAGGAGGTCGGCGATGAACAACAACTGGGGTTGCGGTATCGCGGGCGGCGGATCGGGAGCCCTGGCCATCTTCTTGATGATCCTGTTCTTCGTAGTGGTCATGACCGGCATCGCCGCCTTCGCGTCGCGTCCCGGAATGACGCGATCCCTATCGGGCGCCGCGCTGAACACCCCGGAACAGATCCTTCGGGCCCGCTTCGTCCGTGACGAGATCGATGAGGCTGAATTCGGAACTCGAACGGCGGCTTTGAAGAGCCGTCATTGAACGTCGGGACGGGGGACTACTTCTTCTTCGGCGTGGAGCAACCGAGGGTTCCTTGCCCGCAGCCCCCGCTCACCTTGTAGGTGACGGGCTGGAACGCCACGACGGGGCTTCCGACGTCAATCTGGATGACGCCGTGGGGCATCAGCGGAGTCGACCGCGGGTCTCCCGTCAGGCGCCGGCCGTTCTCGAAGACCACGACGGTGCCGCGGGCGGGGCCGACCTGGCGACCAGTGAGGGGTTGGCCCCAAATGTCGAAGAACTGGCCGAGGGTGAACGTCCGCTTCGTCGGCGCCTCGACGTGAACGACGCCGTCGTTGACGTGCGTGTGGATCCAGTACAGGCAGTTGTAGAGACCAACGTCGTAGAAGGGACCGGTCGCGAAGTGCTCAATGCTCGAAGGCTGCGTCATGCCGACTCCCGCTGGGACGCGCAGCAGATTTCCATTGACGTAGACCGAGACGTAGATGTGGATGTGGTACTTGACCACCTCTTTGGCCTCCGTCTGACAGGTCACTCCGTCCACCGACGTGCCGCCCAACGTCGTGGTCGCGGGTGCGAGGTCGGGCACGTTGTAGACCCGAACGCCCTCGGGACCCGGTGAGGTCGACGGACCAGCGCCGCTCGACGCCCACACCGCAATCCCGCTTCCCGCTCCGAGCACAAGCAAGAGCGCCACGGGAATGGCTCGGCGCCACTGTCGACGTGACGCTCCGAGTTCGACTTCCATCACGCCTCTCCTTCTTCGCTCCTCCACCATTGTGTTCGATGGCGCAAGCTGCGCGGTGGGGACCAAAGTCATGATGTCATCTTCCGCTGTCGGACCGGAATTCAGCCACTTGGACGCATTCGACCCACGGCGCCTGGTGAGCTTCGAAACCTCGACGGGCCGTGGCGCGAACAAGGACGACGGGTGACCACTCCGTCCATGCTGCTGGTCACTGCACTCGGACCGACGCGGCGTTCGATCGACCGAGGAGCCGAGCGGAGTTACACAAATTGGACAGGAAGAGTCGACGCGATGTCGATCCCATGACATTCGTCAGTGAAAACACTGTGAACACGTGTCAGAGGCGACTACTTGTGACGAAGTTGTCCGATTCGACGCAGTGATTGCTGAACGCACCTCTAAGTTATTCAATGACGTCAATGTGATGTCGTAGTACTCGTGAGACGTCTTTCTTGGTTCGTTCGGACGACCGTATAGGTTGTCGCCCGTTCGGGTTCGAAGCCTCGCCATACGCAGGGAACATCGTGTCCGCACTCATCAACGCCATCAAGGCGCGAATTGCCGCCCCACCAACCATTCTTAACGAGGCCATCTACACAAAGAGCCCGGTCCGACCGAAGGATCGACCGGCGCCACCGCAGGCAAGACGCTCGGGACAGGTCACCGCGCGCAACGATTCGGCGCGTCGACTGATGTTGCTGGGCGATCTCATTCGCGACGTCCCGGTCGAGGGGTCCGACGCCGACATCGTCCACGACGTGCTCCCTTGGTCCATTGGCCGCTTCGACCACCTTTCAACGCCCGTCTCAACCACCATTCACGCAGTTGCGTCACCTAAAGGAGAAGCAGTATGAAACACCTCACGATTACCAGTTCACGAAGGATGCTCCGCCTCGGAGCCGTCGCGTTCGCGGGTGGGGCCATGACCGTGGCCCTCAGCGCGAGTCCTGCATGGTCGGCGACCGTTCCGAACCTGGGAACCGCCGCCGCCGCCTCGGTGGTCGCAGGGACGACGGTGACCAGCACTGGTGCCACCAGCTTGAGCGGCAACCTCGACCTCTATCCGGGCACGTCCGTGACCGGCTTCCCGCCAGGTGTCGTCGGAGGGACCCAGAACGTCGGTGGACCGGTCGGTGGACCGGCGAATACGGCGTCCAACGACGTCACCGCCGCGTACCTCGCGGCGATGAACGCCCCGTCCACGGCCGTGATGAACACCAATCTCGGTGGTCAGTCACTGAACGCTGGCGTCTACTCCGCGAGCAGTGGTCTCGCCTTGACTGGCACCCTGACCCTCGTGGGCGACGCCAGCTCGGTCTTCATCTTCCAGAGCGTGAGCACGTTGGTCGTCGCTCCGGCCAGTCACGTCATCCTCAGTGGTGGCGTCCAGCCCTGCAATGTCATCTGGCAGATCGGCAGTTCGGCGACCCTCGGCACGACCGCGTCGTTCGTCGGCAGCATCCTGGCCCTGACGTCCATCTCGATGGACACGGGCGCTTCGTTGAACGGCCGCGCGCTAGCGCGCAACGGTGGCGTCACTCTTGACAGTAACGTGATCTCCGGCCCGACGTGTTCTGCCGTCACTGGCACGACCACCACGTCGACCACGTCGACCACCACAACCACGTCGCCGACCACCACGACGACGGCGCTGCCGATCACCGGAGGTACGATCCCGCCGCTCACCGCACCGCCCGTCACTGGTGGTGGACCGTTGAGTCCGGTGTCGTCAACCGATGGAACGACGTGGGCCGGCTTTACTGCGATGCTGCTCGGCGGAGGACTCCTTGCCTTTGAGGGCGTCCGACGCATCCGGATACGTCGCCACTAGGCCTCATCCGTGGCTACGCGACGTCTGCCGTGGTGGACCGCGGTCATCGTGTTCGTCACGGTGGCCGCGGTCATCGGCGGCATTCGGCTCACCGCGAGTCCAGCCCCCCGATTGACGACCGAGACGACCACCACCGCGAACGTCCCCGTCACACCGTCCTTGCCGACGCCCGCAACATTGACCTCCTCGAAGATGAGTCTCAACGCTCGTGCCGTGGCGGTGCCCTTGATCATCGAGATCCCGGCCATCGCTGTTCGTAGTCACGTCCTCGCAGTGGGCATGACCAGGGCACACGCCATGGCCGCACCCGAGGGTGGGGCGAACAGCCCCTACTGGGGCGACGCGTTCTGGTATCGCGGAAGTTCGGTCCCCGGGGCCTCCGGGACCGCGACGATCGCGGGACACATCGACGACGCCTTCGGTCGCTACGCGGTCTTCGGGCGCCTCTCGAGCCTCGTGCGCGGTGACCAGATCATCATTCGCAACACCAAGAGCCGGTCGGTCGAGCGCTTCGTCGTCACCTCGACGCACGCCTACACCTTGGCCCAGAGCAAGACGCTCAAGGTCCTCGACGTGATCTACGGCTCGGGGCCTCCGCGAGGCTTGAGGGCCCAGCCCTCCACCGACGGACGGGCTCACCTCTCGCTCGTCACTTGCGCGGGTACCTGGGACAAGGGCATCCACACCCATGACGAACGGCTGGTCGTCACGGCGGTCCGGGTCAGTTAGCGCGTTGGCCTGTCTCGAGCGAATCTGCCAGTATGAGTTCGGTTCGAGAAAGGATCCACCATGACTGAACACGTCGAGGGCAGTATGCCCGACTTCTCCGACAGCGACGGCGCTGGAGTGGCCCATCGGGTGCTCGGCACCACCATGCCGGTGCTGGAGGTACAACTCGAGCCCGGTCAAACGATCATCTCCCAGGGCGGTGAGCTCTCGTGGATGTCGTCGACGATCCAGATGGCGACCGCCACGGCGGGGGCCGGCAACTCGGGCGTCCTCGGAGTCTTGAAGCGCGCGGTCGCCGGTGGCACGATCTTCATGACGCAGTACACCGCACAAGGGGCCAACGGCACCGTGGCCTTCGCGGCGAAGATGCCCGGACACATCATGCCCATCCACGTCGACCCGCAGCACGAGTACATGGTGTCGCGCCACGGCTTCCTCGCCGCCACGACGGACGTCACGCTCAACATCGGCTTCCAGCAGAAGCTCGGCGTCGGCGTCTTCTCCGGCAACGGCTTTATCCTCCAGCGCATCGGGGGCCAGGGAACGGCGTGGGTTGAGCTGTCCGGTGAGATCGTCACCTACGACCTCGCCGCCGGCGAGCAGATGATGGTGCACCCCGGCCACATTGGTCTCTTCGAGGCGAGCGTGACGATCGACATCACCATGGTCAAGGGCATCAAGAACATGCTCTTCGGTGCCGACACCATCTTCCTCGCCAAGCTGACCGGGCCGGGCAAGGTCCACCTCCAGACGCTGACGTTGCCGGGCATGGCCCACGCGATGATCCCGTACCTGCCCTCGGGAGAGGGCGGCAACTCCGGCGGCTTCCAGTTCAAGCTCGGCTAGGGGCGTGGCGACGCACGTCCGCCACCTACGTGGCGTCGCCGCTCTGAGAGGCTCGACCGGATACGCGACGGCGTAACCTGTGATTGACCACGGAGGACGACGATGTCTCGAGGGACCGGGCCCGACCCGAACCGCTTCGCCACCGATCTCTTCGACGGTCTCCCGGCCCGCTACGACCGCCTCGGATGGCTACTCTCGCTCGGTCAGGACCGTCGGTGGCGTCACGCGATCGTCGAGAAGATTGCGGCCCGTCCCGCGAGTCGAGTGCTCGACGTCGCGACCGGGACCGGCGGCGTCGCCCTCGCGCTGCGCGCGGCCACCGGGGCTGAGGTGGTTGGCGTCGATCTCACGAAGCGGATGCTTGACGAGGCCCGCGCGAAGATGGCGCGTCTCGACGAGCGCCACGTGCACCTCGTGCAGAGCCGAGCCGAGAGCCTGCCGTTCCCCGACGCCAGCTTCGACGCGCTGACCTTCACGTACCTGCTGCGCTACGTCGACGACCCGCCGTCCACAGTCGCCGAGCTCGCTCGGGTACTTCGACCGGGCGGAGTGATGGCGAGCCTCGAGTTCTTCGTCCCTCCGTCGCCCTTCTGGCGCGCCCTCTGGTGGTGCTACACGAGGTGGGTCCTGCCGATTGCGGGATGGCTCACCGGGGGACGCGAGTGGTACGAGGTCGGACGCTTCCTCGGTCCGAACATCTCCGGCCACTACCTTCGCCACCCCGAGTCGTCGACCGTCCAAATGTGGCGAGACGCCGGGATGGTCGACGTCGGGGTCCGGATCATGTCAGTCGGTGGTGGGATCGTCATGTGGGGGACCAAGGCCAATGTCGAAGAGTGACGCGCGGGGCCCCGCGTTCTACGCGACCGGTGAGCGGGCCGCGTGGCGCGACCTGCGCGCGGTGCTGCACCCGCCGTACACAGCGTGGCACCTCTCCTACGTCGCGCTAGGGGCGATGGTCGCGCCTCGCATCAACTGGACGACGCTGCTCGCCACGCTGCTCGCCTTCTTCCTGGCCGTGGGGGTCTGCGCCCATGCTCTCGACGAACTGCGGGGCCGACCGCTTGGCACCCGCATACCGGCGCGCGTCCTCTGGGGCGCGGCGTCGCTCGGACTCGCGGGAGCGGTGGCGCTCGGAGTCGCGGGCGTCCACCGGGTCGGCCCGGGCCTCATCGCCTTCATCGTCGTGGGAGCGATCCTCGTGCTCGCGTACAACCTCGAGCTCTTCGGCGGACTGGTCCACACCGACCTCGTCTTCGCCCTCGCGTGGGGGGCCTTCCCAGTACTGACCTCGGCGTACGCGCAGTCGTCGTCGTTGTCGTTCTCCGCCGTCGTGCTCGCACTGGCCGCGACCTTCATGTCGTCCGCCCAGCGCAGCCTGTCGACCCCGGTGCGCCTGGTGCGCCGTCGGGCCACGCTGGTCGAAGGGGCCTTGACGATCGACGACGGAAGCGTCGAGCCGATCGACCGGCGGTTTCTGCTGGCGCCATCGGAGCGGGCCCTTCGATCGATGTCGTGGGCGATGATGGCGCTGGCGGTGGCGTTCGTGCTGGCGCGGCGCGGACACTAGGGCCATCGTGCGAAGGCGTTCGCGGAACCCTTCGTCGCCGGAGGATCGTTCGCTCTTGATGAGTGGACTCTCTCTCGCGCTCGGCGGGGCCAACGTGATCATGCAGCTCTCAAAACCGGGGGTCGGCCGGGGTGTCGTCGAGAGCACCGTCGAGAGTGGTTCGCTCCACCATCATCCGATCAAGCGCACGAGGACGACTCTCGGCTACATTGTCATTGCCCTGTACGGCACCGACCAGGAACGTCTCGTGATGCGCCACGAGGTCGATCGCCAGCACCGGTCCGTGCGCTCCAGCGACCACAGCCCCGTTGACTACAGCGCCTTCGACCCCGAGCTCCAACTCTGGGTCGCGGCCTGCATGTACCGGGGACTCGAGGACGCCGTCACCCTCCTTCACCGGTCCGTCGACGCCTCGACGCTCGACGGGCTCTACCGGCGCAGTGAGCGCTTCGCGACCACGTTGCAGGTGCCCTCGTCGATGTGGCCGACCGACCGGGCCGCCTTCGAGCGCTACTGGGACGAGTCCCTGGACCGGGTGTCGATGGACGAGGAGACGCGGGAGTTCCTCCAGTGTGTGGCGTCACTCGACTTCCTCCCCTCGCCGCTTCGCTGGGTCGTCGGTCCGACGCATCGACTCATCACGACCGGCTTCTTGCCGGTCGCCTTTCGCCACGAGCTCGGGCTGGCGTGGAGTCCCGGTCGCCAGCGACTGTTCGACCTGTTCTGTCGACTCGCCGTTGCGGCCAACCGCGCCGCGCCGCGGCCGCTGCGCGAGTTCCCCTGGAACATCGTGCTCTGGGACACCCGTCGTCGGATTCGCCGGGGGCGAGCGATCGTCTGAGGGTGGGCCGTCGGCGCTGGCGGAGGGACCCGATGTCGTGTGGAGTGGGCCGACGGGTGTTGGAATGAAGGAGTGCACGATTCGTCCGATCTGGGAACGGCCGGTTTCGCCAACGGCGAGCGGTACCAGTCGGCGCGACCGGACTATCCGGCCGACGCCGTCGAGTACCTCGTGCGGTCACTGCACATCACCGAGAGTTCGCACGTCGTGGACCTGGGTGCCGGCACGGGCATCTTCAACGAACAGCTAGTCCCGTACGGATGTCGGATCACGGCCGTCGAGCCGACCGCGGGCATGCGCACGGTTCTCGCCGCTCGTCTGGCGTCGGTGGAGGTGCTCGACGGTCGCGACGTCGACATCCCCCTCGCGTCGCAGAGCGTCGACTGCGTCGTCGTCGCCCAGGCCTTCCACTGGTTCGACGGCCCCGCGGCCCTCGAGGAGATCCATCGGGTGCTGGTGGCCGGGGGAGGACTGGGCCTCATCTGGAACGAACGTGACGATTCGGTCGACTGGGTGGCTGAGCTCGGCCGGGCAATGCGCTGGCCGCAGAACCGCCCCTACGACATGGCCACCGACTACTCGGTCGTGCTCTCCGCCGGCCTCTTCGACCATGTCGAACGACGTGTGTTCCGCCATCACCAGTCACTCGACCATGAGATGCTGCTCCAACGGGTCCTTACGAGCAGCTACATCGCGGTGATGGGGGAGCGCGAGCGCCGCGAGTTGATGACGGACGTCGCCGGAGTGGTTCGCGGACTGCCCGACCGAGTCGAGCTCCCTTACGTCACGACGACCTACCGGGCGAGCGCGACGCCTCGTCCCTCCCCCTGACCGGCGACCTCGACGGGCGTGCCACAACCGGCCGACTGCAATACTTCGATTATGGAAGCTCCGATCGGCGGACGGTGCGACGAGCGATTCGGCGCGGTGCGCGACGAGTTCGCCGCCAATTTCGCCGAGCGCGGCGAAGTCGGCGCCGCGCTCAGCGTGCTGGTGGAGGGCCGCGTCGTCGTCGAACTCTCCGGTGGCTGGGCCGACGAGTCGGCGAATCGTCTCTGGAGTGACGACACGCTGGTCAACTTCTACTCGGCCGGCAAGCCGATCGTCGCGACACTGATGCTCCAGCTGGTTGACGCGGGCCTTGTCGGCCTCGATGATCCGATCGGCTCGATCTGGCCCGAGTTCGCCCAACACGGAAAGGAGTCCGCTACCGTACGCCACGCCCTCTGTCATCGGGCCGGGGTCCCCGCGATCCGTCAGGACCTCACCAACGATGACCTGTGGGATTGGGAAACGATGACGTCGGCGCTGGCGGCAACGGAGCCGTGGTTCGAACCCGGGAGCCGACACGTGTACCACACCAACACCTACGGCCACCTGGTGGGCGAGATGGTGCGTCGGGTTACGGGCGACATGCCGGGCAGGCGACTGCGAGCCCTGGCCGGACCGCTTGGCGCGGACATTTGGTATGGCGTCAGCGAGGCCGACCTCGCCCGTTGCGCCGACGTGATCCTGGCGAGCGCCGCCTCCCCGGCACAGCTGCCGCCCGCCGACGGCGCCGACGAGTCCTCGATGGTCCTGCGTGGCTACTTCAACCCGCCCGGGTACTCGTCCTTCGGGGTCGTCAACACGACGCAGTGGCGTCAAGCCCAGGTGCCCTCGACCAACGGCCACGGAACGGCCACGGGCATCGCGCGCTTCTACGACGCGCTGCTCGAACCCGGACGAGTCCTGTCGGCCGAGTTGTTGGCCGAGGCGACCACGGTCCAGTCCGAGGGCTGGTGCCCGGTACTCGGCGAGGAGGCACGCTTCGGCCTCGGCTTCCAGCCGACGAATCCCCGTCGTCCCTTCGGCCCGAACGCACGGAGTTTCGGACACTTCGGGACGGGCGGAGCGGTCGGGTTCGCCGACCCCGATGCCCACCTCTCCTTCGGCTACGTGATGAACCACGTGATACCCCGGTGGCAGAGCACGCGCAACCGAGCGCTCATCGACGCGGTCTACGGCTCGCTCTAGCATTGGACCGAGATACACCCCCTGAAGGAGAGACGTGAACGAACGGCCACGGACTCCTCGGGTGACCGTCTTCTCGCTGGGCGGCACGATCGCCGCCACGGGCGCGGGGGGCGACGCGCAGGGTGACGGAGTGTCGCCCCGACTGGGGGCCGACGAGATCGTCGACGCGGTCCCGCAACTAGGCGGCGTCGCCGAACTCGAGACCGTCGCGTTCCGTCAGATTCCGTCGGGCGACATCACCTTGGCGGACCTCGTCGAACTCGCCGACGAGATCTCGCGGCGCTTCGACGATGGCGTGGCGGGCGTCGTGGTGACCCAGGGGACCGACACGATCGAAGAGACGTCGTTCGCCCTCGACCTCTTGCTGCACGGAGAGCGACCCGTGGTCGTCACCGGAGCGATGCGCAATCCGACGATGGCCGGCGCCGACGGCCCGGCCAACCTGCTGGCCGCGGTACAGGTCGCATCTTCAGCCGAGGCAAGCGGGCTCGGCGCGGTGGTCGTCTTCGATGACGAGATCCACGCGGCCCGCTTCGTGCGAAAGACGCACTCTTCGAGCACCGGCGCCCTGCGGTCGCCGAGTGCGGGGCCGATTGGCTGGGTCTCCGAAGGGCGGTGTCGCGTCGTGTTGCGGCTCGCGCGCCTGGCCAGCCCGGTGGTGGGCCCCACTGGCGTCATCCCGTCAGTGGCGCTGCTGACCGTGAGCGTCGGTGACGACATGGCGCTGCTCGCGCAGGTCGAAGCCAGTGGCTACGCCGGCCTCGTCGTCGAAGCTTTCGGCGCCGGTCACGTGCCGGCGAGGGTCGTTCCACGGCTCGCGGACCTGGCGACGCGGATCCCGGTGATCCTGGCGACACGCACCGGCGCGGGTGAGGTCCTGCAGGGGACCTACGGCTTTCCCGGCTCGGAACGTGACCTCATCTCTCGCGGACTGATACCGGCCGGCTTCCTCGACGGACCGAAGGCACGCGTACTGCTCAGCCTCGTACTCAGCGTCGAGTCCGACATCGACGCCGTGCGCAGCGCGTTCGCGAACTTCAACGCGTCCGTCGGTGCGCCAATTACTTCCCACGGAAGCTGAGCGTCACGATTTCGCGACCGAGAGCCGTCTTGACCGGTCTGATCGTGACGGACCACCAGGTTCGGCGGCCCCGCCGAGTCGAATGTGAAATCAGGAACGGGCGCCCATTCGCAGTGACGCCTCGACCGCGTCGAGGTGGGCGGCCATCGCGTCGTGGGCGCTGCGCGCGTCGCGACTGCGAAGCGCGGTCACAATGGCACGGTGCTGGTCGCAGTAGTGTTCGCGGCGATCGCTCGAGTCACTGCGGCGCTTCAGACTGCCCCACAGCTCGCCCTTGCGAGCCACCTCGATGAGCAGGTACATCCGCACGAGCAACGCATTGTGCGAACCGAGCACGAGGCTGCGGTGGAACGAGAGGTCCCACATCTCGAACTCGTCGTAGCTGGCGGCATTCTCGCAGCCATTGAGGCAACGATCGACTTCGTCGAAGTCGGCTTCCGTCGCCTGGGCGACGACCGAGTACATCGCCGCCGGCTCCAGCAACTGTCGGGCGGCAATCACGTCGGCCGGTCCGACGTCCTTCAAGATGGCGTACGGCTGAATCAGGTCCAGGTCCAGCTCGATGCTCGGACTCTGGGGATCGCGGCGAAGATAGGTGCCGCGGCCGACCTCCCGGGACACGGCACCCTCGGCTTCGAGCAGCGCCATCGCACTTCGCACCGTGGAGCGTGAGAGTTGCAGGCCCTCGGCCAACTCACGTTCCGTCGGCAGTCGGCTCCCGGCAGGCAACCCCTTTTGGGCAGCTTCCTTCAGCACGACCTCGGCGATGTCGCGGATCCGTTCGCTGGCTACCGTTCGCATGCCATTACCTTCCGTTGAACGAGGCTTGCACCAATTCTACCAATTTCCCAGACATGGTGTCGCCTTTTCTCGGTTGATTCTTATAATTGGCGATTGACGGCGAACCAATGTTGGTCTAAAATGGACCAAATTCAACCAATAGAACCAATTGGTTGACGGACCACGAGGGGGCCCCTAGTGAGGTTTGCAACGATCAGGACCTCGAAGGGACTGCGGCTCCACGTGCGGGGCACCGCGGGGTACGTGGACCTCGCCGATGCGTCGGGCGACAACGCACTCTCCACCATCAATGGATTGGCCGAGGGCGGCAGCGCAGCACTCGACGCTGCGCGAACGGCCTCGTCCCAGGCGGGCACGTCGTTCGACAAGTCTGATTTCGCTGCCGCGACGCCGAACCCGACCCGGGTCCTCTGCCTCGGTGTTAACTACGCCGACCATGCCATCGAGGGCGGACGGGCGGTTCCGACCTGGCCGGAGTCGTTCGTTCGGGGCGCGGGAAGTGTCATTGGGGCTTACGACGACATGGTGAAGCCGGACCTGAGTGAGCGATTCGACTACGAAGGCGAGCTGGCCATCGTGATCGGCAAGGGTGGTCGCTACATCAAGGCCGAGGACGCCTTCGACGCGATACTCGGCTATGCGGTCATGAATGACGGTTCGGCGCGCGAGTGGCAGCGGGTGGCGTCACAGTGGACGCCGGGAAAGAACTTCGAGGGCACCATGCCCATAGGTCCCGAGGTCGTCACCAACGACGAGGTCGATGTGACGAACCTGGCGATCACGACGACCCTCAACGGCACCGTCATGCAGGACGCGCGAACGTCGGACATGATCGTGACCGTCGCCAAGGCCGTCGAGTACTTCTCCTCGTTCTCCACTCTGCGCCCCGGCGACGTCATCGCCACCGGTACACCGGGTGGGGTCGGCTTCGCGAGGACGCCTCCGGTGTGGCTGATGCCCGGCGACCTCATCGAGGTGACCGTCGAGGGCATCGGCACAATTTCGAACCACGTCGTCGCTGAAGTGGGGGCTCCGAAGGACTGGCCGTGGATGCCCTTGAAAACCGACACCACAAAAGTCTGATGGTCTGCTTTAAGTAGGAGTAGAAGTATCAATCCAATGAGGGGGGAATAATGGATCGAATTTCAACAACGTGGCCGGGGGTGACTGCGGCCTCGCGGATGCGAAGGCGAGTGACGCTGCTGATTGCCTTGCTGGCGATCATCACCGCGACCGTGGGTTTGCCCGGAACGAAGGCGCTCGCGGCGCCCAAGTTCCACGGCTCGCTGACGATCGCGGCCGTGGCGCCGTTCACTGGCGCGGACGCCGTCTTGGGTCCGAAGTACCAGACGGCGTGCCTCGCGGCCTCGCAGGCGATCAACCTGTCCGGCGGCATTCTCGGCAAGCAGGTGAACTGCAAGGTGGTGGACACGCGAGGCGACCCCGCGGACGCCGTGCCGGCCGTGCGTCAGATGTACGCGACGACCTCGAACCTGGCGCTCGTTATCGGATGCACGTCGGACGAGGCATCGACCGTGGTGCCCGTCTTGGACGCTCACAAGACCGTGTCGTTCTGCATGACTGGTGAGTCGGAGTTCGACGCCATCCACTTCCCCTACTTCTTCCGTCTCGTCCCACCGGACGCCGCTGACTCGGTGGCGATGGTGAAGATCGCGAAGAACAAGGGATACAAGAACATTGCCCTGGCCTTCGGTAACGACGCCGGGTCGCAGACCTTCGTGCAGCCGGCGCTGAACGCGATCAAGGCCAACGGCATGACCGTCGTCTCCAACCAGACGCTGGACATCAACGCGACCACGTTCAACACCGAGGCGCAGGCCATCGTCGCGTCGCACCCCGACGCGATCATGATGGAGGCGCTCGGTGCGGCCGGTGTCGCGATCCTGCAAGAGGTGTATCAGCTCAACAACAACAAGATGATTCCGGTGATCGGTACGTCCGCCATGATCGACCCGGTGTTCTTCTCGGGGATCACCACGGCGATCGGCACTCAGAACTTCATTAAGAGCTTCGACGCTGACAATGGCACGGTGAACTTCTCCGGACCGGCGTACCCGCTGTACAAGAAGCTCGTGCTCGCTCAGGCCGGCAAGGTCAAGGGTGTTCCGAGCTTTCCGGGACTGCTCACCGCCAACGGGACGGTGCACCTGTACGACGGGATCAACCTCGCGGCGCTCGCGATGGTGATGTCGCACTCGACCGTTGGATCGAAGTACCGGGCGGACATCTTGAAGATCGCCAAGGGTGGCCCGGGAGCGACAGTTGTCTCCACGTTCGCCGCTGGCGTACGGGCCCTGAAGGCCGGCAAGACAATCCAGTACTTCGGTGTCGGAGGCAAGTATCAGTTCGACAAGTTCCAGACCGCGTACGGGCTGTTCGAGGACGACCAGTTCAACGCTGACGGTACGACCTTCTCGGCGGGGAGTCTTGGACTGTGCACCTTGGTCTCATGTAAGTAACGATGCGCCGCTCAGACCGCGGCAACGGCGATTACCGTTGCCGCGGTCTGAGCGTGTCGTGTCACCTTGGCCGCACGAGTCGAGCGACTCGCGGTCCCGTATCCACGTCGTGGTAACCATCAGTTCCCCCCTTACGAAAGTCTGATCAACTTGAGCGTTTTCATGTCATCGTTCGGATTCGGTCTCATGACCGCGGCGGTGCTCGCCATTGCGACAGTCGGATTCACGATGCAGTTTGCGGTGACCAATGTGCTGAATCTGGCGTACGGGTCGATCATGATCAACAGTGCCTTCGTCGCCTACTACGCGAACGCCCATGGAGTCACCGCCTGGGCCTCCCTGCCCTTCGGCGTGGCGACCGGAGCGGCGGCGTCGTGGGCGCTCAACCGATTCGTCTTCACGCCCTTCCAACGGAGAAACCCTGCGCCGATCACCGTGGTGATCGTTGCCTTGGGCGTGGACCTCATCGGTACCTTCGGGCTTCAGGCCATCGTCGGAGGAAGCTACGTCTCCTACCATCAGAGCCAGGGGCACGAATACCACATCGTAGGGATGTTCCTCAGTGGACTGCAGCTGATCATCCTGGCCATATGCGCCGTGGTCCTCGTCACGATCCACTGGCTACTGCGCTACACGCGCCTAGGAAAGGCGATGCGCGCGACGTCCGCCAACCCCAACCTCGCGCGCAACAGCGGGGTGAAGACGCAGTTCATCATCTCCACGACGTGGCTCATCTCGGGGGCCCTGTGCGGCTTGGCGGGCGTAGTCTTCGCGATGAACACCGGTGTCTTCGAGGCGACGAGCGCCCAGCTCTACATCGTGCTCTTGCTGGCCGCGATGTTCCTCGGCGGGCCCGGTGAGCCGTACGGCGCGATGTTCGGCGCCCTCGTCATTGGCCTCTCCACGGAGATCAGTGCCGCCTACGTCAATCCTCAGTACAAGGAGGTCATTGCCTTCGTGGCGCTGCTCGGCATGCTGACCTTCCGTCCCTACGGCATCTTCGGAAGCGAGAAGACTCTCTAATGTCCGCCTACGCCTTCTATTTCGCCACGATCCTCATCTACGCCGCAGTCGACGCGATGGCGTGCCTCGCGCTCAACGTCGAGTTCGGCTTTGCGGGGATCTCGAACTTTGGGTTCATCATCTTCCAGTCGGCCGGTGCCTACGCCGCCGCGGTCCTCTCGATGCCGCGGGCCGCGACCTCCAACGGCGGCTTCCAGTCGTACATCCTCGGGTGGAGCCTGCCCTGGCCCCTGCCCTGGATCGGCGCGGCGGTCGTAGGCGGTCTCCTCGCCCTGCCTTTCGTGTTCCTCGTCGGCAAGCGTCTGCGCGGCGACTTCGCGGCGGTCGGACTCCTCGTGTCGGCGGTCCTGTTGAACGTCCTCGTGAAGGACTTCGTGCCGTTCCTCAACGGTGCGGCCGGCATCTCGATCGTTCCGGCGCCGTTCCAGAGCATCTGGAACCCCCAGGGGGTGGCCTACCAGTTCGCCTACGGCGGCGTGGCAATCGTGCTCACCATCCTCGTGTACTTCCTGCTTCGTCGGATCACGGAGTCGCCCTACGGCCGGTCCCTGCGAGCGATGCGCGACAACGACATCGTGGCCGACTCCCTCGGCAAGAACCTCCGGCTGAACCGGACCAGCATGCTGGTGCTCGGTGGCGCGGTCGCGGGGTTGAGCGGGGCGATCCTCGTTGGCTTCATTAGCCTCTGGGCGCCGGGCGCGTGGGGCTACGCCGAGACCATTGTCTTCTTCGCCGCGATCATCGTCGGTGGCGCGGGTAACCACAAGGGCGCCATCCTTGGCGCGATTCTCGTGCCGGTGGGCTTCGAAGAGGCCACTCGCTACATCCCGCCGCTCGCGAACCCGACGCTCGTGCCCTCGCTCCAGTGGGTGGCCATTGGACTGCTCATCGTGCTGTTCCTCTGGTTCCGCCCGGACGGCATCTTGCCCGAACGGCGCCGGATCCTGAGTCGCAAGCCGACGGCCCCTCCCTTGCCGCCCAGCGACGACCCCGACGCCTTGATCCAGATCGGGAACCTCGAAGGGCTGGACTTCGGTCATCTCTTGCGGCTCGGGGAACCGACGAACGACCACCGGGTCATTCTCTCGACCCAGGGGCTGAGCAAGAGCTTCAACGGCGTCACGGTGGTCGAGGACGTCAGCATCGAGATCCGCCAGGGTCGAGTCACCGGGATGATCGGCCCCAACGGGGCGGGCAAGTCGACGACGCTCGCGATGCTGGCGGGGACCCTGCCCTCGTCGGCGGGACGGATATTCCTCGAGGGCGAGGACATCACGGCGATGTCCTCGCACAAGCGCGCCCAGGCCGGACTCGTGCGGACGTTCCAGTTGGCCAGCGAGTTCAAGAAGCTGACGGTGATGGAGAACCTGGTGAGCGCCATCCCGAACCAGTCGGGTGACTCGTTCTGGGGCTCCCTGCGGGGACGACGCCACTGGGGATCCGAGGACAAGGCCAACATCGAGCGCGCCGAGGAGGTCCTCGAAGGATTCGGCCTCACCCAGTACGCGAACGCGTACGCCGGTGGCCTCTCGGGCGGACAGCGTCGCCTCGTGGAGATAATGCGCTCGCTGCTCGCCGAGCCCAAGGTGCTCCTCCTCGACGAGCCGATGGCCGGCGTGCACCCCAACCTCGCGCACAAGATCGGCGACCAGCTGACCAGGCTGAGCGAGGGGGGGATGACCATTCTGATGGTGGAGCACGAACTGGCGATCATGGACGCGTTCTGCGACCCGGTGATCGTGCTCGCCGAAGGCCGGGTCCTCGCCGAAGGGACCATGGCCGAGCTGCGCCAGATGCCCGAAGTGGTGGAGGCCTACCTTGTCGGCTGAGCTCTCCACCCAGGGACTGGTGCTGACCGCCACCGGCCTCAGCGCCGGCTACGACCGACGGGCGATCGTGAGCGCCATCGACGTGCAGGCGTCTCCGGGCAAGGTCGTCTCCATCGTCGGGCCGAACGGCTCGGGCAAGTCGACGCTGCTGAAGTCGCTCGTCGGGGTGGTGCGGGTCCTCGACGGACACGTCACGGTCGGCGACGTCGACACCACGAATATGGCCTCCGAGGAGATCGCCAAGATCGGGATCGGCTACGTGCCCCAGGTCGAGGACGTCTTCCCGCCCCTCTCGGTGAAGGAGAACCTGGAGATCGGCGGGTACCTGTTGGCTCGCCGGGAGATCCCCGACCGCATCGAGGCGGTGCTCGAGTTCTTCCCGAGGCTGAAGGGCATGATGACCCGTAAGGCGGGGAAGCTCTCGGGAGGCGAGCGCAAGATGCTCGCGATGGGTCGGGTGCTGATGCTGTCGCCGTCGGTGCTGGTCCTGGACGAGCCGACCGCCAACCTCGCCCCGATGGTCGCCACCCAACTGCTCGAGGAGTACATCCGGGGCTTCGCCGATCACGGCTCGACGGTGCTGCTCGTGGAGCAGCGTGCCAAGGCGGCGCTGCGCATATCGGACTGGACGTACGTCCTCGGCGGCGGCCGGATCGTCCTCTCGGGGGCGCCCAGGGACCTCGAGCAGAACCCCGCATTCGTGGAATCGTTCCTCGGCGGTGGCGCGGCGCCACCACCCTCCAGCGACTGAACCGATGGTCGCTCGCGATGAGGTCCCCACGATGACGGGTCGTCAACCGGTCCCCCGCGCGGAGGGGTCGTTCTGGACCCCGGTGCGCCAGCGAGACGCTCTCGTCGTGCTGTTGACGCTGGTCACGGGCGCCGTCGACGCCATTGGCTTCACCCGTCTCGGTGGCGTCTTCACCAGTGTCATGACCGGGAACATGGTGCTCTTAGGGGTCTCGGCCGGCAAGGGCGACGTCTCGCTGGCGATCCACACGGGTGTCGCCTTTCTCGCCTTCGTGCTGGGCGGTCTCGCCGGCGCTCGCGTGGCGGGGCACGCGACGAAGGACCAGGACTTCTGGCCCCGACCCATCCTGCACGCACTCGTCCTCGAGCTCGGCGTGCTCTGCGTCTTCGCGATCTGGTGGGAGAGCGTGGGCGGTGCGCCCTCCGGGGCGGCCGAGTACGCCATGCTCGGTGTCAACGCCGTCGCGCTGGGGATCCAGAGCGCCGCGGTCCTGCGCTTCGGGATCAGCGGACTGTCGACGACCTACCTCACGGGGACGCTCACCCAGCTCGTGGCCAGTTTGACCAAACGCAATGAGCCGATCCACGGCCGCAACGTCGTGATCCTGCTCGCGCTGATCGTCGGCGCCGGCCTGGGCGCGTCGGTGGCGGTCGACGTGCCGAGGTTGGCCCCGGCGGTGCCGATCGTGTTCTTGGCGTTCGTCGTCGTGTGCGGTGAGATTGTCTTTCACCGCCGGACGGTTCAGCGGGCGAACGTGGGCCACACGCCTAACTTCGGCTAGCTGCCGATCGCCAGCTTGACGGTGGTCGCGGCGCCGATGACCACGACGAGTACTCGCACGACCGTCGACGAGAGGCGGCGAATCAACATGGTGCCGAGCCATCCGCCGATCAGGGCGCCGACCAGCAGCACCATCACGGCCATGACGGCGAGATGGCCGCGCGCGACGAAGACGATCGCGGCCACGGCGTTGATCAGCAGGGAGAGTGCGCTGCGCAGGCCCTGGAGGACGTAGATGTCGTAGGGGAGCGTCATGGCCATCGCGGCCAGCAACATGATGCCGAGGCCGGCGCCGAAGTAACCGCCGTAGACCGAGGCGAGGAAGATGCCCACGAAGAGTGAGCGCCGTCGGACGGCGTGCGGCTCCTCGCCGCGATCCATCTTGGCGAGCAGCCCGGTGATCCTCGGCGACATCGCGAACAGGAACGTGGCGCTTCCGATGAGCCACGGCACCACGCTGCGGAAGGTCTGCTCGGAGCCGAGCAGGAGGAGCGCCGTGCCGGTGACCGACCCAAGCACGCAGGTGGGGACCAGTTCTCGAAGCAATCGCCGGTGCAGGGTGAGCTCGCGACGGAAGCCACGAATTCCCCCGAAGGTGCTCGGCAGTATGCCCACCGTGGAGGACACGTTGGCCTGGAGCGACGGGATGCCCAGGGCCAGCAGCGCCGGAAAGCTCAAGAACGTCCCACCGCCGGCGATCCCGTTGGAGATGCCCGCGGCGACGCCGGCGACGAAGATGATGGCGATTCTCCAACTCAGCGCCAGAGACGATGCGATCACCACCGCACTCTACTGAGTTGCCTCTCGACGGCGAGATTGCCACTTCGCGTCGACGTCTTGCCGAGGACGACGGTCGAGTGAGCCGGGTCCGAGGGACCGATCGCGCCCGAGCGGGGCCGCGGGCTTGGACAGGATGCCCGCGAGGTGTCATCCTGATGTTCAACGATCTCTCAACGAGAGAGTCGGACGAAGAAGCGAATTGGGGGCCATGGCAACGTATCGTCAAGTCTGGGAGCAGAGCATCAAGGACCCGGAGCACTTCTGGGGCGAGGCGGCGCGCGGCATCGACTGGTACCGGAAGCCGACCAAGGTGCTTGACGACTCACGTGCGCCGATCTACGAGTGGTTCAGTGACGGAGAGATGAACACGTGCTACAACGCCGTCGACCGTCACGTCGAGAACGGGCACGGCGACCGGTTGGCCCTCATCTACGACAGCCCCGTCGCCGGAACGAAGTCGACCTACACCTACGTCGCGCTGCTCGACGAGGTTGCGCGGTTCGCCGGCGTCCTGCGGGGCCTCGGTGTCGAGCAGGGAGACCGGGTCGTCATCTACATGCCGATGATCCCCCAGGCCGCTATCGCGATGCTCGCCTGCGCACGGATTGGTGCAGTCCACTCGGTCGTCTTTGGCGGCTTCGCCGCGCACGAGCTGGCGTTGCGGATCGACGACGCCCGACCGCGGGTCGTCGTCTCGGCGTCGTGCGGCATCGAGGTGAATCGGGTCATCGAGTACAAGCCCCTCATCGACGCGGCCCTCGACGAGTGCGTCAACAGGCCCGAGCACTGCGTCATCTTCCAGCGGCCTCAGGCCGTGGCCACGATGCGCGACGGACGCGACCTCGACTGGGACGAGGAGATGGCCCGCGCGGTGAAGGCGGCGTGCGTGCCGGTCGCGGCGACCGACGCGCTCTACGTCCTCTACACGTCGGGCACGACCGGTCGGCCGAAGGGCGTCGTGCGCGACAACGGCGGCCACGCCGTCGCCCTGCACTGGAGCATGACGAACATCTACGACGTCAATCCCGGCGAGGTCTTCTGGGCGGCCTCGGACGTGGGCTGGGTCGTCGGCCACTCGTACATCGTGTACGGGCCGCTGCTCGCGGGCTGCACGACCGTGCTCTACGAAGGCAAGCCCGTCGGCACGCCCGACGCGGGGGCCTACTGGCGCGTGATCTCCGAGTACGGCGTCAAGGCCCTCTTCACCGCGCCCACGGGCTTTCGGGCCGTGAAGCGTGAGGATCCGACGGGGGCCCTGCTCGCGAAGTACGACATGTCGACGTTCCGCTGCCTCTTCCTCGCCGGCGAGCGGCTCGACCCCGAGACCTACACCTGGGCGAGCGACCTGCTCGGCGTGCCGGTCATCGACCACTGGTGGCAGACCGAGACCGGTTGGCCGGTCGCGGCGAACCTGATGGGCCTCGACCCGATGGCCGTCAAGCCCGGCTCGCCGACGGTGCCCGTGCCGGGCTACGACGTGCGGATCGTGGACGAGGGCGGCGTCGCGGTGGACAGTGGCACCGAGGGATTCATCGTGATCCACACGCCGCTGCCCCCGGGATGCACCTCTCGGATCTGGGGAGACGACGACAAGTTCTACGAGGCCTACCTCAGCCAGATCCCGGGCTTCTACCTCACGGGCGACGGAGGCCATTTCGACGACGAAGGCTACCTCTTCGTGATGGGCCGCGTGGACGACGTCATCAACGTCGCCGGCCACCGACTGTCGACCGGGGAGATCGAGGAGATCCTGGCGGCCCACCCCGACGTCGCCGAATGCGCCGTCATCGGCGTCGTCGACGAGCTGAAGGGCCACGTCCCGCGCGGCCTCGTCGTGCTGAAGGCCGGCGTCGAGCGCGACCACCCCGTCGTCGCCCAGGAGCTGGTCCAGCTGGTGCGCGACCGCCTGGGGGCCGTCGCCTCACTGCGTCAGGTCGACGTGGTCGAAGCACTACCCAAGACGAGGTCTGGCAAGGTGCTGCGAAAGTCGATGCGTGCGATCGCCGATGGCGTCGAGGTGCCCGTGCCGTCGACCATCGACAATCCCGCGGTGCTGGATGCGCTGAGGTCGGTGCTGCGCCCCGAGTAGTGCTAGCTCGCGTCGCGACCCGAGGGGACGATGACGAGGGGGATGCTCGAGCGCTCGGCGAGCTGCAGGCTGGTGCTGCCGAGCAGGAGGCCGGCGTGGACGCTCTGACCGCGCGAACCGACGACCAGGAGGTCGGCGGCGATGGGCTCGTCGGCGGCGCGCAGCAGCACCGAGCAGGCGTCGCCGTCGGTAACGTGCCAGCGCAGGCGAGACGGCGCGAGGTCGACCTCGGCGGCGAGCCGGTGGACCGACGCGAGCAGGTCGGGCGAGACGCTCGGGCCCTCGAGGCGCGAGAGCAGGCCCACGGCGTGCACCAGCACCACGTCGGCCCCGATCTGACGGGCGACCGTGAAGGCCCAGCGGACGGCGACGTTGGCCGGCTCGGAGCCGTCGTAGCCCACGGCGATGGTGTTGAGTGACTGGGTCATTGGAAGTCCTCTCCCGGGTCGGTGCCGAGCGCCACGCGAAGTGCGACACCCCTCTCCAGCTCGGCGCGGCGCACCTCGTCGACACCGAACCCGCCCGAGGTCGGCGCCTCGTGACGGTAGTCGCTGCCGAGGACTTCGCCGAGTGTCGCGGCGACCGAGTCGCGCAGGGCCGCGAGGTCGTAGCCGCCCTCGAGGAAGAGTGCGAGGCGGCCCGGTCCGGGGGCGTAGCCCGCGGCCATTCGCGCCAGTCCGGCGAAGTCGCCCCCCGAGAGCGCCAGCTCGGCCATCGGGTCGGCCCGATGGGCGTCGAAGCCGGCCGACACCAGCACCCACGTCGGGGCGAACTGGTCGATCACCGGAGCGGCCACCTCGTCGAGGGCCCGTCGCACGACGTCGCCGGTCGCGCCGGCCGGTAGGGGGAGGTTCACCGTGAGTCCCAGCGCGTCGGGCCCGCCAATCTCTCGGGCGCCGCCGCTGCCGGGGTAGAGGGGCCATTGATGGGTCGACACGTAGAGGACCTCGGGGTCGTTCCAGAAGATCGACTGCGTCCCGTTGCCGTGATGGACGTCCCAGTCGAGTATCAGCACCCGTTCGCCCAGACCGGTCAGGGAGGCGGCGGTGACGGCGACGTTGTTGAGCAGGCAGAAGCCCATCGCCCGGTCGGCCAAGGCGTGGTGACCGGGGGGCCGCGCGGCGACGAAACCGATCCCCTCGCCACGTCGGCGCAACTCGTCGACCACGGCGATCCCGGCTCCGGCGGCGTGCTCGGCGAGCGACCACGACTGGTAGGTCGCGTAGGTGTCCTCGTCGATGTTGCCGCCGCCCTCGTAGCAAAAGGCGCCCAGTTCGTCGAGGTAGCTCGCCTCGTGGACGCGCAGCAGCTCGTTCCTCGTCGCGGCGCGCGGCTCGACGAACGAGAGGTCGTCGCCCAGGTGGAGGTCCTCGACGCCAGCCATGACCGCGTTCAGACGATCGGGACTCTCCGGGTGGCCGGGGTCCGCGTGACCGGCGTCATCGACGCGGCCGTTCATGATGAGCATCAGGAGCGGTCCCCGCGTCGACGGCCGGCGTCCCTGATGCGGTCCTCACGGCCCGTGCGGCTCGCCCGGCTCTCGTCGGTCGGCTGGATCGGGAAGCACGCGGTGATCGCGTCGCCCTCGAACCGGCTCGAGACGGGGAAGCCGGAGGCCTTGAAGACCCCCATCATGCTGCGGTTGTCGGACTGGGTCTCGGCCGTGAAGTTCGTGATGCCGAGCGACCACGCCTCGTCGGCGAGGTGGTCGAGCAGCAGGAGGCCAATGCCCTGGTGCTGGTACTCGTCGGCGACGATGAAGGCGACCTCGGCCGTGGTCGTGTTGGGGACTCGGTCGAAGCGCCCGACGCCCACCAGGGCGTCGCCGGTCTCGACGATGAAGGCGAAACGGTCGACGTAGTCGACCTGGGTGAGGTGGCGGACCTCGGCGTCGGAGAGCTCGGGGTGGATCGAGAAGTACCGACGGTAGATCGAGTCGGGCGACAGTCCCCGATGGAACCGGACCAGCAGGTCAGCGTCCTCGGACCGGATCGGGCGCAGGTGCAAGATGACGCCCTGGTCGGTCACGACGTCGCTGGCCAACTCGCTCGGGTAGGGCCGCAGCGACCAGTGGTCGCCCCGGACGCTCCGCCCACGGCCGACGCCGGTCGAAGCGGATGAGGCGTCGGTCATCGCTCGTCCTTCCATCACCTCACTCGGGTGACCGTCTAGCCCCCATTATCCGTCCCTGGCTCTCGGGTCGCCAGTGGCGAAGGTCCCATCGGGTGAGGGTTCTTCAGACATCGCCATGTCGCACGCCCGGAAGTGGCGGCCGGAATCAGGGGTTGTTCCCGCTGCCGTGGCCGTGGCCGTGGCTCGACGGGACCGGAGGGACGGTCGTGGCGGGGGAGCTGTTGAGGCCGAGCGCCGTCGCGAGCGCCGTCAGGTCGTTGGTGAGCAGTGACCCCTCGGCCGAGGTGATGGCGCCGGTGCTCACCCCGTTGGTGATCGAGTACGCCACCTGCTGGAGGTCGGCGACCGCCAGGGCGGTGCTGCCGGCCGCCGAGTCGGTGACGGCCTGTTGCGCTTGATCCGAGATCGGCGGGCCGGATCCCGACGTGATGGCACCTGACGCCTCTCCCGACGCCAGGTCGGTGAGGAGGGTGGTGAGGGCCTGGGGCACCGACGACGGGACTGTCGTCGTCGTCGTTGTCGTTGGTGGGACCGTCGTCGTCGTTGGCACAGTCGTCGGCAGGTGCTTGGCCCCGTTCGAGCCAAGACCGAAGGCGAGGAACGCGATGAGGGGCAGGATCAACAGGGCCGCCAGGCCGATCCATCGCCAGTTCGGAGGCCGGCGAGTGATGCCCGACACGAGTTGGGGAGGGATGATAACCGTGTGGTCGAGTGCCAGCGTGGTCACGTCGCTCGGCCCGCTGAGGGCGGTCAGGTCGTAGGGCTCGGTCGACGCTCCGGCTCCGATGACGGCCACCGCCGGCGCCCACGGCGAACGGAAGGCCGAAGTCGCAAGCAACGCCGAGACCTCGGCGGCGTGCAGGCGCTGGTCAGGCCGGTGGTCGAGCATGCCGCCGAACAGTGTCTTCCACGGGACTGGAAGCGAGGGGGGCAACGGGACCGGTCCGGCGAGGCGACGAGCGATGACCTCGCTCGGCGTTCCCGAATAGACCCGTTGGCCGGTCAGGCACTCGAGAAGGACGATGCCCAGTGACCAGACGTCGGCTCCGGGGCCGACCTGGTGGTCCTCGAGCTGCTCGGGTGCCATGTACGAGGCGGTCCCGAGCGTCGTGCCGGCGACCGTCAGCGTGGTGGTGTCCACGAGCCGGGCGATGCCGAAGTCGGCGAGACGGGCGCGGCCCCCGGTGTCGATCAGGATGTTGGCCGGCTTCACGTCGCGGTGCACCACGCCACGCTCGTGCACGTAGGCAAGTCCGTCGGCCAGAGCGGCCCCGAGATTGGCGGTGTCGGTGGGGGTCAGCGGTCCCCGGCGCAGCGTCTCGGCGAGGCTCACGCCGTTGACGTACTCCATAACCAGGTACGCCATGTCGCCCGTGACGCCCGAATCGAGCAGCCGGACGAGTCCGGGGTGCTCAAAGCGACGCAGCGCCCGGGCCTCCTGGGACAGCCTCGTGGCGTACTCGCCGTCGGCGGACCGAACGACCTTCACGGCCACGACGTTCCCGCCCTGCTCGTCGGTCGCGCGAAAGACGTCGGACATCCCGCCGCGGCCGATGAGGTCGCTCAGGCGGTACCTGCCGTCGAGCAGGTCGCCAATGGAGCTCACGGGTGTCGACGTTCGAACGTCGCCCGACCACTTCGACCGGGTCCGACAAGCGTGCCGTGGCACCGCTCGGGGGGTCTGCTCAATGAGCGCCCGATGCCGAGTCGGACGCTGTCGAGACGGTCGGAGGTCTGCACACGGGGTATCCATCCAATCTATTGCTCCGGTCGTGGACGGCGAGCGTGCATTGCTAATGTCCGGCAATGGGCCAGATCGAGACCGATTACTTGGTTATCGGGGCGGGAACGGCGGGAATGGCGTTGGCTGATTCTCTGCACGCCTCATCAGACGCCGACATCGTGCTGGTTGACCGACGCCACAGTCCGGGCGGTCATTGGCTCGACGCCTATCCGTTCGTCCGCTTGCACCAGCCCTCGGCCTTTTACGGGGTCAACTCGCGGGTGCTCGGCGAGGACCGCATCGACGGGTCGGGACCGAACGCCGGCTTCTACCAGCGTGCGACGGCTAGCGAGATCTGCGACTACTTCTTCCAGGTCCTCGAGAACCTGCGGGCGTCGGACCGAGTGCGTTTCTTTTCCTTGTGTGACTACAAGGGCGACTGGTCTCGTGTGCATACGTGCGTCTCGCGTCTGACTGGTGAGACGACGGAGGTGCGCGTGCGACGCAAGGTCGTTGATGCGACGTACCTCGAGGCGTCGATCCCCAAGACCCACGCACGGTCCTTTCGCGTCGAGGACGGCGTCACCTGCCTCCCGATCAACGATCTCGTCGGGCTATCCAATCCAGCGAGTGGCTACACCATCATCGGCGCCGGCAAGACGGCGATGGACGCGTGCAACTGGCTGTTGGACAACGGCGTCGCACCCGAGGCGATCCGTTGGATCCGCCCGCGCGACGCCTGGATGCAGGACCGGGCGTTCACGCAGCCGCTAGAAATGGTCGGCAAGCTGATGGACGGGATCTCGTTGCACATGGAGGCCGTCGCTCGCGCTGACGACCTGGCCGACCTCTTTCGTCGTCTGGAGGCGAGCGGACAGCTCGTGCGGATCGACCCTGACGTCGATCCGACCATGTACCGATGCGCCACGATTAGTAACGCCGAACTCGGGGCCCTGCGTCTAATCGAGCACGTGGTCCGGATGGGCCGAGTCCTTGCGATCGGCCCTGCACGGATCATGCTTGAACATGGCGAGATCCCGACCGACGCCGGGCAGGTGCACATCGACTGCACCGCCGAGGGCCTGACGACGTCGCCGGACCGCCCCATGTTCGAGTCGAATCGAATCACGGTGCAGCCGATGCGTACATGCCAGCCGTCCTTCAACTCGGCCCTCGTCGGGTTCATCGAGTCATTGCCGATCGATGATGCGCAGAAGAGCCATCTCTGCCCGCCGAACCGATATCCGACGACCGCGAACGACTGGTTGCGCGGGTTTTCGGTGAACGGCCGGGCCCAGACCCGGTGGAACAAGGTTCCCCAGATCGCCGCGTGGATCGAGGGGTCCCGGCTGAACGGAGTTCGCGGGATCGCGGAACACCTGGGAGAACCGGAGATGCAGGTCGCCGTCAACCGCTACCTCGAGACTGCCGATCTGGCGAGGGTCAACGCGACGCGCCTGCTCGCCGACATGGGTAGCGCCGAATGATCAAGGGAGGTCCATGTGACCGCTGAGTTCGAAGTGACGGAGCAGCGCATCAAGGTCGGCGAGCTGACCCTCAACGTCGCCGAGGCCGGCAGCGGCCCTCCGGTCGTGCTCTTACACGGATGGCCCGACTCGTGGCACCTGTGGGGCCCGCAGATGGAGGCGCTCGCTCGCTCCGGACACCGCGTCATCGCCCCCGACTTGCGGGGGTTCGGCGAGAGCGACCGGCCCGAGGACGTCGAGCAGTATGGACTGGCCCACATCGTCGGCGACGTCGCGGGCGTCATGGACGCGCTGCAGGTCGAGCGTGCCGATGTGGTGGGGCACGATTGGGGGGCGGCTGTCGCGTGGCTGTTCGCCACGTTCGTCCCCGACCGCGTGGCGAGGCTCGTCGCGGTCTCGGTGGGCCACCCCGGCACTTGGCCGGAGGCGGGCCTCGCACAGCGCCAACTGTCGTGGTACATGCTGTGGTTCCAATTCCCCGGTGTCGCTGAAGCGGGCTTGGCGCAGGACGACTGGGAGCTCTTCCGTCGCTGGGCCGATGGTGGCGTCGGTGTCGACGCGGACCCGTACGTGGAGCGACAGATCGCGGACCTGTCTCGTCCCGGGGCACTGACGGCCGGATTCAACTGGTACCGGGCCAACATCGAGCCCGCGACGTTCCACCGTGACCGTGCGGCATTCGAATTCCCCCACGTCACGTGCCCGACGATGGGCGTGTGGAGCAGCGCCGACCAGTTGCTCACCGAGGCGCAGATGACCGGCTCGTCGAGCCTCGTCGACGGAACGTGGCGCTATGAGCGCATCGAGGGCGTCGGCCATTGGATACCCGTCCAGGGAGCGGAGCAGTTGAGCGGGCTCCTCGTCGACTTCCTGCGCTGACAGCATCGGGACGTGAGCCGTCGCGGTCGATAGGCGGATTGTCTGCTTGACGACCTGAGCAACGCACGCGCGTTGCTCAGGTCGTCAAGAGCGAAGGGGTGACACTCTCAGCTTCTTGACTGGTGTGCAGTCAGGATCGAGGTGTCTGGGCTCTCGGCGAACGCCGAGAGTACTCAGCGAGGCTGAACGCGCTTGGCGGTCGGGCCCTTCTGGCCTTGCTCGATGTCGAACTCGACTGACTGTCCTTCGACGAGGGTCTTGCGACCTTCGCCCTGAATTTCTGAGTAGTGGGCAAAGACGTCCGGCTGACCGGCGACCTCGATGAATCCGAAGCCCTTCTCGTCGTTAAACCACTTCACTGTTCCTGTTGCCACTGCGGGCCTCCTTATTACTTCTGCTCAGCCTACGGCCCCGAGCGGAGGTCCCACGCGCGAACCGTTCGAAATCGCCAGATTGCCGGTCCGAATCGTCGCCGGACCAGAGAACTAGGGGCTTCGCGACCCTAGCGGAGGACCGGGATCGGCGTTGGTGTGACGAGAAGCGGCGCGGGGCTGGCGCATTGGGCGAGGTCGATGACGACACGGTCCGATGCGCAGGTCCGTCGGGCGAGCTGGATAGAGGTCGCATTGCATCGGCCCGGGGCGAAGTGGTGGAGATGGATGAGGTGATCATGTGTGGTGGAGCGCTCAGCCCGACAGTGCGGACCCGCGCCGCCGACCGCTCTACTGGGGAGGCCAGCCCGGAATGGCGCCGCGGCCCGAGGGATAGCGGACGTTTTTCGCCCGGACGAACTCGTGGAGCGTCTCAGGTCCGTATTCGCGACCGTAGCCACTTCCCTTCACGCCTCCGAAGGGTGAACCTATGAAGTTGCGCCGCGTGTAGTTGTTGACGAAGACCATGCCGACCTCGAGTCGTTCGGCCAGCCGGCTAGCCCGGACCTCGTCACGGGTGCAGATGGCCGCCGTGAGTCCGTAGTCCGTGTCGTTGGCGATCGCGACGGCCTCGTCGTCGCTCGTGAAGCGCATGAGACAGGCGACCGGTCCGAAGATCTCGTCGCGCGCCACGGCCATGGCCGAGGTGACGTCGCCCAGCACGGTTGGAGCGACGAAGAAGCCGCCCTCGAACGCCGGATCGTCGGGCACGGCACCGTCGAAGAGGAGCGTCGCGCCCTCTTCGACGCCCAGTCGGGCGTAGTGCAGCACGCGCTGACGTTGGCGGTCGTCGACCAGCGGGCCGATGTCGGTCCTGGCGTCCAACGGATGACCGACCACTAGCCGCGAGGTCGCGTCAACGAATCGATGGGCGAATTCGTCGTAGAGCGATTCGTGCACCAGGATTCGCGACGTCGACGTGCAGGCCTCGCCCTGGTTGTAGAACATCCCCTCGATCGCGATGGCGACCGCGTCGTCGAGGTCGGCGTCGTCGAGGACGAGCAGGGCGTTCTTGCCCCCCAGCTCCAACGTGGCGTAGGTGAGGTTCTTCGCGGCGCTCTCCATGACCTTGCGTCCGGTCGCGGTCGCCCCGGTGAAGGAGATCCGCTCCACGCGCCGGTGCGAGGCCAGCGCGGCGCCGGCGCCAATGCCGCCGACGGCGTTAATCACTCCGGGCGGCAGCACCTCGTTGGCGATCTCGACGAGGCGCATCACCGTCAACGGTGCCTGCTCGCCGGGCTTGATTACCACGGTGTTGCCCACGGCCAGCGCCGGGGCGCACTTCTTCGAGAAGTGGATCGGGGGCCAGTTGAAGGGGAGTATCGCCGCGACGACGCCGTAGGGCTCGTAGACGACCCGGGCCTCGATCGGACCCTGGTCCAGGATCTCCCCGTGGATGCTCTCGGCGATGCCTGCGTAGTAGTCGAAGCTGGAGTGGCACGATACGACATCGACCCGTAGGGCGTCACGCTTGGGCTTGCCAACCTCGCGGGCGCAGAGTTCACCGAGCTCGTCGGCGTGATCGCGGATGTGCGCGGCGACCTGACGCATGAGAGCGCCCCGCTCCTTTGGCGAGAGGTATCGCCAGACGTCCTCGTAGGCCGACCTCGAGTCCATCACCGCTCGATCGACGATCTCGTCGGTGGCGGCCACCATCCGGGCGAGGGGCCGTCCATTCACCGCTTCGAGGACCTCAAAGGTCTCGGCGTTACCGACGTCGACGAACGTGCCGCCGATGAACGGGCCCCAGACGGGTCGCTGGTAGAGCAGGGCGTCGGTCTTGCTGGAGTCGATGTCGGAACTACTTCGAGCCTCGTTCATCCAGTCCCCTCCCGCGCCCACGACGCCGACTACGCGCGCCGGGGTATTCGACAGATTACCGAGGTGGGCTGAACGACCGGACTGAGAATTTTTCAAGGCCGGTGCTGGCGGTTTCCCCTTCGAGTGCCACCGATCGGCGTCACGCCAACGCTCGACGGTTGACGACGTCACCCAGCGAGTCGAGAATGGAGTCCAGTTCGGTCGTTGGCACGTACCGACGGCGCAATTGGACCAACGTTGCCATCGACGCACGGTCGACGAACCCGTCGGGTACGAGTCCCGTGACGCGCGAGGTCATTCGTTCGAGGTGCGCGCGAGCCTGGACCTCGTCGAGGCCGAGCAGTGACACGGCCGCGTCGACGACCTGAGCGTCGCGCCGCCGTTCGACGACGTCGCGAGCGGTCTCGAGCAATGCGTCGGTGAATCGCCGTCGGGACTCGTCGACTCGAGGGTCGTCGGACGCGAGCGCGGCCACGACGGTGCCGAGGTAGGGACCGATCAGCGTGACCTCGCTCACGACGGTGCACTCGGCTCCGACGGCGCGAAGTTCGTTGCCGGCGTTCAGGACCGTGGCCGCGCAGTCGCCGGCAATGAGCGCCGAGGCCCTGCGCGGTGTCGACCCGAGGGCTTCGACCACGTACTCCCCCGGGGCCAGACCGGCGCGCTCCAGGAGTTCGTACGCGATGAAGGCGAATCCCGATTGGGCAACGTCGACGCCGACGACTGCACCTCGCACCTCTTCGACCGAGCCGACCGACGGGCCGAGCACCAGAGAGAGTCCGAGCCCCCGGTCAATGGCGCAGAGGATCTCGACGGGGAGGTTTCGGTTGAGCGGGTTCTGGGACAGGAAACGGTACGCGAGGACGTTGTCGGGACTGGTCAGTGCGAGGTCGAGTTCTCCGGCCTCGAGTGAGAGAAACTGCGCCGGTGACGAGGCGACCGAGCATTCCTCGACCTCGAGACCGGCGCGCCGCAGGACCCCGTCACCTCGAGCCACGTGGATCAGTAGCGACGGCGTGAAGGTGCCGACGCGAAGGTGGACATCGTGCATCGCGCAATCCTTCCATAGCGAGATTGGGACCTCGTCGACCCTCGGCTTCGCGACTACTTACCAGTCTCGGAGGTCAGATGGCAGTGTCGTGGCCGTGCGCGACGGTGCGAGCGAGGATGCCGAGGGTCGCGCGTAGCGCGGCCTCGGAGATGACGGGGAAGACGCCAGCGTCGCGCCAGACCGGATCGGATTGGGACCAGTCATAGTACGACGTGACCAGCGTGGCGCCCTCGATGGGCTCGAGTCGGTATCCGTAGACGTGGCCCATCGGAGGGCGGATTCGGCCGAGGATCGTCCAGGCGATCTCGGAGTCGGGGACGTACCTCGTGATCGTGACGGTTACGTCGTAGCGTCCCAACGGATAGTCGTTCAGGGCCTCTCGGTCCATGTGCACGACGAACTGGTCGCCGACCGCGCCGACAATGTCGCCAGAAGCGTCCATCAGCATCCCCGAGCTGTCGATCGTGACGTGGCCTCGCGGGTCGCGCAGGACGTCGAATATCGCCGAAGGCTCGGCGTTGATTGTCCGTTGCACCTCGAGGCGCTCGCTCACCATGGGTTTACCCTAGGTTGCGCGTCCGTTAATCGTGCCGTGCCGATGTCACGTACGGTGACGACGCCAGGTGACCGACGTGGCACGGCGTCGGGGATCGTGAGTGGCCTACCGTGTGCCATGTGCAGAAACATCACCATGTTGCGCGGGCTGGAGCCACCGGCCACCCACGAAGAGGTTGAGGCGGCGGCGTTGCAGTATGTCCGCAAGGTCGGGGCTGTCGCTTCGGGTCCGCTACTCGACTCAGAGGCCTTGGCGGAGGCGGTGAGAGCGGTCGCCCATGCCACGGAGAGGTTGCTGGCGACCTTGCCGCCCCGGCGATCGCCGCCTGCGATGGTGCCGCCCGGGCGACGTCGACCGAGCGGATCGACGGAGGTGTGAGCGGCGCCGGAACATTCGTTGCGACCGGCACCGTTGACACCGGTCCACCGACCGGTGCGGCTACGAGGCCTTTCGGTAGGGCCGCTCCTCGAACCTCGAGGCGACCAGCGCCGGGGCGACGAGTGCCTGCTGGTCGGCGTTCAAGAGCCCGAAGGAGACCAGCGAGTTGGGGACCATGGAACCACCGGTCCGGGTCTTCTTAAATCTCAGCAATTGTGCGAAAGATCTCATACTTCTCCCTTGCTAGAAGTCCGACACGACGACCACCACAACGATTCAATTTTCGCCCGTGACCGGTCGCAACGGGGGGATGGACGGCATTCCCTTGAAAAGGGGTGTTGTGGCGCGTGCAAGGGGCCGGCGCTGGCTCGAAGGTGCGACCAGAGGTCCCAGGTACTATCGCCCCGTCGGCGGAGTTCTCAAGAGGAGGTGCACCGATGCGTACCGTCACGTTTGCCGCGACCCAAATGAGCTGCACCGAGAATCGATCGGAGAATCTCGAGGCGCTCGAGGCGCTCGTTCGCTCCGCCGCGTCCGCCGGAGCTCAGGTCGTCCTGCCCCAAGAACTGTTCGCGGGACGGTACTTCTGTCAGACGGAGTCACCCAAGAACTTCGATTTGGCCGAGGAGTTTCACGAGTCGCTCGTCGTCGCTCGATTCTCGAGTCTGGCGAGAGAACTCGGAGTCGTCATCCCCGTGTCGTACTTCGAACGGGCCGGACGAAGTTTCTTCAACTCGGTCGCCGTGGCCGACGCCGACGGCGTGATCGTGGGCCGGTACCGCAAGTCGCACATTCCCGATGGCCCCGGCTACGAGGAGAAGTACTACTTCACTCCCGGCGACACCGGATTCGACGCCGTCGAGACGGCATTTTGCCGAGTGGGCGTCGGCATCTGCTGGGATCAGTGGTTCCCGGAGGTCGCGCGCATCCTGACCCTGCGCGGCGCCGAGGTGATCCTGTTCCCGACGGCGATCGGCTCGGAACCCGAGGACCCCTCCCTCGATTCGTCGGGACATTGGCGCCGAACGATGCAGGGCCACTCGGCCGCCAACATGATCCCGGTCGTCGCGTCCAATCGGGTGGGCATCGAGCGCGCCGGCGAGAGTGAGATCACCTTCTACGGCACCTCGTTCATCACCGACCACACGGGAGTGGTGAGCGTGGAGATGGATCGGACCACGGAGGGTTTCGCACTCTCAACCTGCGACTTGGACGCGATCGAGGTTGACCGGCGAGCGTTTGGACTCTTCCGCGATCGGCGTCCGGACCTCTACGGTCCGCTGATGACGCTGGACGGCCAATCGGAGAGGTAAGACCCGACGACCGGGCGATCCGGGCGGCCGAGGGAGACCCGGCCGTCGTCACCGAGGACCGCCGCACGCCAGGGCACCGGCGAGAGGGTGGCGGGCCTCGGGCCGCGGGCCCCGGTGACCGGGACCAGCCTTGTGGTCGGCGTCCGATGTCTCGCGCCACCCGGACGAATCCGTGCGGTCATAGTCGGTATCGGGCCCGCGCGAGGTCGATGCGGTAGGTGTCATCAGTGAGATCCAGCGGCGTGCCCTCATCCCGGTAGTGCGCCAGCGCCCTCTCCTCGAGGCCGCGTGGTGGGTGTCCGGTGACGTGGATCACTCGCCACCAGGCAACGCTCGCTCCGTGTCGGGCCATCACGGTGCCCACCGCGCGCGCCCCTCGCGACCCGAGGGCGGCGGCGATATCGCCGTAGGTCATGACCTGGCCCGAGGGAATCGTCTCAGCGATCTCCAGTGCACTCCGGGGGAATGCGCCGAGAGCCGCTTCCGAGTGATTCGATTCGTGCCCACTGGCCACTTGGTCTCCTCGTCCGGCACGCCGGCACTGCATTGATCGAAACGTAGTGGGCCGCCCGGGTCTCGATCCCGGCACCTTGGGATT
>JANXWA010000011.1 GCA_025351385.1 Acidimicrobiales bacterium | reverse complement strand
CTGGTCTTCGCCGCCAACGGCAGCTGCGTCAACACCACCATCGTCGACGGACGGATCCTCATGCGCGACCGCACCATGCTCACCGTCGACGAGCCGACGGTGCTGCGCGAGGCCAACGCCGCCTTCCTGCGGACCCTCGAGGTGATCGAGGTGCCCGGTTGAGACCCGGCGAAGCGACGACGAACGAACGACCCACAACCACGATTGAGATTGGAGAGCAATGAAGGCTGCACTGTTGAAGGAGAAGGGTGTCCTGGAGGTGGGCGACGCCCCGGAGACGTTCCACGATGGGTGGGCCGTCGTCGAGACGAAGGCCGCGGGCATCTGCGGCACCGAGTTGCACATCCTCGATGGGATGTTCGACCCGCCCCACTTCCCGTTCGTGATCGGCCACGAGGCCTCCGGCATCGTGCGCAGCGTCCCCGCGGGCAGCGCCGTCAAGGTGGGCGACCGGGTCGCCGTCTACAACATGATCGGTTGCGGCACGTGCCCGTGGTGCCTCACCGGCAACGAGCAGATCTGCACCAATCCAGTGGGCCAGCTCGGCTTCTCGCTCGACGGCACCTTCCGTGACGCCCTGGCCGTACCGGTGCAGAACCTCATCGTCCTGCCCGAACAGGTGTCGTTCAACGACGCGGCGCTGCTGAGCTGCGGCGGCATGACCGCCGTGCACGCCGTGCGCCTCGGCGCAGTCTCGTTGGGTGACACCGTCATCGTCGACGGCGTCGGCGGGGTCGGCCTGATGGCCATCCAGGTCGCCTACGGCGCCGGCGCGCGCGTGCTGGCGATCGCCGACAGCGAGGCGAAGGCCGTGCTCGCACGCGAGGCCGGAGCGTCGGACGTCGTGGTGCTCGACGCCGCGGGCTACGCCGCCATCCCCGAGAGGATGTTCGAACTCACGGGCGGCCGAGGAGCGACGCACTTCATCGAGCTGGTGGGTTCGGCCGAGTCAATGGTGGCCGGACTGCGAAGTCTCGGTCGGCGCGGTGCGTTCATCTCCATTGGCTACAACGGCGACGACCTGACAATCAACCCCGTCGAGCTCATCCTCTCCGAGCTGCGGATCTTCTCGTCGGTCGCGGCCAGTCGGCGCGACCTCGAGACTGCGGTGTCACTCGCCGCCGCCGGCCGCCTGAAGACCGTCGTCGACACGGAGTACCCGCTGGCCGACGTGCAGACCGGCCTCGATCGGCTGCGCGCTCGCGCCGTCTCGGGCAGGAACATCGTCGTCTGGGACTGACCGGTGCAGATCGACGTCCACTCCCACATCTTGGCGCTGTCGGCCAATCCGGCCTTCACTGCGGCCTACGGACGCGAGGGGTCGCTCTGCATCTGTCGCAGCCAGGGACAACTGCCGGTGCATCGCAGGCCGACCGAGGAGGAGTGGGTCGCGAGCGGCTACGCCGAGGACGCGTGGCCCACGATCGGCGCGGCCCAGAGTCTCGCCGACCACGAGGGCTTCGACAAGATCGTCTTGCTGGCGGTGTCGCCCCAGTACCTCGACGGTGAGTTGATCGGCACGGTCGACAACGCCGGCCTGACGGAGGTCGCGGGGCCACCGCACCCCGAGAAGTGCAACGACTACATCGCCGACATCGTGCGCCAGTCGCCCGACCGATTCGTCGGCTTCGCCTCGGTCAACCCCCTGTACCAGGGGCCCGACCGCGCCGTCGAGGAGTTGCAGCGCGCGGTGGTCGACCTCGGTCTTTCGGGTCTGAAGCTCTACCCGATGTACCAGCACTGGTCGCCCGACGACCGCGACCTCGCCTTCCCGGTATTCGCCAAGGCGGCGGACCTCGGGATCCCCGTGATGGTCCACCAGGCCGGTTCGACGCGCATCGACGCCAAGATGGAGCTCGGACGACCGGCCCTGCTCGACGAGGTCGGCCGCGAGTTCCGTGACCTCACGGTCATCCTGGCCCACTGCGGCATCCCGTGGGTCGACGAGGCGATGTTCCTCCTCACCAAGCACCCCAACTTCTACGCCGACCTCAGCTACCACATCGCGACCGTGTCGCGACGTCGTCTGTTCACCTGGCTGAGCTCACTCGAGGACTACTTCGTGCCGCTCGAGAAGCTCTTCTTCGGCAGCGACTACCCGGGCTTCCTCTACGAACCGGTCGCGTTGCGCGAGAAGCTCCTCGGGGTCAACGACGAGGCGCAGAGCCTGGGCGTCGATCCGATCGACCAGCGCAAGCTCGAGGCGATCATGGGCGACAACGCCGCCGCCGTCCTCTGGGGCGACGGTGCCTGATCGCGGGGACGCAATGTCGCGACTATTGATCGCCCACGGGACCGTGGTCACGTTGAACGAGGCCGACGACGTCATCGAGGACGGGGCGGTCCTCATCGAGGACGACCGAATCGTCGACGTCGGGACCTTCGCCGAGGTCGCGGGCCGCCACGACCTGACGGGCGTCGAGACCCTCGACGCCTCGCACCAGGCGGTGCTGCCGGGCCTGGTGGACCTGCACTTCCACACCGCGCTCGGCAAGGGGTGGTGCGACCACCTGCCGCTGTGGGAGTCGTTGGAGCTGTTCTGGTATCCCATGATCCGCGCCATCGACGACGAGGGCGCCTACTGGGCGGCGCTGGCGAGCTACACCGAGTCGATCAAGTGCGGGGTGACGACCGTCAACGACATGTACCGGCGCCTCGACGCGCTGCGCCGCGCCGCCGAGGAGATCGGCATCCGCGCGGTGCTCTCCAACGACATCGCCGACGACGAGCACCGCCTCGACACCCTCGCGGACGCGCGCGCGGCCCACGCGCGCAACCACGGCGCGGCCAACGGCCGCATCGAGGTCTACGTCGGCATCGAGTGGCTGCCCATTGCCTCCGAGCAGCTGCTGCGCGACTGCCGGGCGCTGGCGGACGAGCTCGGCACGGGGATCCACATCCACCTCAACGAGTCGATGAGCGAGGTGGAGAACTCCCTCAGCCGCTTCGGCCGGCGTCCGACCGAGGTCGCCTACGACTGCGGCATCCTCGGACCGGACTGCGTGGCCGCGCACTGCGTGTGGCTCTCGGACGAGGAGATCGCCCTGATGGCCACGACCGGCACCCACATCTCGCACAACCCCTCGTCCAACGCCAAGCTCGGCAACGGCGTCGCGCGGGTGCCCGAGATGCTCGCGGCCGGGATCAACGTCGGACTGGGCCACGACGCGGCGGAGTCGGCGAACTCGAGGGACCTCTTCCAGATCATGAAGTTCGCCTCGCTGATCCAGCGCGCCACCCGCGTCGACGCCAGCCTCATGCAGGCCCCCGACGTGCTGCGCATGGCCACCCGCAACGGCTCGCGGGCGCTCGGTCACGACACCGGCGAGCTGGTCGTGGGGCGCAAGGCCGACGTCATCCTCGTGGACCTCGCGAGCGTCATGTTCACCCCACTGGTGCCGGGCAACAAGGCCCATCTCTACTCGCACCTGGTCTTCGCCGCCAACGGCAGCTGCGTCAACACCACCATCGTCGACGGACGGATCCTCATGCGCGACCGCACCATGCTCACCGTCGACGAGCCGACGGTGCTGCGCGAGGCCAACGCCGCCTTCCTGCGGACCCTCGAG
>JANXWA010000035.1 GCA_025351385.1 Acidimicrobiales bacterium | reverse complement strand
GTTCCGGCGCAGGTAGCCCCTCCATTGGTGCCATTGTCAATCATGAACTTCGACTTTGCGGTTTGGTTCGCTGTTGGTGAATGATCAGTCAACGATCGTGCACTGCCGGACGGGTCAGGAATCATCGACATCGGGACTTCGGAAAGCCTTTGAAAGTTCGTCCAGGGACTCAGAAGGGTTTGAAAGCTGTCCGCTAAGGTCCACCGTGAGACCATCACACCGCTGTCACGCATTCGTGACTGTCCCATGGCGGTCGAGGGTTCGACAGACCTCAGCTCTTGACGCCGCACACGTTCTTGTCGTACGCCGTGATTGTCTTGGACGCGGCCGCCATTGACTTCTCATTCTTGGTGAAACTGGCGATCGTCGACTTGCTGAGCTTCGCGAAGTTGTAGTTCACCTTGGCCAGAGCCCCGTATATCTGGTTCACCGCAGCGAAGACCGTCTTGTACGGCTTCTGGAGAGCGGAGGGTGCGACCCCGAGGACCAGCCGCTCCTCACCTTGCAGCTGTGAGTACGCGGCCTTCATTGCCTTGACCGCGGATCCGGGCGTGAGGGCCTTGTTGGCGGCGTTCTGCTTCTTCTGGTACGTGACGAGGAGCTTGCAGTAGGTCGAACCGTTCGCGACGTGCAGAATCGCTGGCGCAGCACCGGCCCACGATGAGCCAGTGCCGGAGAGCAACGTACCGAAGGTCAATACGAAGACCAATGACGCCGAGGCCGCGAGGCGAACCTTTGACCTCGTAGAGCCAGCTGGACTCGGTCGACCACCGGAATTCACTCGACGAACTGTGGAGAGACGTGAATGCAAAGGGACCCCCTGCTCAATGGCGACGACGCACGACAGAAGGTGACGGCCCATGATTGACGAACCCGCCTCTTCTGGTCGAATACTACGCACACTACTGCGAACGGTCAAGGATGGCGGCACTGGATCCGGCGTGGTCGTCGATACGGCACTCCATCAATGGCCATCCTCAATGGACCAGGGGAAGCGGGCATCGGGTGGTCGGACCGTGGTGTTGGTACGTCGTCGAACGTCGATGTGATCGCGCCATCGTCGCGACGTCGACGAGGGCGGCTTCGTGAATGGTCGGTTGTTCGCAGCGTCAGTCGAGGGAGCTTCGTCGGATAACTACCCTCTGACCTGAGCCTTCGGCGATACGATGGCCTCCTTCCACGTTGGAGGACATGGCCGGGGGGCATCGATGGACTACTCGCCTGCGCGAATAGGGCTGCCGCAACACGGTGACGCCCACGACCGGCTCCTGCGCTCGCGCGATCTTTCGGTGCGGCGCGCGCAGTTCGAGTGGGTGCACACCCCGGGCCTTCCGCCGTACTGCAAGGGCATCCCGTCGGGCGAGAAGTTCACCGCCCGCCAGCGCGACCGCATGACCTGGGACGTGGGCCAGTCCGTCGCCGACCTCGCCCTCGCCACCGTCAAGTGGCTGAAGCGTAAACCGGGCAAGGTCAGCGACTACTCACTCTTCTACCCGCTTCGTCGGATTCCGACGGTGTCGCGTCGCTGGATGCTCGACGAGGAGTTCGCGCGCCAGCGCCTGGATGGGATCAATCCCTTCATGATCACGGCGCTTGACGCCATCCCCGAGAACTTCCCGGTCACTGACGACTCCCTACGGGGTGTCCTGCCCGACGGGACCAATCTCGATCGTCTGCTCGACGAGGGTCGGCTCTTCGTCGCTGACTACTCCGCTCTCGCCGACGTCCCGCTCACCATTGGCTGCTCTCTCGTGCCCGCGATCGGGATGTTCTGGCTCGACGCCGCCGGCCGCCTCATGCCGTTGGCCATCCAACTTGGGCAGAGTCCGGCGGACGCGCCGGTCATCTTCACGCCGGCGGACCACAAGTGGGTATGGCTGACGGCGCGCACCTTCTTCCAAGAGGCCGACGGGAACCACCACGAGGTCATTGCGCACCTGACGCGAACCCACCTCGTCATGGAGACGTTCTGGGTGGCGGCCAGTCGGACTCTCCCCCCCCAGCACCCCTTGTACGAACTCCTCCGGCCCCACTTCACCGGGACCATCGCGATCAACGAAGAGGCGCGAAGCGTCATGCTGGCCCCGGGCGGCCCGATCGATGCCTCGATGGCCGTGGGCTCGGAGGGCTCGTTCTGGCTCATCGACCAGGAGTACGTGAAGTGGTCGTTCGCCGACTGGAATCCGCGCACCGAAATGGCCCGACGTGGTGTGCTCGATCGTGACCGACTGCCGGGGTATCACTACCGCGACGACGCAATCGCCCTCTTCGACGCCATTGGCTCGTACGTCGAGGAGTTGCTCGCCGTCTTCTACTGCGGCGACGCCGACGTCGTCGCCGACGTGGAGCTCCAGGCATGGGTCGCCGAGCTGCAGTCCGAGGACGGAGGCCGGGTGAAGGGACTCCCGGTGAAGAGGGGCAAGATGACCACGTTCGCCCAATTAAGCGAGATGGTCCAGCTGCTGGTCTACCTGGTGTCGTGCGAGCACGCGGCCGTGAACAACGGCCAGTACGACCAGTTTGGCTACATCCCGAACACTCCCGGGGCGCTCTTTCTCCCGGCGCCGACGGACAAGGCCCTTATCAACGAGGCCGAGTTCGTCTACTTCCTGCCCATGCCCCAGGGCGTCGAGGACCAGATCGGCATGGTCAGCCTGCTGGCGGAGCCGACGCTGACGCCACTCGGGACCTACGACGACGATTTCTTCCAGAGTTCGCCGCCGGCCCGCCTCGCGATCGACCGCTTTCAGTTCGCCCTCAGCACCATCCAGATCGAGATCGACCGACGCAACGAGTCGCTGGTCGTGCCCTACACCTACCTCTCGCCGCCGACGGTGGGTCGCTCGATTGCCATCTGACCTGCCGTCGGTCGCCGGAGTCAAAGTGCTCCGCCTCGATCGGCGCACGTTCGAGGAGCACGTCTATGCCGGCGTCAGCGTCCTTGACGACGTGCCGGTTCGCGTCCGGCTCTACCGGTCCTTGTACCCGTCAGCCGGTCAGTTGGCCGCGCGCCGCCACGCGATCGAGATGGGACAGTTGCTCGCCGACTTGCCGGGCGTGCTGGCGCAGCGAGAAGTGGTGCCGGTGGGCTACGACCTCGCGTTGGTGACCGACGCACCGGCGCTCGACGAACTGGACCGCTGGTGGCAAGCGTCTCCGACGACGACCACGCGCGACCGGTTGCGCGTGGCTGCGTCGGTGGCCAATGCGCTAGCGCAGGTTCATGGGCGCGGCGTCACCCACAACGCCCTGCACCCCGCGCTCATCGGCGTCGAAGCTTCACTCGCGACCCGTATCGGTGGCCTCGACCGGGCGATGAGCCTTCGTTCCGAGGCTTCGGGCGCCGCGCAGTTGGCCGAATCGCTCGTCTACGTCTCGCCGGAGCAGACCGGCCGGATGAACCGGCCCGTCGACAACCGCTCCGACCTGTACTCGCTCGGCGTGATCATCTTCCAACTCTTCGCGGGACGTCCGCCGTTCACCGAGACCGACGCGCTGGCCCTCGTTCACGCCCACGTCGCGCGCCCGGCACCGCGCCTCGTCGATGTCGCCCCGGACGTCCCGGCCGCCCTCGCCGAGGTCGTGGCCGTGCTCTTGGAGAAGGATCCCGACCACCGATACCAGACGGCCGCGGGAGTGGCCCATGACCTCGCCCTGATCGAGTTGGCCGACGGCGACGGCCGACCCATTACTTTGCGCTCGGCCGACGTGAGCGAGCAGCTCGTCATGCGCGAGCACCTCTACGGCCGCGAGGACGAGGTCCGTCACCTCGCCGATGCACTGGTCGCCACGACTGCTGGCACTCGTCGCGCGGTGTGGGTCGCTGGATACTCGGGCATTGGAAAGTCCAGCCTCGTCCACGAGTTGGAGCCAATGGTGGTCGAGCGATTCGGCTGGTTCGCCGAGGGCAAGTTCGACCTCTACCAGCGCGACGTGCCCTACGTCGGGTGGGTCGGCGCCCTGCAAGCGGCGGTGGGCCAACTCCTGGTCCTGCCCGACGACGAGCTGGCGGCGATGCGGGTGGCGATTATCTCGAGCCTCGGCTCCGGCGCCGCGGCGCTGGCCAACCTCTGTCCGGAGTTGACGAGGGTGATCGGTGACCAGCCCGTGCCAGACGAGGCGACGCCCCACGAGGCTCAAGCCAGATTGGCCCAGGCGGTGTCGACCTTCGTCGCGACCCTCGCCACCGCCGGGCGACCGCTCGTCCTCTTCCTCGATGACCTCCAGTGGGCCGACCTCGCGTCGCTACGGCTGCTTGAGGCTGTGCTCAGCGATCGCAGCGACGCGGCTCTGCTGGTTGTGGGCGCGTGGCGCGAGAACGAGATCACTTCCGATCACCCGGTGCGCTGGCTGTTGCAGAGACTCGAGGACGGGGGTTCGTCAGCGCAGACGCTGCAGCTCGCCCCCCTCGAACTGGTCCACGTGCAGGCGATCGTGGCCGACGCACTGCGGGGCCAGTCGTCGTCGACGACCGCGTTGGGTGCGCTGATCCACGAGAAGACTGGCGGGAACCCGTTCTTCGTTCGACAGTTCCTCCTCGCGATGCAACGCGACGGTGCTCTCGCCTTCGATCGAACGAGCACCTCGTGGTCCTGGGACCTCGACGCCGTGAAGGCCAGGGCGATCACGGACAACGTCGCGGAACTGCTGGCTGGTCGCTACAGCGCGTTGTCGAGCACCACGCTCGGGTCACTGCAGGCCGCCTCCGTCGTCGGCACGGCGTTCCACCTTTCCGACGTGGCCCGTCTCACCGGCCACGACTTCTTGACGACGGCGCAGGCACTGGACGATGCGTTGAACGAGCAACTCATCACCCCGCTCGACGAGCAGTACCGCTATGTACTCCAGACGCAGCGGGCCGAGGGGACCTCCTCGGAGGTCGACCCCGAATACTCCTTCCTCCACGACCGGGTGCGCCAAGCAGCCCTCGACACCCTCGATCCGCCCCGTCGACAGAGCCTGCACCTCGCTCAGGCCCGCGCACTCCGAGAGGCCGACGGGGCGGACGATACCGTCATCGAGGTGGCCTCACACCTGTGCGAGGCGGTCGGGCTCTTGGATGACGCTGAGGAGAGGGTCAGCGCGGCCGGCACGATGGTGAGCGCCGCGCGCCGCGCCAAGTCGACGATGGCCGTGGCGACGGCCGCCCGGTACCTCGAAGTCGGTATTGCGATGATGCCGGCTGAGGCCTGGACGATGGACTACGCGCTCATGCTCGCTCTCCACACCGAGGCGGCCGACGTGGCGTACATCGACGGCCGCTACGACGACGTGGCGACGATCACCGCCCTGGTCCTGAGCCACGTCACCGACGCGCTCGACCGGGTGCCGATCCACAACATCCTGATCGGGGTCGGCGTGGCGCGGGCCGACTACCAGCGCGCCACCCAGTACGCACTCGACGTGCTCGCCAGCGACTTCGGTATCGACGTCTCGCGTCACCCGAGCATGGCGCGCGTCGCGACCGAACTGGCCCAGTGTCGAGCCGCGATCGGTCGGCGGAGCACGGGAGACCTTCTCGCACTGGCGCCCATGACCGATCCGACGTTCATCGCCGTCATGGGAATTCTGATGAAGACCGCCACCAACGCCTACTGGGCGGAGCCGAACCTCGTGCCGATCATCGCGGCGCGAATGATACGCATCTCGGTCGTGCACGGCAACGACAGCCTCTCGGCATACGGCTATGCGCTCTACGCGATGGTCACCGGGGGCGTCCTCGGCGCCGAGCGAACGGGGTACCAATTTGGCCAACTCTCGATGGACCTGCTCGAACTAAGGCCCAACCGTTCGCTCACCGGTCGCACCGCACTGCTGTGGCACGGCTTCGTGCGTCACTCTCGCGACCCGATGCGTGAGTGCGTGACCGACCTCTTCGACACGTACCACGCTGCGCTCGAGGCCGGTGACGTGGAGAACGCCTGTTACTGCGCCACCGTTGGTTTCTACGGGGCGGTGCTGTCGGGCAGCGGTCTCGCGACGCTGACGGAGCGCTACCGCGGCTACGTCGAGACCGTCATGCTCGGCGGTCAGGCCCAGACGCGTGGCGCCCTCGCCGCCTGGCTGCAGGCCGTCGAGCTGTTGCGCAGTCCGTCCACCCGTTCGGCCCTCCTGGTCGGCGAGCACGTGGACTGGGTGGCCCGGCGCGCGGAACTGGTCAGCGGGGGTGACGGCACCGCGATGCCGACCGAGGGCTCGGCCGCCGGCTTCTTCGCCTTCCTCATGGACGACATGAGCGAAGCAGAGCACAACCTCGGCCTCGTCTGGGAGCACCGCGACGGGGGACCGGGCCAGCTGTACCTGGGACCGTGCTTCGCTCTGTACGCCGTCTCGATGCTGCGCCGTCGAGCGAAGGGCGACCGCCGGCCGGCGGACCGGGCCCGGTTGGCGCGACTGCGACACCTCGTGAAGACGCGCGCACGGCACAACCCCCATGACATGGAGCCGTTCCGGCTATTCCTCGAGGCCGAGACGGAGCACTCCGAGGGGCGCCGGGCCCAGGCGATCGCGGCCTACCTCGACACCGCGACCGAAGCCCACCGGCGGGGCGTCACGTACCTCGAGGCACTCGCGCTCGACGAGGCCGGGGCGATGGAGGCCGAGGCCGGCCACGGAGAGCAGGCGGCGCACCTGGTCGCGACGGCCAGCGACGTGTGGCGTGGCCTCGACGTGCCCTTTCGCACCACGGCGCGCGTCGAGCGCGACTCGGCGACGCCCGAAGCGCGCGCTCAAGACGATTCGCCCTTGGGTGCGTTGGACCTGCGCACCCTGCTCGACATGATGCAGACGATCTCGCGCGAGATCGAGGTGGACGGTCTCATCCAGCGGGTTCTCTCCCTGGTGATCAGGAACGCCGGGGCGACGCGTGGCGTCCTGTTGCTGGTCTCTGATGGGGCAGTGCGCGCGGTCGCCGAGGGCGAACCTGACGTCGACGGATCAGTCACCGTGAGGACGGGCGCGGACATGGAACGAGCGACGTACCTCCAACCGGTCGTCGACTACGTCGTGCGCACGTCGGAGGCGCTCTTGATCGAGGACGCCGCGTCCCACGAACTGATCCGCCAGGAACGTCGGGTGGCTCCCGACGCGAAGGGGTCCATCCTCTGCGTCCCGCTCGTCCAGGCGGGCAGTCTCGTCGGAGCGGTGTACCTCGCGAATCCCCAGGCGGCACGGGTCTTCACCAATCGCCAGATGGTGGTCGTCGAGACGATCTGCGGTCAGGCCGCCGTGACCCTCAACAACGCTCGACTCTACGAGGAACAGCGCTCCCAGGCCGAGTCGTTCTCGCGATTCGTGCCGAGGCCGTTTCTCGAGCAGCTGGGTCGCCAACAGATCGGGGACGTGGGACTCGGCGACGCGGTGAAGGTCGACGTGACGGTCGCCTTCAGCGACGTGCGCGGCTTCACCGAGCTGTCAGAGGGATCGAGCGCCGTCGAGAGCTTCGAACTGCTCAATCGTTACCTCGGCCGGATGGAGCCGGCGATCCGGCGCAACGGTGGCTTCATCGACAAGTACTTCGGCGATGGCGTGATGTCGCTGTTCATCGACGGCTCCGACGGCGCCGTCGCGGCCGCGATCGACATGAATCGGGCCCTCGGACTGTTCAACACCGAACGAACGTCGAGCCTGCCCATGCGCATGGGCATCGGAATCCACGCCGGAGAGGTGATGTTGGGCACCGTCGGCTCGGTCGACCGCCTCGACACGACGGTGATCGGCGACACGGTCAACACGGCCAGTCGCCTCGAGGGCGCGACGAAGGAGTTCTGCGGGGCAGTTCTCGTCTCGCGCCAGGTCGTCGAGCGATTGACCGACCCGGGGCGCTACCTACTGCGGGAAGTCGGTCGCATCACGGTGCTCGGCAAGACCGAGGTCGTCGAGGTCCACGAGGTGCTCGCGGCCCGCCCGGCGCCTGACGCGGAGGCCGCCGCAGAGGCGCGCGCGACGTTCGCCGAAGCGCTGTCACATTGGTACGCCGCCGACTTCGCGAGCGCGGCTCGGCTGTTTCGCCTCTGCCTGGCGGCCGCCCCCAGTGACCAACTGGCGAACCAGTACGCTCAGCGCTGCGACCACTACCTCGTCGAGACCCCGGTGGGCGAGTGGCGTGGCGTCGAGGCGATGCACTCGAAGTGACCTAGGAGCCGGGTGGCTCGGCCATGGGCGGGGCGGCGATCCAGTCGGGCGCCAATCGAGAATCGGGGATCGGACCGGGCATTCCTCGCTTCTCGTACGAGTACAACCGAGCCCGTCGCGCCCACTTGCCCGCGAGGCGGATGTCGTTCAACGAGTGGGGGTCGTCGATCGAACGACCCAGCGGGACGGGCAGCGAGTCGGGATGGTTCGACAGGTCGAACCAGGTCAACTGGGCCTCGGCGTGGTCGAGGGCCTCGGTGAGCGTCACGACGGCGACGTCGTGGAACGGGGTCACTGTCTCGTCCCACGGGAAGGCGCTGCTGACCCACTCGGGCTCGAACGACGAAGGGCGCTCGCGCAACTGGACCTGCAGCACGTAGCCGACCGGGCGGTGCTCGACGTTGAGGCGGGTGGTCATCTCATCCTTGAGGTAGTTGCGGTTCCTCGTCTCGTCGGCCAAGGGGTTCTGCAGCCACGGATGCGACCGGTCCTGCTCGTTGGGCTCGCCCGACTCGACGCCGTCGAAGTCGGCGGGCGCCAAGCGGTAGCGCGCGTAGCGGTAGATGCCGTCGACCCCGACGAAGCCGAAGCACACCTGGGAGTTGTAGACCATGTCCGCGAAGCTCTCGGGGTCGCGCCGCACGCTGACCGTGCCACCACGCAGGGCCTGGGGATTGGCGCGCAGGTCTGGCAGCCAATCCTTGCCCCGCCCTCCCATCGTGCCCTTCATGAAGGACCAGAAGTTCCGCACGTTCCAAAAGAGCGGCACGTCGCCGGTGTTCATCAGGAGGTCGAGCGGCGACTCGCCCCGGGCGTCGGCGAACTTGAGCGACCCGCTGCGCACGACCAGTTTCGCGTCGTCGCGCCATGACGCGGCGCCGTGGCGGACCCGACAGGAGAAGACTCGACCCGGCGTGAAGAACTCGTGCTCGGGGAACTGTGGGTCGTCGACGACGTGCAGTTCGCCTCGACAGGTGATGCCGTTCTCGTGCGACATCCGCTGCTGGGTCACGAGGCTGTTGAGCGCGATGACGCCGCCCAGCCCCGCAACGTAGGCGCGCAACTGCAGTCGCTGGACGATCGATTCCATCCAGTCGTAGAGGATCTGTTCGGCCATCGAGACAGACTATCCAGGGACGGCGCGCGATTCTCGACCGGTCGTCGAGGTGCGCGATCCGTTCTAGGACGAACGCCGGCGACCGCGTGTCGAGGTCCGTTTGCTCGCCCACTTCTCGAAGGCGTCGGCCGAGTCGACGGGGTGAAAACCGAGCTCGTCCTTTAGACGACGGTTCGACAAGACCGGTCGGTAGCGAAGGAAGTCGACCTGCTCCGGACCTCGGGCGATCCGGCCGAGAGCGTGCAGTGTCCAGAGGGCGAATCTGATGACCGCGGCCGGAAGAGCCACGTACGGCTTGTGCAGACGTTTGGCGATCTCGCGGGTGTTGAGGTAGCCGTCACCGGCCAGGTTGAACACGCCAGTGCGACGATCGAACACTCCGAGGAGTATGACCGCGACGACGTCCCGGTCCCAGATGAAGACGAAAGGCGAGCGCGTTCCCCAGACGCCGAGGATGAGGGGTCCCTCGAACGCGTCGGTCACGGGACTGCGCGTACCCTCACCGACGATGGTCCCGGGACGCAGGACCAACTGGCGCAGTTCAGGGTGGTCCCGTCGGCACTCGGCGAGCATCTCTTCGACCAGTCGCTTGTGCAGGGCGTAGGGGAAGCTCGCGTTGCCTCGCAGCGCGTCGTCCTCGTCCAGCCACTCCGGGTTGTCGCGGTGGTAGCCGTAGGCCGCGCCGCTGGTCGTGACGACGAGTTCGCTCACGCCCGACGTCACGCAGGCCTCGATGACGTTGCGGCTCCCTTCGACGTCGACTCGGTAGGCGAGGTCCTCGGTTGCCCCCGGTGGGACACGCACGATCGAGGCCAGGTGCACGACGGTGTCGATCGTGCGCGATCGCATGATCTCGTCGAGGCCGTCCATCGTGACGTCACCCACCACGTACTCGACGCCGTCGCGGCGCTCACCTTCGGGAACCTCGCCGATGTCGAGCGCCACGATCCGGGTCAACTCGTCCTGACGCGCCACCAACGCGTCCAGGGTCAGACCTCCGACGTAGCCCGCGGCACCCGTGACGAGGACGGAGGGCCCGCTCACTCGATTGGCTCCTGGTGCATCTCCTTGAAGTCGAGGATTCCCGGCGGAAGAAGGTGCAGCGACGGGTCGACGTCGACGTGCACGACCGCGGTGATGCCGGAATCGATCGCTCGACGCAGGGCCGGCTCCAGTTCGAAGGGGGAGGAGACTCGCTCCCCGTGGGCGCCCATGGCTCGGGCGACGTCGTCGAAGCGCACCTCCCCGAAGTCCGCGTTGATGGTCCCCTCGTCCGAGACGCCGAGGACCTGGCGAATCGGTCCCAGGGCGAACTGCTGGGTGAGCTTCACCATTCCCCATTGGCGGTCGCAGAGTACGAGGAAGGTGACGGGAAGGCGCTGGCGGACAGCGGTCTCGATCTCTTGAACGTGCATGCCCATCGCGCCGTCACCGATGATGCAGTAGACACGACGCTCGGGGTTGGCCACCTGAAGGCCGAGCGCCTGGCCCAACCCCGCGCCGAGCATGCCGAACTTGAACGTCGAGAAGACCGAGTTGGGCGCAGTGGGCGAGTGGTACATGGTCGTCCACACCGCGGTGTTGCCTCCGTCGACGACGAGGAGTGCGTCGTCGCCGAATACTCGTTGAGCCACGTGCGGGACATGCGCCGGGTGCATCGGGCCGGCTATGCTTTCGAGGGCCGTTGCGCGTTCTGCTCGCAACTCGGCCTTTCTCGTTTCGAGCTTCGTGGCCCACGTACGACGAATCTCGAGTCGCTCAGAGGCAATCCGGTCCTCGCGCAGCAACTCCGTGAGCCCACGTGCGAAGAGTTTGGCGTCGCCGATGATCGCGAGGTCGACGGCTCGATTGAGACCGAGGATCTCCTCGTCGACGTCGACCTGGATCACCGTCGTGGCCGCCCCCCAACGGTGACCACGACCCCACCAGTCCGTCTCGCCCAGCCTCGACCCGATCACGAGTATCAGGTCGGCGTCGGCCCTCGCCTCGACGGCCAGTTCCGGAGCGGCGATGGGGACGTTCAGCGGGTGTTCGGCGGACAGCAACGACTGCGCACCCCAACTGGTGGTGACTGGGGCGTGCAACTGCTCGGCCAGTGCCCTTATCTCGGCGTGGGCGAGCGCGTGCACGGCGCCGCTGCCGACGTGCATCATTGGTCGATCAGCGGTCATCAGCAGTTCCTTGGCCTGGGCCATCTGGCTTGACGACACGGCGACGGGCTCGGTCCTTCGATAGGCCGACGGGGGTCGGCGCCAATTGTCCGCGATCTCGAAGTTTCCGTTGAGCACGTTCTCGGGGACGTCGACGTGCACGACGCCGGGCCGGCCCCGCCACGAGATCCGAAGGGCGCGGCGCATCATCTCGGGGACGCGGTCGAAGGTCGCCGCCGCGCCACTCCACTTGCTCATCGGTCCGATGACGCCGCACTGGTCGAAGTACTGGTAGGTGCCGCCCCGGTCAGGGTAGGAGAGGCCTTGGCGACGGCTGCTCGTGATGAGCAGCACCCGATTGCCCTCGCCATTCTCCACGGCGACGCCCGGCAGGATGTTGGCCACTCCCGGGCCATTGGAAGCCATGCAGACGCCGAGCCGGCCCGTCGATCGCGCATAAGCACCGGCCATGTGCGCCGCGGTCGTCTCGTGACGGGGCGACACCAGCTCGATGCCGTATTTCTCGAAGCTCGCGAACAACCCGAGGTACGTGCCGTCCACGATGCCAAAGACGGTGTCGACGCCTTCGGTGGCCAACATGGCGGCCACCACCTCTCCTCCGATTACTTCGCGCATGGCACACCTCCGAGCGACCCGGGTCCACGTCCAACTACTCGTCGCCGGCCGCACTCTCGAAACACCTCTTCGGATGTTGTCACAAACCGCGCAAGGCGCCCGACGGGGCGCGGCCGGATCAGGCGAGTTCGAAGGTCAGCGACAACGGCATGAAGGGATAGTCCACGTGGGTGGAGTCACTCTCGGCGCGCCCGACGATGCCGACGAGCTCGCCCGTGGCCGATCCGTCGACGATCTGGAGTCGGCCCCGCGCCGTGGCTCCGTCGAAGGTGCCATCGCCGATCAGTACGAAGCTGCCCGATCGTCCCTGCAACGATCCGGTGAGCCGCATGACGGTCGTGTAGGAGCTGGTGCCGTCGGGCCGGTAGTACATGACGGCATGGAAGGACCCTGATTCGAGGCCGTCCGCACCTTCGGACAGCGTGACGTCGGCTCTGGTCAGCTTGCCCCCGTCGTCGAACTCGTGGATTGACTGCTCGTCCCACGAGGCGATCCTCAACTTGGTGTCCAGGGTCACGCTCATCGGCCTATCGTAAGCGCGCCGTTGCGACGTGGTCACTCGCACCGGCCGGACAAGTGCGTGGGTGAACATCTGGTGATCACTCGGCCGACGTCGGGCCACGGGGTCGGCTCGGTGGGCGAATCGCGTGCGCGCCCGTTCGAAGAGCCAGTAGCACCGGACGCGACGCAACTACGCTCGACTTGGCGGGGACCTGGAAAGGCGATGTGAATATGGATGAGAACGACCAGACCGGGACACCCGACGATGAAGGAAGCCAAGAGCAGCCGGCAGCGGGTCATCCACCGATCCCGCCCGCGCCGCCTATCTTCGCCGGTCAATCTGCGGCCAGCCCGCAGACTGTCAACCTTCGGGTGCCTCTCGTTGGTGGACTCCCACCGGAGCAGGTCCGTTGGACCATCCTGGTCCGTCTGATCCTGGCCATCCCCCAGTTCTTCGTGCTGGTCTTCGTCGGCATCGCAGTGTTCTTCGTCGCCGTAGCGACGTGGTTCGTGGCGCTCTTCTCAGGACGAGTCCCCGAAGGCATGGGCGAATTCCTTCAGCGGTTCACTCGGTGGAGCGTCCGCGTCAGTGCCTACGCCTACCTACTGACCGACGAGTACCCGGCGTTCGACGGCCACGACAACGATCAGTACCCGATCGGCGTCGAACTTCCGGAACTCTCTCCGCTCAACCAGATGGCGGTGCTCTTTCGAATCATCCTCGCCATGCCGGCGTACATTGTCGGGACGGCGCTCTCCGGCGGCATCGCCGCTCTGCTCTTCCCGTTCTGGCTCTCGGCGCTCTTCCTCGGACGCCTCCCTAGCCCCATCTACCGCGTCGCCGCTGTGTCCATCCGCTACTCTGCGCGAACGACGGCCTACATGTTGATGCTCACCCCCGAATACCCATGGGGTTGGAAGGGAGATGACGTCGGCGTGTCGCCGTCCGGTCCGGTCACGTCGGACCCCCGGGCCGCGCGCTTCGATTTCCATCTGACCGGTTGGGCACAGGCGTGGGTATGGATCTTCATCGCTCTCGGACTTGTCCTCAACCTGAAGGTGCGTCGCTAATAGGGCTCGGTCGACGACGTGGCGTGTCGGACCGCGTCGAAAGACCGCGCAGTCGGCCTACTTGATCTTCCTCACGGCGATGGTCGCGAGGCTCTTGAACTGTGCGGCGTTGACCGACGGGTAGTCGGCCTCGAGGATGCCGGCGACGACGGAGTTCTTGCGAACAATCAGGTAGTCGTAGTGGAGCGTGACGCCGATCGACGTTAGGACCAGCAAGTAGGTCGAGCTGACATTGCCGAAGCGCGAGAACTTCATCGGCGTGACCGTCCCCGTGACCTGGTGGCCCGAAGTGGACAGCCCCACGACTCGGTGGCACCCGTTGATGGTCTTGAGGATCTTCTTGTACGCGGCCTTCGCATTCCCATAGATCGCGCGTTGCTCGTCCAGCACCGGTAGGCC
>JANXWA010000015.1 GCA_025351385.1 Acidimicrobiales bacterium | reverse complement strand
CCGACACGCTGCCCGGACCGACCCGCAACATCGCCTACGACTTGGGTCTCCCGGTGACGTCGCCCGGCCTGTACCAGGCCCGACAGAACCTGAACCAGTTGAAGACATCGATCGTGCAAGGGAACCGCAAGGCGCAAGCTCGCTGGGGCGGTCAGCTGCAACACGATCTGAAGAGCCTCAACGACGTCGACCTGGCTCAGATTCGAGTGCCCGCACGTAGCCTCTTGAACGAGGCCGGCCTCGGGGACTCGCAACTGTCTCCAGTGACGACGTCAACCACCGTGCCAGCGACGAACGACAACTCTGATGGCGATCACAACACTCCGAAGACCACCATCACGACCCTCAACTCGTCGGATCACGACTCCTCCGACGCCAATCATTCCGGCTCGATTCCACTGACCCCGACCCTCACGGTGCCGAGTCCCACGGAACTCGTCCCGACCACGACGCCGAACAGCGACGGTGGCGACCATTTTTATCCGAGCACCACCACCACGTTGAATTCCGAACATTAGACGACGACCGTGACCGTCCCTCCGGTCTCTGGTGGACCGCCAGCGAGCAATCCCCAGTCGTCTCGGGTCGACGTCGACCGACGAGGACGAACAGGCCCGTCGGAGAGTTGTGGCTCGTCGAGCGTCGCCGGAACGCGGGCACGACTCCGTCGGCACCCGGGCCGTGCATCACTAGAGGTGCGCAGAGGTGGACCGAGACCATGATGCGACGAGCCGTTGTGGATCCGTCGCGTCAGCGTGTCGATTCGCCCGGTGAGCGTCCTTGGCGCAAGCGTCTTTGTGTCTAACTATGAACAACTATCAACGAAAGCTTGCCAATTCTCGAGTATTCCGTGACGCGCGCTCGGTGAGAACGATGAATGTGATGAAGGGATTGGAAATGCCGATCTCGACAAGGGAGTAATCATGTTGGCATTTCGAACTGCGGCAGTGACCACGGTGGCCGTCTTGACGTTGGCCGTTGCCGGTACGGCATTCGCCACGAGTGACTCCTCGCCCATCAACGCGAGCCAAAACTCACACGACGCGACGACCACCACCACGGTGACGCCGACGACAACGACGACGGTGACGCCGACGACGACAACGACGGTCCTTCCGGTCGTGACGTTGCCGGCTCCGTCCAATTCCGGCGACTCTGATGACGTCGCCGACGACAGTCAAACCGGCGCGAGCACCGGACTCACGACAGTGACCACCGTCCAGGCCACTGAGGACGATAGCCAGTCCGACGTGAGCGACAGTCAGTCCACCTCGAGCGATGACCCCTCTGACTCGACGGACACCTCGAGCGCGCTGGCGAGCGGTTCGAACCTCAGCGGTTTGCAGGGCGATCACGGGACCCAGTTGGACGGCTCGGTCAACCTCAACTCGGGAGACTGAATTCGTCCGTACCCACGTTGGTCGCTTCGCCGATCGATGGTCGGGAAGCGCCGTTGCGTCTATCGCCTCCTCGAGAACGGTTTGGCTACTGATCCGTCAGCTGATGCGGACGGTCGGGCTGAGCCAACCTCGGGGAGGCGATAGATGCAACTCCGGTCGGTCGGGAGCCGTATTCCGTGTCATTGGTGGTGGTTGAGGCACGACGTCAGAACGTTGCCGGCAGCACCTTCGCAATGGCTCCGGCGATCGCCTGGTAGCCCGCGTCGTTGGGATGGATGTTCGGTCCGTAGGGGCGCGGTGAGCACATCCAGGTGAAGGAGCACTCGTAGTGGACGTTCGCGGGCACCGCCTCGTGCCCGGGTTTGGGGATGCGGTGGGTGTCCGATTCGTGGAAGGCCGACGCCACGTCCGCCATGGCAATACTGAACGAGCCGTAGACCTGGGCGAAGGCCTGATTCATCTGTCGAATCGCGGTCACGCTGTTGCCGGCGAACACCTCGGAGGCGCCCTCCTTGACAGCCTTGGTGAGGTAAGGGTTGTAGTGGCCGACCCCGATGAAGGTGACGTGACTGCCGGCCGCGCGGATCAGCGTCCGCATCACCTGGGCGAGCTGCTGGCGAAGAATGGCCAGTTGGGGATTGACGCACGTCAAGTCGATGTCGATGTGTCGGAAGCAGACGTCGAGGGTGTTGAATCCGAGGTCGACGGTCACCAACGTGACCGCGTTGTGATGCGCGCGTAGGAAGGCGACCGCGTCGGAGAGTTGCGTGTCCGGCGCCAGGTAGCAGGGGTCCGGCCCGTGGAGCATTGTGGCGATGGACTCACCGGGACATCCAAGTTGGGTCAGCTTGAGCGTGACCCCCTTGGCGGCCTCAAGGGTGACGAGGCGATTCGCGTAGCCTCGATTGGTCGGTTGGCCGTGGGGAACGACGGGAGTCGGTTGGACCCCGACCGACACCGAGGCACCGATGTCGAGGTAGAGGACCGTGGTGTTCGTGGCAGTTGACGGACTCTCGTGGCTCGTCACTAACAGCGCCGTGACGAGCACCACGATGAAGGCGCCCACCGTCGCTTTCTTCAGCCACCTTCGTGCGTTCACGCGGCCTCCTTAGTGACCAGCCACTTCGCTCACTCGATCGTGGCTTCGCGATCCCCAAGTCGATCGCCGAGAGGTACGGCCTCATGACTCTCGACCCTCGTGGCACGACCAGGCGAACGGCGAACAGTGGCGATTCACTAGAACGCTACTGGCGAGGCTTCGTGGCTTGAGTGGGACCTAAGTCAGAATCTGTCACGTGGCGTTGCAGCGCAGGACATTGTGGTGCCGCCCAGTGAATGGGCGAGGTCGACCGACGTCACGCCAGTGCAGGTAGGTCAGTCGTCGCTCCCTCCGGGACCGTGATCCGGCCGTCGCGGTCGTCACTCGTCGCGGACCTACTGTGGGGGAGGGGAATTTCCGGGACCGGGGGGCAGCGTGGCAACCGCAGGACAATCGAAGGCGACGATCCTCGACGCGATTGGCTCGACGCCCCTGATCGAGATCGACGGCATCTGGGTGAAGCTCGAGTATCTGAACCCCTCGGGCTCCATCAAGGCCCGAATGGCCCGCTACATCATCGAGCGGGCCGAGCGCGAGGGCCTCTTGAAGCCCGGTGACACGATCGTCGAGGCCTCGAGCGGCAACACCGGCAACGCCATGAGCATGGTCGCTGCGGTCAAGGGCTACAAGATGCTGGTCGTCATGCCCGAGGGACTGAGCCCCGAGCGCACGGCCATCTCGGTCGCCTTCGGGGCCCAGGTCCACTACGTCGGCAACTTCCACGTCAACGAGGCGCTGGAGGTGGCCTCGCGTCTGGGTGACCAGCCGGGACACTTCGCCCCCCATCAGTTCGAGTCGGAGTGGAACGTTGAGGAGAACCGGACCTGGCTCGGCCCCGAGCTGTTGTCCCAGTTGCCGGACGGTCGCCTCCCTGACGCCTTCGTCATGGGAGTCGGCACGGGCGGGACCCTGATCGGCGTCGGGCAGGCCCTGCGAGCGGCCAACCCCGACGTGCTGATCGTCGCCCTCGAGCCGAGCGAATCGTGCACAATTCTCTGCGGCGACACGGGTCTGCACCGCATCGAGGGGATCTCGGACGGCTTCATCCCGCTCATCTACCAGCGCCACCAGGCCATCGTCGACCGGGTGATTGACGTGCACAGCGACGACGCCGAGGCCGAGATGCGACGGTTGGCGGCGGTGCACGGGCTGCTCGTGGGGCCGAGCTCCGGTGCCAACCTCGTGGCGGCCCAGCGGCTGCGCGACGAACTGCCAGCCGGGTCCACCATCGTGACGATCTGCGCCGACGAGGGCGAGAAGTATCTCAGCGAGTACTTCATCGCGTAGCGGTTTTTCGCGCCGTACGTCGACGTTCTCTAGGGTGGTATTGACCGGCCCGGGGGCCGCCATCGAATCGGAGGAGACGTGAGAACTGCCATCACCGACATGCTGGGTATCGACGTGCCGATCCTCGCCTTCAGCCACTGCCGTGACGTGGTGGCCGCGGTCTCCAAGGCCGGCGGGTACGGGGTTCTCGGGGCCGTGGCCCACACGCCCGAGCAGCTAGAGGTCGATCTCCAGTGGATCGAGGCCGAGATCGGGGACCACCACTACGGCGTCGACGTGATCGTGCCCGCCAAGTACGCCGGATCGGACCAGGGCGGCTTCACTCTCGACGCGATCCGCGAGTTGATCCCCTCCGAGCACATTGCCTACGTGGAGGACATCCTTCGCCGCTACGACGTGCCGGCCCTGCCCGACGAGAGTGCCGCCCCCCGCTACGACACGTCGGGCGTCGCCGCCCCGTTCTCCGCCGGTCAGGCCGACCAGCTCCTCGAGGTCTCCCTGGCCCACCGGCCGACGATGGTCGTGAACGCCCTCGGCCCGCCACCCCCGCACATGATCGAGCGCGCGAAGGAGGAGGGCCGACTCATCGGTGCGCTCGCGGGCAAGGCCCAACACGCGCAGCGCCACGTCAACGTCGGCGTCGACGTCATCATCGCGCAGGGCGCTGAAGCCGGAGGGCACACTGGCGAGATTGGCACCATGGTGCTGATCCCCGAGATCGTTGACGCCGTCTCGCCGGTACCGGTACTCGGAGCCGGCGGCATCGGGCGGGGACGCCAGATGGCCGCCGCCATGGCGCTCGGCGCCGCGGGCGTGTGGTGCGGCTCGGTGTGGCTCACGACCGTGGAGGCCGAGACCCACCCGGTCGTCAAGGCGAAGTTCCTCGCCGCGACTTCGTCGGACACGGTGCGGTCGAGGTCGCGCACGGGCAAGCCGGCGCGCCAACTGCGCTCGGCCTGGACCGACGAGTGGGACGACCCGTCGAAGCTCGCGCCCCTCGGCATGCCGCTGCAGCCGATCCTCGTCAATGAGGCCATCGCACGGATCGACCGGGCGGCCTTCACCCCCGGTTCCGGCGCCGAGAAGCTCGCCAACTACTTCGTTGGCCAGATCGTCGGCTCGATGAATGAGACCTTGACGTCGGCCCAGGTGGTCTACGCGATGATCGACGAGTTCATCGGGACCGTGCGGTCGCTCGAGGCGCAACTCGAGGCCTGACGACGAAGAGCGTCGTCAGCGTCGGTTGACCTACTTGACGGTGACGAGAGTGCCGATCGGAGTGTAGGGCCAGACCTTGGCGGCGTTGGCGAAGGGCATCTCGACGCAGCCCAGGCTCTGGGGCCAGCCGTAACTACCGCGGATGAAGCCGTGCAGCGCGTCCCCGCCGTGGAAGTACGAGGTCCACGGGATGCCCGGGTCGTGGTACTTCGTGCCGTCGGGGTTGGTGCCCGACATGGTCGTCGTCACGTAGCGCACGTACACCGGGTACGTCCCGTTTTCGGTCGGGGCCACGCTGATGCCGGTGTTGACGAGCGAGGTGTAAGTATGGTGGCCGTTCACGTAGAGGTCCAGGTGCTGAGGGAGGCCCTGGGTCACCACGACGTAGTTGTAAGCGGCGGGGTCGTACTGGCCTCGCAGCGCCGCCGCGAGGAGCGTCTGCCAGGTGGCGGTGTCCATTGCGCCAGTGGACGCCAGGCCGTGGACCGACTGGAAGTGCATGAGGGCGCCGCGCAGGACGATGTTGTCCGTCCCGACCCTCCACTGGGGCTTGAGCATCTTGATCGCGTTGAAGCGCCATACGTAACTGCCCTTCAGCAGCTTTGTGGTGCGCAGGATTGTGGAGGGCTTGGTCGGCTTCTTGACGGTGGTGGTGGTCGTCGGAGCGGTCGTCGTGGTTGGTTCGGAGGTAGTCGTGCTCGACGGGACCGTCGTGGTGGTCGACGTGGTCGAGGTCGTTGAAGTGGACGTCGTTGACGTCGTCGTGGTCGTCGTGGTCGTGGTGCCACCCTTCACGGCGGGCTTGAAGTTCACGGGAAGGTAGCGCAGCGCGGCCAGTAACTGGTCCTCGAGGCGGATCGTGTAGGCGACGTGGATAGTCTTCGACGAGAGTGAAGTGCTCCGGTCCTGACCAGGGATTTTCGTAGTCGATTGGGCTCCGTTCGCGGCGGAGGCCAACGGGGCCACGAACAGGGTCCCAGCGATGATGGTTCCCGACACCATCAAGTTGAGCCCGGAGCGCTGATTGAACTTCACCCGCCAACTTTACTGGTCGCTCGACGGGGTCAGGCGTCGCCTCCGTTGCCGCCAGATAAGAAGTGCGTGAGAATCGCCGAGGTGCTCTGGCGTCAGTGGAGAGGGGAGTCCCTGGTCTAGCGGCTGCGACGACGCTTGCGGGCGTTGGCGAGAACCGAGGGGGTCCACCCGGCGTCGTCAAGGTTGACGTTGGTGCCCGGAGGGACGATCTGGTCGATTCGGTCGAGGACGGCCGTATCCAGTCGCACGTCCGGCGCCGAGAGTTGGGACTCCAGTTGTTCCATGGTGCGCGGCCCGATGATCGCGGCGCTGATCGCCGGGTGCTCGAGCACGAAGGCGAGGGCCAGTTCGATCAAGGTGATTCCCGCCTCGTCGGCCAGTCCCGCCAACTCGGTGACGATCTCGAGTTTGCGCTGGTTGCCCGGGAGGGAAAGGTCGTAGCGGGCGGGGATCCGAGCGGCCCTTCGGCTGACGTTCTCCTGGCCGGCGCCAAACTTTCCCGAGAGCCATCCTCCGGCGAGCGGGCTCCAGGGGATGACGCCCATGCCGTAGGCCTGTGCGGTCGGCAGGACGTCGCGCTCGATGCCGCGCACGAGGATGGAGTACGGCGGCTGCTCGCAGCGGAAGCGCTCGCGGCCGCGGCGCTCGGCGACCCACTGGGCCTCGACGATTTGCTCGGCCGGGAAGGTCGAGCTGCCGATATAGCGGACCTTGCCGGCGTGGACCAGGTCGCTCAGTGCCCCCAGGGTCTCGTCGATGTCGGTCGACTCGTCGGGGCGGTGGATCTGGTAGAGGTCGATGTAGTCAGTGCCGAGGCGACGCAAGCTGCTCTCGCACTCGGCGATGATCCAGCGTCGCGAGTTGCCCTGGGCGTTGCGGTCGTCGCCCATCTGGGCATGGACCTTGGTGGCGAGGACGATCTTCGTGCGGTCCAGAGAAGACAGGGCCTTGCCGACGATGATCTCGGACTCGCCCTGGGAGTAGACATCGGCGGTGTCGATGAAGTTGATGCCGGCGTCAATGGCGCGGTGGATGATCCGGATGGAGTCGTCGTGGTCGGGGTTGCCCCACTCGCCGAACATCATTGCGCCCAGGCAGAGCGGGCTGACCTTCATTCCAGTGCGGCCCAGGGTGTGTAGTTTCATTTCCTCACCATACGGGGAATAGTGCCTTCCTGTCGCGGCGACTTCGTCGCACCGGCGATCGTCGACGTGGGCGATGCCTGAGGATCACGGTCAGACTGCCGAGGAGAGGCGAAGGCGATCGATCATCCGACCGCGGAAGTTGTTAGACGCCGAGTGCGCCGCGCGCCGACTTCTCGAAGAGCCGGAAGGGCAGCAGGCGCTTGGCCATGACACCGACCCGCTCGCCCATCTTGCCGACCGAGACTCGCCGCGGTGGCCTCTTGGAGTCCAGTACCCGCTCGATGGCTTTGGCGACGTCAGCCGGGCCGGCGCCGTGGACCTCGTCGCGCTCCATGGTCCCGATGGCCCTCTCGCGCGCGGCGCGGTAGGGGTCGTCACCGGACGGAACGATGGTCCGCCGGCTCTGGGTGAAGTCGGTCTTGAAGTTGCCCGGCTCGATGATGGTCACCTGGACACCGAACGGCTCCACTTCGTACGCCAGGGCCTCGGCGTAGCCCTCGAGGGCGAACTTTCCGACGCTGTAGAACGCCTGATAGGGCAGGGCGATGACGCCGCCAATCGATCCGATCAGGACGATCCGTCCGCCCCCTTGTTGGCGAAATGTGGGCAAAGCCGCCTGGGCACACCGCACCGCACCCCACAAGAGCGTCTCGACCTGGGCCTTGGCGTCGGCAATCGGTGTCTGCTCCGCAGCGCCCGCCAGCCCCCAGCCGGCGCCGGCGATTACGGCGTCGATTCGACCGTGCTCGGCGAGCACTTGCGCGAAGCCCTGGGCGACTGATTCGTCATTGTCGACGTCCATCACCATTCCTTGCCAAGACTGGCCGGACGAACCTCGCCGGCTCGCGCCGACGACCGTCCATCCGGCCTTCGCCAATCGATCGGCGCAGGCCTGGCCGATGCCGGCTGACGCGCCCGTAATAATGATCACCTTTTTGCTCATGGCGACACTCTTGCGCACAGGTGTCGGCCCGTCAAAACGTCGGGGAGGAGATCGGATTGGAGGTCGTTGACGCCACGTCACACGAAACTGCAAGGATGGGCCCGTGGCGAAGAGATATCAGCGTGTCCCCGAACTGATCCTGGGCTTCGACACCGAGACTACGGGACTCAGCGTCTCGAGCGAGCGCGCCATCTCTTACGGCTTCTGCGCCTACCGCTTCGGCGTGCCCGTCTGGTCCGAGCAGTTCTTCGTCCTGCCGGACCGGCCAATCACGGCCGGCGCCCGACGGGTCCACGGCCTCTCCATCGAGGACCTCGAAGCGAAGAGGGCCACCGAGACCGTCTACACAGTCGAAGCCGGACTCACCCGTGCAATTCAGATCCTTCACGACTACCACGAGCTCGGAGCCCACATCATCGGCTCAAATGTCGTGGGTTTCGACCTCGAGATGCTGCGACGTAGCTCGATCTCCGTGCTCGGCAGGGAGTTGAATGACGAGTACTTCGATCTCTCGGTGCTGCGGATCATCGACGTGATCGACCACGACCTCGCGATTGAGCCGAGTCGCGAACTCCGTCCCCGCCGGGGTCAGGAGTACCTCTGTCGTCATTACGGAGTGATCCAAGGCGGGCACGACGCTCTTAGCGACGCACGGGCGGCGGTCGAGATCTTCCTCGAGCAGGTCGTGGCCAACAATGCCGGACAGGCTTCGCTGTCGCTGGCGACCGATCCCAACGATTTCGTGGAGTCTTTCGAGAGCCGCTGACTGCGACTGCGAAGGCCCGGGAGTGAAGCGGTGGATGGTAGGGTAGAGACCCTTAGGGGCCGTTGGCGCAGTCTGGTAGCGCACTTGCATGACACGCAAGGGGTCGCAGGTTCAAGTCCTGCACGGCCCACTAACAAAATCCCTGGTGAGAGCCAGTGGCCTGCGACCACTTTTAACGAAATACACGCCTCGAGCGACCGTTGTCAGCAGTTGTGTCAGCAACGAGAAAACGGGGCACTGCGGCAAGTTCTAGAGGCAACGGCGAGGGATCAATTTATCAGCGGTCGTCGGATAGACGCTGGCTCGGCGTCGTGACCATCGGGCGCGACAGCAATGGACGAATAGTTCGCAAGACCGTGTCGGCGAAGACCAGGGCTGAGGTGGTCGGCAAACTCAAGAAGCTCCAACGACAACTGGACGACGGACTGCCTGCTCCCGACATGAAAATGACGGTGGCTCAATTGCTCAACCAGTGGCACGACGACGTCCTGCGACACCAGGTGGCTCCGAGTGCCGCGCTGAGCTACTGGACGATTGCGAAACATCACATCATTCCGATACTGGGCAGTAAGAGGATTGTGAACCTCACGACCGTCGACGTCGACCGACTGCTCTCAACGAAGTTGGACAGCGGACTTTCAGTCTCCACGGTCCAACGTATACGGGGTGTTCTGGGTCAGGCCATCGATCAAGGCATTCGGTGGGCCTAGATCTGCGCAGGAATGGAATGGTCAGGTCGATCTTGGTGGAAGGCTGTGACTCCGAACGGAACATTGATGCCGTAAGGTCAATACTGTGGCCGACATTTCGAAGCATCCAGCTTTGCAACGCTTGGCGTTGATGTGGGACGACGTCGTGACAAAATTCTTGGACGGTGATCCGCCTTGGACAAACGAACTGCGGCCGTGGCTTGACGCATATCGGGG
>JANXWA010000013.1 GCA_025351385.1 Acidimicrobiales bacterium | reverse complement strand
GTGGATCGGGGGCGACGGCGTTGCCCTCGGCTACCTCGGTCGGCCGGATCTGACGGCCGAGCGATTCGTGGAGAATCCCTTTGGTGGACGGTTAGGCGACCGGTTGTACCGAACGGGTGATCTGGTTCGGCGCAGCACAGCAGGTCTCATCGAATTTCTGGGTCGCTCCGATCGTCAGGTCAAGATCCGCGGATTTCGGGTCGAGCCGGCCGAGGCGGAGGCCGCGTTGATGGACCATCCGCTGGTGGCCCAGGCCTACGTCCAACCGGTCCAGAACCGCCGCGACGACAAACAGTTGGTTGCGTATCTGGTTCGTGCGGCACCACTGGTCACCGCCGACCTAGGTGCCAACGTCAATTCATCGGTCACGACACCCAGTGACGGCGATCTGAGCGGTTACCTGCACGCGTCGCTGCCGCGCTACATGGTGCCCGACTTCTTCGTCTGGCTGGATCAGATCCCTCTGCGGGCCAACGGCAAGGTCGACCTGGACCGATTGCCCGCCCCCCACTCGACGTGGTTCTTCGACGACCCGGATGGGACCGGGGATTCGAGGGGGGCGATAGCGGCCCGCTCGATCAGCGGCGCCAGCCGACTTGAGAACACGCTCGTATCGATCTTCCAAGAGGTGATGGGTATTCGTGACATCGGCCTCGATGACGACTTCTTCGACTTGGGCGGACACTCACTACTGGCGGTCGAGTTGCTGGCCGCGATTGAGCGCTCCACCGGAGCCCGCGTGCGACTCGCGGCGATCTTCGAGGCTCCGACGGTGGCCAAGATGGCCGAGCTCTTGCGATCCGATGGCTGGGACGCGTCCATTGGATCGCTGGTCCCGCTCACGACGACGGGTGGGCGCCCACCACTGTTCGCGGTGACGGCGGGTGACGGCAACGTCGTGGGATTCGGTCCGCTCGCGCGACGCCTCGGTCCCGACCAGCCGTTCTACGTGTTGCAGCCCTTCGGTCTGGACAGCTCTGCGCCACTGCACCGAAGTGTCGAGTCGATGGCTCGACACTATGTCCGTGAGGTCCGACGGATTCAGCCTCGTGGTCCCTACCTTTTGTGCGGCCGCTGTTTTGGCTCCCTCGTCGCCTACGAGATGGCTCGGCGCATTGAGTCCGAGCGGGAGGATGTGGCCCTCCTCGTATCGATCGACTCGGGTGGCCCGCTCTGGCAGACCCGTCGTTTGGCCAATGGCGTCGAGTACGACCTGGTCATGCACGAGGCGCGACTTCGTGGGGCCGTTGACGGAGTCGCATTGGGCGACGTCTTTGTTGATCGCGCGGACGCCGACCGATTCGTCACGTGGTTGGGCGAAACGGTGACGGAGCACGATGGGACCGCGATCAATCGCTACGTCTACGCGGCGTACTTGGCACGCGACGACGTCCGCCGAGCGTATCCGCTCGAGGATGCCGAGTCTCCCGGTCACAAGGGGCTGTTCCATTGGGCCTGGGTCAGTGGCCCCGAGGAGATGGGTCTTCAAACGACGTTCCTTGCGCCGCCGACACCGGAGATCCGCAGCGCTCGCCAACTCCATCGGACGCGCAAGCCGGCTCAGCGACCCACGCTCTTCGACCTGTCCATGGGCTGGCTCAATTTCGCCACTCGAGGATCGGTCGCCTCACTCGCCGAGCGTCGCCGCGACGACGTGCTCCGGGTCGCCCACGAGAACGCCGCCCGCTACCGCGCCGGCCCGCTGCGCGCCTCGGTCGTGCTCGTACACGCGTCGGACGAGGCGGTCGATCACCAACGGATGCAGTTCTCTCGATGGTACGGACTCGAGGTCGGCGGGATTGAGCACCGAGTGGTGGCTGGGACGCACAGTGGGATGCTGCGTGAGCCGACGGTGGGCGCGTTGGCCGATTCCATCGAAAAGCTCATCGACGTCGCTATCGAAAGGCAGACGGGTGCAGCACGTGTGGACTGATTCCAACCCAACGACCGCGTCGACTCACGACACGAAGCCCGTCGACGTCTGGTTGATCGGACTGGATGGGCTGGGGGATTGCGCGTCGAGCGCGCTGTGCGCGGCGCTGAACGCGGAAGAACGCCGTCGCATGGCTCGATTCCTTGGCGTGATCGACGCGCAACGATGGGGGCACGCGCGAGGAGTGATGCGCGAGGTGCTGGCGTCGTACGTCGGAATTTCGTCGTCCGAGATTGTCTTTCGACTCGGAGATTCGGGGAAGCCAGCGCTGGAGGGAGTTGGTGAGAACCTTCACTTCAACATCTCGCACAGCGGTCCCACGGCGCTGCTCGCAGTGGCTTTCGGCCGTGAGGTCGGCGTCGACGTCGAAAGGATTCGTGAGGGGCTGCACGAGGGCGAGATCGCTCAGCGTGTGCTGGGCGACGAGGCGGTTCGTCTGGCGATGATTGCGTCACCCCAGGATCGGACGCGGGCGTTCTTTCGATCCTGGGTGCGTCACGAGGCCATGGTCAAGTGTCGAGGCGCCGGCCTCGGCGACGCGTCTGGTGAGGGGCCGACCAACAACCTCTGGCTCGAGGAGATAGACCTTGGTGAGTCACACACCGCCGCGCTGGTGGTCAACGTCGGTGCTGTCGATGGGGTCCGCGCGGCTCGACCATACGTGCGACGACTGGTATGGCGCCCGCGTTTCGGGAGCGGAGTGCGATCCGAGGAGGTTCGCAGTGTCCAATTCCTCGACAGTTGATGACGCGACGCAACGTATTGATGGGTGAGACGCAGGTCAGTGTCTCGATTGGTCCGCACGTGTCGACCAATGGCCGATCGTACAAATGACAATTCTCTGACACATCCGATGGAAAGACCGCATAGGCATCGGTGACGGGGTACCTTGAACCCATGTTCAAGCGGTTCGCCGTGCTTCTGGGCCTCGCCACGATGGGTGTGGGACTCTTCCTCATCACCATCGAACAGTCCAAGGACAACGCCTGTAACGCGAATCGAGGTCGCCTCGCCAGCTATGGGATGAGCAGGGAGTGCATCCACATTGTCTGGACCTACTTCGGAGGATTCGGACTCATCATTGTCGGACTCATCATCGTGTTGATCGGGCTCGCGTCGATGCGCAAATTCGCCGACAACAAAGCTGGACGTCATCGCGATCACCCGACCGAGATTCAACTATGGGAGGCGGCGAAGCGCGGTCAGGAGCCGCGACGCTGAGACGGTTCGACCACGGTCGGGTCGGCGAGTCGAGGCCGACTGCTACCGCCTTACGGGGAAGTGCGAAAGACTGACCTTCAGTTGACGGGTTGGAGCAATCCGTGAGGTCCCCGTTGACCAGATCGCCGCCGATGGTGCGACGTGCCACTGACCTGAGGGGCGGCGAGGCATTGCATACGTGGCTAGTGGCGAGCCCTTCGCCAATCGAGTCGAACCCGTCCTTGGCTGAACGCTACCCCGATGAGCACGACGAGGGCGCCCACCGGCTCGTACCAGTTGAGCCGTTCACCGAGGAAGCTCACCCCGACGATCACGGCGAACACCGGCGTGAGGTACGTCACGGCGCTGGCCGCAGAGCCACCGGCCGCGTCGACGACTCGGAAGTTGAGCACGTAGGCGAGTCCGGATCCGAGGACCCCGAGCGCCGACATGCCAACGATAGTGCCGACATTGAGTGGTCCACGGTGCATTGGTTGGCGGACCATCTCACTGACGACGAGCACGGGCACGAGGAAGAGTGTGCCGGCGACCACCTGTCCGGTCGCCTTGGCGAGGGGACCATCCGCCACGCCTGAGAGATGGCGCCGGGTGTAGGGGAAGGCGACGCCGTAGCAGCACACTGCGCCGAAGCACGCGAGCACTCCGAGAACCTCTCCATGGTTCAATCCCTGCCAGACGCCGAGCACCACTAGCACCCCGAGAAAGCCGGTAGTGAGGCCGAGAAGACGCGCGCGAGTGGGATGCTCCTCAGGGAAGGCGACCAACACGACCCCGAGAGTCGCCAAGGGCGTCATGGCGTTAATGATGCCGGCGAGCACGGACGTCACGTGCGTCTCGCCATACGCGAAGAGGGTGAACGGAACGCTATTCAAGAGGAGCGCCACGACCGCTAGGTGTCGCCAAGTGGCGACACGGCGGGGAAGTCGGGTGCCCGTCGCGGCACACAGCACCAGCAGCACGGTTGCGCCCAGCAGCAGCCTCGTGAAGGCCACTTCGACCGGTGAGAGGTACGCCAGACCGAGCTTGATCCACCAGAACGAGCAACCCCAAATCGCCGCGAGCAGCGCGAACGAGACCTGCCACGGCATCCGAGATGTCGCTGGGACCACGGTTTCCCTCCGTTCGGCCGGACTGCGCCAGCGCCTCTCCTCGCTCGTCGACGTCAGTGCGAATACGTCCCACTGTACGGTGGCACACTGATCAGCGACGTCGCGAGTTGTCGCGGTTGACCCTCAACCTCCTCAACCGGAATCGAGTCGACGCTGTCGGACGATAGCGCAGTCGAATCCCCGTTTTGCGACATCGTCGTTACTAAGGTTTTGGAGTGAGTTGGAATGGGGAGCCGTGGTCATGGGAGTCGGTCCCGGACATTCTGGACTATGTGAAACTCGCTGGCTTCGACGTCACCCGCGAGCAGTTGGCCCGGTTGCATCGTCGCCGGCTGGTGAATCAACCGTTCCACGGTCCCAGCGGGGGTCGAGGCCATACGTCGATGTATCCGGCCGGCACGGCCGAGCGTCTGCTGCGGATCTCGCAGTTGAAAGAGTCGACGAAGCAGCTTGACGAGCTGGCGTGGCGGTTGTGGTGGGAGGGCCACGACGTGGAGCTCGACCTCGTGAGGGCGTTCCTGTTGAGGAAGGCTGGGCGATGGGACGAGCAGGTGCGAGAGACCCGAGTAGTGGGAAACACTCGGAGTGACATTGAGGAAGTGGTGGTCGAGCGCGATGTTCTTGAAGAGGTCTTCTTTCAGCATCTGAAGGTGGGACCATCACTGGCCTCCGCGCGTCGCCAGTTGGCCCGTGGCTCAGAGCTCTACATTGACTTCGCCGGGCTCTTGATCGACCTTCTGCGGGGAGATCTCTCGTTGTTGGATGTCGACTCGGTCGATCTTTTCGCCGGTCCGACCACCGCCTCGACCATAGGCCGCTCACGATTCTCCGTCGGCCGTCGTACCGGAGTCGCTGCGACAATCGCGATGCGCACAAACATGGAGACTCCCTACACAAAGGTCGTCGAGCAGCTCGACGACAAGGAGATCATCAGCTCACGACTGGTCGCACTGCGCTTCCTCGGGATCATTGCGAACGTCGGCGCCATCGTGCAGGACGTCTTTGGAGGCTCGGGGAGAGGACGCGACAACATTGGCAAGAGCCTCACCGGCGTCTCGGAGAGTCCGGATGAACAGGTCCTCTCGTTACTGTTGACATCGGCCTTCTTGAGAGAGGACGCGGTTCGTGCCGAACTGCCGGACTTTGAGCCCCTGACGTCCCATCTCCCGGCGGTCAAGTTCGCGGACTTTCTGCGACTGCGCTACCTCGCCGGAGAGGTGGCCGGACTGGAGCTCCTCCTGGCGCCCGACCGCATGAAGGAGTCCTTCGACTCCCCGGAGGGCGCCCAGCGTTGGCGCGCCGATCTGGAGGGATTCCTGCACGACCATATCCTCGAAATCGAGGAAGCCATGGACCGTCGCCCGGACCTCTTTGGCGAGTCCCCGCCGGACTTCGCGGGGGAAGAGGACGAGGAATCCGGCAACAGCAAAAAAAAAAATCCCAAATGAGCTCGCGATGACCTCCTGGGGAGGAGAGTGCGGGCACGTGCTCAAGGCGGACGGCGCTCTGAAGCGAGGGGCTGAGGGGCCAATCGATGCGCTCTTTTACGGCTTCGTCGAGGCGATGCGCCCGACCAATGTTTGATAACCGCCGGTGTCAACGACTTGCTGAGCTCGGATCGACAACTTCGCCGAACCGTGATAGGGGCGGTCTCAGCATCGCGTAATCCCTGACTCCACGGTCTACGCCGTCGTGAAGTTGTCGCGATGTTGTTCGCCAGTTGATGATTGCCACATTCCTCGGGCCTACCGTATTTTGGTGACTGATCTCTCCCATCGTCATGCCCCAACGGGCCAGTCGACATCGGCGAGGGTCGAGCGCGCCCCGAAGCCGCCGGCGAAGCGAGTCGGCCGGTTCACGAGCTTCCTCGATGAGCACCCGATCTCCTGGGAGGGACTGCTCGAAGCACTGCCGGACGGCGTCGCTCTCCTGGACGGGCGAGGAGTGATGCACTACGTCAACGACCATCTAGCGGCGATGACGGGCTACTGCCGTGAGGATTTGGTGGGCGAAGACGTCAAGATGCTCGTACCGCCTCGGTTGCGCGACATGGAGTTCATGGTCCGTCGCCAGCACTCGATCGACCCCAACACGTCGTTCATCTGGAGCGATCTAGACCTGACGGTGCTCTGCAAGGACGGCAGTGAGTTGTCGGTCGACTTCGCTATCGCGCCACTCGCTCTCGAGGGCAAGTCGTGGGTGCTCGGCGCCGTTCGCGACAACAGCGCGCAGCGGGCCCTCGAGCGGGCTCGCGCCGACGTGGAACTTCGCTTCCGCGTCGCCTTCGAGAGCAACATGGCGCCGATGAGTTTCACCGACGCGAATGATCGGCTCATCGACGTGAACGACGCATTCTGCCAGATGGTCGGTTTCTCTAAGGAGGAGCTGCTCGGCTGCGACTCGACGATGTTCACTTATCCCCAGGACGTCGGCATCACCGAGGAGACGCTGCATCGGATGATCGCCGGTGAGACCGAGCAGGAGCGCTACGTGAAGCGCTACCTGCGAAAGGACGGCCGGGTCATCGAGGTCGAGGTGTCGCGAGCACCGGCCCGCGACGCCGCGGGTCGGATCCTCTACTTCGTCTTCTCGGAGCGAGACATCACCGAGGAACGACTGCTCGCGGCCCAGCTTTCCCACCAGGCACTTCACGACCCACTGACTGGGCTCGCGAACCGGGCCCTCTTCGAGGATCGGCTGGCCCAGGCGCACGCTCGCGTGGTCCGCCAGGGCGGCATCGGTGCGGTCCTGCTGGTCGACCTCGACGACTTCAAGGGCGTCAACGACACGCACGGGCACTTCGTAGGTGACCAGTTGCTGACGACGGTGGCCAATCGGCTCGAGAAGGTCACCCGAGCGACCGACACCCTTTGTCGCTTCGGTGGCGATGAATTCTTGTACTTGGCCGAGAACCTCACGTCGCGCGATGAGGCGGAGCTGCTGGCCGAACGGCTCATCAAGGCGATCGCCGAACCATGCGCGATCGCCGGTACCTCGATCGAACAGCACGCCAGCATCGGCATCGTGGTCTGGGACGCGACCAGCGCGAACTTCGACGAGACGATCCAGAACGTCGACGCAGCACTCTACGAGGCCAAGCGCCACGAGAGGGGCCACCACGTCGTGTTCACTCCGAGTATGCATCAGCGCGCCGTCAGCCGGTTCGCCCTAGTCCAGGAGCTGCGTCACGCCTTTCAGGCCGGCGAGCTCTCGATGCACTACCAACCCATTGCCGAACTCGCGACCAAGGTGGTCGTCGGGTTCGAAGCGTTGATGCGCTGGAACCATCCCGATCGGGGTTGGGTTCCGCCGAATGTCTTCATTCCGCTCGCCGAGCAGAGTGACCTAATCCTCGAGTTGGGCTACTTCGCACTCCGCGAGGCGATCGTCGAAGCGGGATCGTGGGCGGGGCTGGGCACGGGCTCTGCTCGGCCCTATGTCACGGTCAACTTGTCGGCTCACCAGTTCCTCGATCCGGGACTCGTGCCGACGATCAAGCGCCTACTGGCCGAGAGCGAGCTGCCTTCGGAGCTTCTCATCCTCGAAATCACCGAGAGTGTTGCATTGATCGACATCGCGGAGACTATGGCGGTGCTCGAGCACCTCAACCACCTCGGTGTCGGCATCGCGCTCGACGACTTCGGGACGGGATTCTCCTCGCTCTCCTACCTCGCGGCGCTCAGTCCGCGCATCATCAAGATCGATCAGTCGTTCGTCCGACCGGCTCAGGAAAGTATGCGAAACGACACACTGCTCGAGACGATCATCTCACTCGGCCAGAAGCTCAATATGACCATGCTCGCCGAGGGCATCGAGACCACCACGCAGTTCAGCCGGTTGCGCCGCCTGGGATGCGAACTGGGTCAGGGCTACCTCTTCTCGCCGGCGGTCCCCAACGGTGAGGCCGTGGCAATGGTCGGCCAGGTCTTCGCGGGTTAAGTCCGACTCGAATAGAGCCGGCGATGCGTCGCACAGCGGTGGCTCGGATTTCGGAACGGGCGCGTCAACCGAGATGATCGACGGCGCCAATCGCCGTTTCAATACTCGACCGTAGAGGTGTCACCCTTGAACAGAGACTGGTTGACAACGAAGACGGCCGATCTCTCGCAGACGGATCAACGCGCTTTGGCCGGTTCACGTTCGTTCGGGTCGCACTCCTTCAAGGCACGGTTCGAAGAGGTCGCCGATGTTGCCGGGCCCACTGTGCGAGGTTGAGGTTCGGTAAAGTCCGATGTCCCTTGGTCAGGTTCTAGAGACGTCCCAGTCCCTCGGCTTTGGCGTGGACTTGGCGATGGCAGGCCTTACAGAGCACCTGGCAGTTGGTCAGTTCGTCGTCGCCACCTTGGGCGGTGGACTTCTTGTGGTGGAACTCCGTCGCCCGAGCACGGCATCCGCCGTAGTGGGGGCACGAACTCAGCGTGCATTCGCACGTGCCCCGAGCACGTTGTCGCGCCAGTCGCTGCACCGTATCGGGAAACGCCAACACCCCCTCCTCGACCGCTGTGGAAACCTCTGACCAGTTCCAGTTCCTTACCAGTATCGCACGGGAATCTGGTGCCCGGATGTTGCCACCCGTCGATCCGAGAGCGACGAGATTCCACTGGAATACGTCAATCGCGCCAGATGACTTTGAAAGTGGTCCCGATCGTCAGTCAGATTCTCACCAATGAAAGTACGGCCCCTTCGACGTAGAAGCGTACCTGGCGGCGAAACTCAACGGGGTCACGGGCGTCCACCGGAGTAACGCCGCTACTCAACCCATGGGACCGCGACGAACGGGTCGTGAGATGACCCCAACCACGCCGCCGAGCCGGACGCCAACGAAATTCGACCGTGCCGAGGGCCAGCTCCACGCTGGCCTCACCCGACGTGATGACTTCGTCGATCACTCGCTCGACGAGGTCGGCCAGCCAACCGTCGAACGGGACGTAGACGGGATCGTCGGGCGCTGCGGCAAGTGATTCGATCCGGTCGTCGGTGAGCACCTCGTCGATCAACGCCTGGGACCCGCCCAGGTAGGTCGACTGGCAGTCGATCTCACTCGCCACGCACCACGAGCGATCGGCCGGCCACCAGAGGTTCGGCGTCTGCGGATGGTTTCCGCCGATTTCGAAGGCGGTGGCGTCGAGGAGGGGACGTTCGTAGAGAACGTACTCGCGAAACGGCATCAGGGCCAAGGCAGGTTCGTCGCGGCGCTGCGAGGGACCGGGCATCGGTGAAGGGTGGTCCGCGTATGCAACGCCACCGCCGTACCCGGCCCAGAAGCAGAGGAAGCACGTATCGGCAGTTCCGGTCGCTTGGGCGAGGTGCTCGATGAGCGCCTGCGCGTCCGGGCCAAAGAGGCCACCCTCGGACGGCCCCTGACCCCTCCAAGGCGGCTCCGCCACGGGTCTGACGAAGGGGAGGGCAATATCGTGCCACTGGACCAGCGGATTCATTGTGACGCCACTCCATGTCGACACCTCGCCCCAGCGCACGAGCGTCGCGGCGAACGACGGGGTCTGGACGGGGTGAAGGATCCGCGCGTAGGCCTCGAATCCTGCGGGAACGATCGTCGTGACCACGTTGTCGCGTGGCGCGCCCAATCGCTCGCGAACCCAGTCGGCGGCCGCCACGTTCGCACTCGGCGATGGTGGCCCGTCGATGCTCATCGCTCGATGGTCTCACACTTCGAAGCCGCGAGTCGGCAGGGCCACTGGCGCAGAAAGTCCCGATCCTTCGCAGGTCGTTTTGACATCGAGGCGTCAGTCGGGGTAGCAAGTGTCTGGAAGGACGGGTCAGGACATGGCCATGTATCGGGACCGAATCGACGCCGGGCGCCAGCTGGGGGACAGGCTCGAACGCCTGTGTGGTCAGGACGTGGTCGTCCTCGGCCTGGCTCGAGGCGGCGTCCCGGTCGCGGCGGAGGTGGCTCAACTTCTTTCCGTGCCGCTCGACGTCGTCGTGGTACGAAAGTTGGGCGTGCCGTTCCAGCCCGAGGTGGCGATGGGAGCGATCGCCGAAGGTGGCGTACGGGTCCTGGACCGACGCCTGACCAAGGCGGCCGGTGTCGGTGAGGATGAGCTAGCCGAGGTGGAGCGGCGCGAACGCCATGCCCTGGATGAGCGGATCCTGCTCTTTCGGAGCCATTGGTCGCGACTGGACCTCCATGGACGAGTCGCGGTCGTGGTCGATGATGGCGTCGCGACCGGCGCGACGGCGCGCGCCGCCTGCCTCTCGGTGCGTTCGGCCGGCGCCTCGAAGGTCATTTTCGCTGCCCCCGTGGGGCCGATCGACGTTCAGCGGGTTATCACGGAGGCTGACGAGGTCGTCTGTCTCGCGACGCCGAGCGATTTTCGCGCGGTCGGGCTTTACTATTCGGACTTTCGTCCGACGACTGACGATGAGGTGCTCGTGTTTTTGGACGACGCCGGACAACGTTGCGGGCGAGAGCGGGAGTGAGATGCCACTGGACGTGACTGTTCCATAGTCCCGTGCTCACGGATCGGAAGGTGACAGGTCACATCGCGGCCTGCCAGCGCCGGCCGGCACGACCTTTGTTACTACCATTGAGCGAACGAGGAGGAACGTGTCCCAACTGCTCTTGACCGCCTTCAGCAACCGCGTCGACGCGGTGCAGCTCGCCCGTGAGGTGGGTCTGCGACTCGACGCTGAGGGGTTCACCTCGGCCCTGCACCTCCTCGACGTCGATCAACGTCCCGATATTGACGGGTCGACGATGGTAGTGAGCCTCGGGGGTGACGGCACCTTCCTCAAGTCCGCCCGGTTGGCTCACCAGGTCGGAGCTCGAGTCCTGGCAGTCAACCTGGGGCGCATGGGCTTTCTCTTGAATGTGCCACCCACGGAGATCGTCGAGGATATCAAGGGAGCCTTCGAGGGCGACATGGTGGCGGAGCGACTCGCTCTCCAGATCTCGACTTCGGGTTCGGACATCGACGAGTTCGCCCTTAACGAGGTGGTGGTGGAGCGCGCTCAAGCCGGTCACATGGTGCGACTGAAGACCTTCGTCAACGAAGAGGAGTACCTGACGTACTCGGCCGACGGTGTGATGGTCGCCTCGCCAACCGGCAGCACGGGATACAACTTCTCGGCCGGCGGACCAGTGGTCGACGCGACACTGCCGGTGATGATCCTCACTCCGATCGCCCCCCACTTCACGATCAACCGCTCGATCGTGGTCGCCGACGACAAGGTCATCCGACTTGTCGCCGACAACAAGCCGGCCGTCATCGTGGCCGACGGTCAGGCCATTGGCTCGCTCGAACCGGGTGAGTTCGTCGAGGTCCGAAAGAGCCCCTCACCCGTACGAGTGGTGGCCACCCGGAGTTTCGATCTCGCCTTTCGGCTGCGCGAGAGCCTACGAGAGGGACATGCCTAAGTCACAACTCGTCGAGCTGTTCGCGCACGGACTCGGCGTCATCGAAGAGGCCAGGTTGGAGTTCGGACCGGGCTTCAATGTGCTCACCGGCGAGACCGGGGCTGGCAAGACCCTCCTCCTGGGGGCGCTCGACCTCTGCCTCGGCGGCGACGGTTCGACGTCGCGACACGCCATCACTGCCAACATGAGGGCCGCGGCGGTCTTCGCCCTCGGCGACGGCACAGAGATGGTTCTCTCGCGCGAATCGAGCACCTCGGGGCGCCTGCGCAGCTCCCTCGACGGCGTGCCCAGCAGTGCTGAAGCACTTCGGTCGATCGCCGGCGAACTGATCGTCATCCACGGTCAGCACGACTCCCTGGCGTTGCGCAACCGCTCGGAGATCCTGCGTATCGTCGACGCCAGTGCCGGCGTGTCGACGGTCGTGTTGGACACCACTCGCACGGCACTGCTCGAAGCTCGACGAATGCGTGACTCGCTGGGCGGCGACGCGACCCAGCGGGAACGGGACCTTGACTACGTCATATTCCAGATCGCAGAGCTCGAGGCGGTCGCCATCGCCTCGCCCGTCGAGCTCGACGACACCCTCGGCGAGCTGACGCGTCTGACGGGGCTGCGCGACAGCCAGGCCACGGTGGTCGAGGTCGTGGACCAGTTGGACGCCGACAGCGACGGCGCCGTGCTCTCACTCTTCGCCCAGGCAATCAGTCGACTACCCGCGAGCGACGCCTTCGACCCGGTACGAGGGCTGTTCCGAAGCGCTCTCGACCAGGCCCGTGAGGGCGTCCACGAGCTGGCGGCGATGACCGACCCCGACGCCTTCGACCCGGCCGCGCTGAAGGACCTCGAGGACCGCGCGACGGTGCTCCAACAGATCGCTCGCAAGTACGGAGGATCCCTCGCATCGGCCCTCGCGACGCTCGACCGCCTGATCGTTCAGCGCGAGGCCCAAGTCGACGCCACGACGAGGCTCGCTACCCTCGACGTCGAGATTGGCGAGCTCGAGCAGCGCGAACGGTCCCTGGCCTCGGAGGCCCTACGGGAGCGTACGGCGGCCGCGGAGGCGCTCACGGCCGCCGTACGGGACCAACTTCCCCGAGTCGCGCTGCCCCACGCGACATTGCGCTTCGAGGTCGGCGGGGAGGACGGATCGCAGGCGCAGATACTGTTCACCCCCAATCCCGGCTTGCCCGAGGGGCCTCTGCAGGCTCTGGCGAGCGGGGGAGAGCTGAGTCGCGTCCTCCTGGCCCTGTCGCTCGAATCGGTCCACGAGGACGTGGTCGCTGTCTTTGACGAGGTCGACGCCGGCGTTGGTGGGCAGGTCGCCCAGCAGATCGGCGAATGCCTTGCGGAGTTGGGACGGCGCCAGCAGGTTCTCGCGGTGACGCACCTGGCCTCGGTGGCCGCCAAGGCCGATCACCACTTCGTGATCGAGAAGTCCGTCGAAGGCGGCCGTTCGAGCACGTCACTGCGCACGGTGCGCGGCGAGGACCGCGTCACGGAGATCGCCCGGATGCTCGCCGGTGACGAGGTCACCGTCGAGTCGCGCGCACTGGCTCGTCAAATGTTGGAAACAAGCTCTTAACAGTGTGACGATGTCAAGAGATGCGTCGCAAGCCCATCGTTCGCTATGCTGTGGTTCCGTGGATACGGCAGGTTACGAATGACTAAATTCGTCTTTGTAACGGGTGGAGTTTCAAGTTCGCTCGGAAAGGGACTGACCGCCTCCTCGCTGGGTCGACTCCTCAAGTCCCGTGGCCTGAAGGTCACGATGTGCAAGCTCGACCCCTACCTGAACGTCGACCCGGGCACCATGAATCCGGGCGAGCACGGCGAGGTCTACGTGACCGACGACGGGGGTGAGACCGACCTAGACCTCGGTCACTACGAGCGATTCATTGACGAATCACTGTCGCGGATGTCCAACACCACCACCGGATCGATCTACTCGAACGTCATCGCCAAGGAGCGCCGGGGCGACTACCTCGGCAAGACCGTCCAGGTCATCCCTCACATCACGGACGAGATCAAGGAGAGGGTGCGGCGTCTCGGGACCCTCGGTGCGGACGTCGTCATCGTCGAGATCGGCGGCACGGTCGGCGACATCGAGATCGTGCCCTTCATCGAATCGATCCGCCAGTTCCGTCGTGACGTCGGACGCGACAACGTCTGCTACGTGCACCTGACGCTGGTGCCCTACCTCGCCCCTTCGGGCGAGCAGAAGACCAAGCCGACCCAGCACTCGGTCACCGAGCTTCGCTCGCGGGGCATCCAGCCCGACATCATCGTCTGTCGGAGCGACCAGCCGCTCTCGGACGGCTTGAAGCGCAAGATTTCCCTGCTCTGCGACGTGCCGATGAAGGCGGTCATCTCCGCGGTCGACGCCCGCAGCATCTACGACATCCCGATCACGATGCACAACGAGGGACTGGACACGATCGTGTGCAACACGCTGGGCATCGACCTCGACGCGAACCCGATCGACCTCTCCGCATGGGAGGAGGTGGTACGTCGGGTGCACAGCACCACCAAGACCCTGCGCATCGGCGTCATCGGCAAGTACGTGTCGATGCCCGACGCCTACCTTTCGGTGGGTGAGTCGATCCGCCATGCCGGCTTCGCCGTGGGCGCACGGACCGAGATCGAGTGGCTCGAGGCCGAACGGGTGCCCTCCGAGATCGACGCCGAGCGGATCCGTCAGCTCGACGGGATCGTGGTGCCCGGCGGATTCGGCGAACGGGGCGTCGAGGGCATGGTCGCCGCGGCGCGCATCGCGCGCGAGCACGACATCCCGTACCTGGGGATCTGCCTCGGAATGCACGTGATGGTCGTCGAATTCGCTCGGCACTGCCTGGGGCTTCCTGACGCGCACACCACCGAGATCTCCATTACGACGTCAGCCCCGGTGATCGCGATGATGGCCGAGCAGATGGACGTGACGGACCTCGGTGGCACCATGCGACTGGGGGCCTGTCCGGCCATGCTCGACGAGGGATCGGTCGTCGCGAATCTCTACGGCACGACCGTGGTCTCCGAACGCCACCGTCACCGCTACGAATTCAACTCTCGCTACCGCGAACAGTTCGAGGCGGCCGGCATGCGTTGTTCGGGCACGTCGCCCGACGGACGACTCGTGGAGTTCACCGAGATCGCCGAACACCCCTTCTTCGTGGGCACCCAGGCCCATCCGGAGTTCAAGTCGCGCCCGGACCGCCCGCACCCGCTCTTCCTGGGTCTGATCAAGGCTGCCGCCGCCCGCGCCGAGGGCCGCGAGCCGCACATTATTGATCCGGAATCGGTCGACGCCACACTGTGAGCGACGCGTTCCGCATCGAGGGAACGTCACAGCTGCTGCGCTCGCACGTCTTTGACGTCGAGCGCCGGACCATCGGCCACGACGGGACGACATTCGATCGCGACGTCGCCGTGCACCGTGGCGCGGTGGCCGTCCTCGCGGTCAACGACGTCGGCGAGATCGGACTCATTCGCCAGTATCGCTCGACGTTCGACCGCTTCACGTGGGAGATCCCGGCAGGCACCCTGGACGTCGACGGCGAAGAGCCGCTGGCGACGGCCCAGCGCGAGTTGCTCGAGGAGATGGGCGTCGTCGCGAGTGACTGGACACTGCTCGGGCGGTTCATGAACTCACCGGGCTGGACGGATCAGGTGATGACCATCTACGAGGCCCGGGGGCTCGCCAACGCGCAGCGGGCCCCGGCCGGACCCGAGGAGTCCAGTTCGACCGTGCACTGGTTGGCGAAGGAGGAACTGCGCGAGACCCTCCGTCGAGAGCCCGCGATCGACAGCACCATGGTCGTCGCCCTCCACCGCGTTTTCGGGAACTTCTTTGACGGAGCCTGAGGAGTACCTCGCCGAGTACCTCCAGTGGCTCACGATCGAGAAGGGCCGCAGCCGCTCGACGATCGACGCCTATCGACGAGACGTCACGAGGCTGAGCGAGTGGGCGTTGGGCCAGGGTCTCCAGCTCGCGTCGCTCAGCGAGGGCGACCTCGAGTATTACGCCAACGGCCTACGCCGCCAGCATCGCTCCGAGAGCACAGTCGCGCGTTCGGTGGCATCGATCCGTGGACTGTTCTCCTACCTGGTGCTGGAAGGTCACCTGATGAGCGACCCGAGCGCGCGGCTGAAGGGAGGTCGACGGGGCCGCACGCTGCCCAAGCCGCTCTCCGAGGAGGAGATGGTCAGACTCCTTGACTCGGTGCCGACCACGACGCCGTCGGACCGACGCGACCGGGCCCTGCTCGAGCTGCTCTACGGGACTGGGGCACGAGTCTCGGAGGTCGTCGGCATCGGTCTTGAGGACCTCGACTTCGACGAGCAGCTGATCCTCGTGACCGGCAAAGGCTCCAAGCAGCGCCTGGTCCCGATGGGCTCGACTCTTCTAAGAGCCTTGACCGAGTATCTGGGCCCCGGCGGGCGCGACTCGTTCCCCGAGGCCCGGCGCGGAACGAGGCTCTTCCTCAATTCTCGAGGCGGTTCGCTCTCGCGCCAGGGCATCGACCTGGTCATCGACAAGCGCGCACTGGTCGCCGGCCTCGATCGCTCGCGGATCAGCGCCCACGTCTTTCGTCACAGTTGCGCCACGCACATGCTGGCCCACGGGGCTGACATTAGAGTCGTGCAGGAGCTCCTCGGACACGCGTCGATATCGACAACCCAGATCTACACCGCCGTGGCGCTGACGTCTTTGAAGCGTGAGTACCAGAACGCGCACCCTCGCGCCAACGACTGACAGGAGCCACGATGCCCAGCTACTACTTCTTCATCGCCTTGGTGCCCTCGATCGTGTTGCACGAGGTCAGCCATGGCTGGGTCGCGAACCTCTTCGGCGATCCCACGGCCAAGGACGCTCACCGACTCACGTTGAACCCACTCCGTCACGTCGACCCGTTCGGGACCGTCCTGCTTCCCGCGCTGATGCTGATCAGCGGCCTCCCGGCGTTTGGATACGCCAAGCCGGTGCCGGTGAACATCGCTCGGCTGCGCAAGCCCCGCCAGCAGTCGCTTTACGTGTCGCTCGCCGGGCCGATTGTCAACATCATCCTCTCGGGAGTTGGCTTCGCCATCTGTGAACTCGCCCTGCACGTCACGCTGAACCAGACGATGCTGAACATCGGCATCGCTCTCGGTCTGGTGAACTTGATTCTCGCCGTGTTCAATCTGTTGCCGATCCCGCCCCTCGACGGCTCGGCCATCATCGAACGTTTCGTGCCCGCCAAGCACCTGGGGTCCTACTACCAATTCCGCGCCCGGGCGCTTCCCTTTGTCATGGCATTTGTGATTCTCGGCTCGTTCGTCTTCCACTTCGGCTCCAACGCGCTGGCGAGCGTGGAGAACTGGTGGCTCAACCTGCTCTTCTAGAGCAGCCCCATGGCGTGCGCCGCGCGCTGGTAGACCGGCCCGGCCGCCTCGGCCGCCTTCAGGGATCCCCGTGCGGCCACGGCGTGCAGCTCGCCCGGGTCGGCGAGCAGTTCGTGGTAGCGGGCCTGGATCGGGGCGAGAGATTCGACGAGCAGCGCCGCGAGGTCGTTCTTCAGGTCACCGTAGCGGGTGTAACGGCCGGCGACAGCGTCGGGGGTCTCTCCACTGAAACTCGAGAAGATCTCGAGCAGGTTGGACAGACCTGGCTTCTTCTCCCAGTCGAAGCGAACCTCATTGTCCGTGTCGGTGACGGCCTTCTTCACCTTCTTCTCGATCTCGGCGGGGGAGTCGAACAGGTGCAGCGAGCCGAGCGGGCTCGAGATCGACTTGGACATCTTGCGGGTCGGCTCTTGGAGGTCCATGACGCGAGCGGCGACCTTCGGCTGGACGGCGACCGGCACGATGAAGGTCTCGCCGTAGCGGTTGTTGAACCGTTCCGCGATAACGCGGGTCAACTCGAGGTGCTGGCGCTGGTCGTCGCCGACCGGGACCTCGGCCGCCTCGTAGAGCAAGATGTCGCCCGCCATCAGGACCGGGTAGGTCAAGAGCCCGACTCGGTAGCCCTCCTGGCGCAGGGCCTTCTCCTTGAACTGGGTCATGCGGCTCAGCTCACCGTAGGTGGCCACGCACTCGAGCAGCCAGTTCATCTGGGCGTGGTACGGGACCTGGCTCTGGAGGAAGACGGTGCAGACGTCGGGGTCGAGGCCGGCCGCGAGGTACGTCGCCAACAGGTCGGTCGTCTGGTCGCGCAACTGCTCGGGATCGATCTGCAAGGTCAGGGCGTGCAGGTCGACCACGCAGTAGAAGGCTTCGGGGCTCTGCGTGGCCACCCACTGCTTCAATGCTCCGAGGTAGTTGCCGATGTGCATCGGTCCCGAAGGCTGCATTCCCGAAAGTACTCGCATCCCTCAATCGTAGGTGAGGAAGGGGAGGAGAGGTCTCAGGCGGTAAGGTCTGTCGGTGACCTTCGTCGTGACGACGCCGTCCTTCAGCGGCCCGGTGGAACTCCTGCTCCACTTGATCAGCAGCCATGAGGTCGACGTGCTCGACGTTCCGCTCGCCCCCATTGTCGACCTCTTCGTCGCCGCGCTGCGTGACGAGTCCGTCGAGATCGCCGTCGAGGACCTCTCGGAGTTCCTTCTGATCGCCGCGATACTGCTCGAGATGAAGAGCAGGCGCCTGCTGCCGGGACGCGACGCGACCGAGCCCGACGAGGAGTTCGTTGGCTGGGAGGAGAGGGACGTCCTGCTGGCGCGCCTCTTGGAGCTGCGGACCTACGCCGCACTCTCGGACGCCTTCGTCTCGCTCTTCGAGCGGGCCAGCCGGGCCTTCCCGCGCCTCGCTGGTATTGACGAGGGCTTCGAGGTCCACCCGCCGGACCTGCTCGCCGGCGTGACCACGGCACAGTTGGCCGGGGCCTATCTTCGCGGGATTGAGGAAAAGCCGGTGCCGGTCATCCGCCTGCATCACGTGACCGTCGACGCCGTCTCGGTGGCTGAGACGGTCGTCTCCCTGGCGCAGCGCCTTCCGTTCATGGGTCGGATCTCGTTTCGCACCCTCACCGAGGGGCTCGAGAGTCGCATCGAGATCATCGTGCACTTCCTCGCACTGCTCGAGCTCTGCAAGCTCGGGCACATCGAGCTCGGCCAGGGTTCCACCTTCGGCGACGTGCAGATCGAATGGCTCGGCGTACCCCAGGGGCTCGAGATCGGAAAGGTGGACACCTATGAGGGATGACCACTCCCTGGAACAGAAGCTTGAGGCGATGCTCACGGTGGCGCTCGAGCCGATCTCATCCGAAGAACTGGCCGACGCGGTCGACGCCGACGCCGCGGAGGTCACCGCCACCCTGCGCACGCTGAGCGCCGAGTTCGCCGAGCAGCGCCGGGGCTTCCAGTTCGCCGAATTGGCGAGTGGCTGGGTGATGCAGAGCTCGCCCGAGGTCGCCCCGTGGGTCACCAAGTTCGCCAACCGTGACGTCTCGCACCGGCTCAGCTCGGCCGCCCTCGAGACGCTCGCGATCATCGCCTACCGCCAACCCGTGTCGCGGGCCCAGATCACCGCGTTGCGTGGAGTGAACGTCGACGGCGTCTCGCGACTCCTCGAGCAGCGGGGCTACATCGAGGAGAAGGGGCGCGCGGGCGGACCGGGTCAGCCGATCCTCTACGGCACTACCGAGCTCTTCCTCGACCGGATGGGGCTGGCGACGCTCAGCGACCTGCCGCCCATCGAGGAGTTCATGCCGCCGGTCGAGACAGCTCACGAGCTGGCCGAGGCGATGGAGTTCGACGCCGACGACCCGAGCGAGGAATCGTAATTGGACGAGGGTGAGCGACTGCAGAAGACCTTGGCTCGCGCGGGCTTCGGCTCGCGGCGCGCCTGTGAGATCCTCATCAGCGAGGGACGGGTCACGATCGACGGACGCGTCGCGGAGCTGGGCAACCGCGTCGATCCCGACGTCTCGGTCATCTGCGTGGATGGTGCACTCGCCCCGACGGCGCAGAACACCGTCTACTACCTGTTGAACAAGCCCGACGGTGTCGTGACGACGGCGTCGGACCCCCAGGGCCGCACGACCGTGCTCGACCTGGTGGAGTCGCCCGTGCGGATCTTTCCGGTCGGACGGCTGGACATGAACACCGAGGGCCTGTTGATCCTCACCAACGACGGACGGCTCGCGCACCTGCTCACCCATCCCAGCTCGGGCATCCCCAAGGAGTACCTCGCCCGCGTCGAAGGGGACCCGTCGCCGGCGGCGATCCGGCGCCTGCGCGAAGGCGTCGAGCTAGACGACGGCGTCACCAGCCCGGCTCAGGTGAGCCGCGTCAGCGAGGGGCTGCTGCGTATCGTGATCCACGAGGGCCGAAATCGCCAGGTCCGCCGGATGTGCTCGGCCGTCGGCCACGACGTCACGCGGCTCGTGCGAACCCGAATCGGTCCGATCCAGGACGCCACGCTCTCGCCGGGATCGTCGCGCCAGCTCTCTTTGGCCGAGGTGCGTCGACTGATGGAGGCCGTCGGGATGAGCGACGCGATCGCCTCTACGATGCCGTCATGACTTCTGCACTCCTTCGGGGCCTGCGCGGGGCGACGACCTGCGCGGCCGACACTCCTGATCTGATCGCCGAGGCGACCGGTGAACTGCTCGACGCCATCATGGAGCGCAACGCCCTCGGCCACGACGACGTCGTCAGCATCGTGTTCACGACGTCCCCGGACCTGACGTCGGCCTTCCCGGCGGCCGGCGCGCGCGCCGTGGGCTTCGGCGACGTGCCCCTGCTCTGCGCGAGCGAGATCGACGTACCCGGCGCGATGGCCCGGTGCATTCGGGTGCTGCTGCACGTCTACACGACCAAGGACCGTGGAGAGCTTCGCCACGTCTACCTTCGCAACGCCCAAGCGCTCCGCGATGACCTCCCCGAGTAGCCGTCGAGCCCACGTCGTGGGACTTGGGCTGATCGGGGCCTCCATGGCCCTGGCCTTGCGTGAGACCGGATGGGCCGTCACCGGCGTCGACGCGCAGTCCTCGGTGGAGGAGGAGGCGCTCGCCAGCGGGGTGATTGACGCCGTTCGCCCGACCTCGTCGCCCGACCTCGTCGTCGTGGCGGCGCCCGCCGGGTCGGTTACCGGGCTCGTGAACGGGGCCCTCGTCGAGTTCAGCGGCCCCGACGTCATCGTGACCGACGTCACCGGCGTGAAGAGCTCAATCGTCCATGGCGTCATCGACCGCCGGTTCCTCGGTGGGCACCCGATGGCCGGCTCTGAGCGGCGCGGTCTCGCTGGAGCCCGCGCCGACCTCTTCCAGGGTTGCACGTGGGTACTCACCCCGACCGAGCAGACCTTGCCCGAGACCTACGGCACGTTGCACGGGATATTGCGCGAGATCGGGGCCAACGTCGTGGCGGTGTCGGCCGAGGACCACGACCGGCTCGTCGCCATTGCGAGCCACGTGCCCCATCTGCTCGCTGGCGCCCTGATGAACGAGGCGAGCCGGGTGGCCGAACAGGACGCCGTCTTGTTGCAACTGGCCGCGGGGGGCTTTCGCGACATGACCAGGGTCGCCGCCGGTGACCCGTCGATCTGGCCCGACGTTCTCTTCGAGAATCGAACGGCCGTGATCGCGGCCCTCGCGGCGCTCGAGGAGCGTCTCTCGTTGCTGCGCGAGGCGCTGGCGACGAACGGACGCGACGTGATCACGAGCAGTCTTCGCACCGCCGCGGCCGCCCGCCACCAGTTGCCCGGACGGGCGCTCAACTCGGAGAATTTGGCGTATCTGCGCGTGAAGGTGAGCGACCGTCCCGGCGAGCTAGCCGCGGTAACGATGGCCGCCTCCGAGCTTCTGGTCAACATCTACGACATCGAGATCGCCCACGGTATCGAAGGGTCGGGTGGCACCCTGCTGCTCGCCGTCGACTCACAGCAGACCGACCTCTTTCTCGAGGCGCTCGCCGCACGGGGCTTCCAGGCGGTGCGCGAGCAGTGAGTGACACCCAGCGCGTGAAGCGAGCGTCGCGGCTGCGCGGATCGGTGAGAGTGCCAGGCGACAAGAGCGCGTCGCATCGGGCGCTCATGATCAGCGCCCTGGCCGACGGCGATAGCACGATCGAGGGACTGTCGAACGGCACGGACGTCGCGGCGACCAGGCGCATCATCGCCCAACTCGGCGCCACCACCTTTGACGGTGACGGCTACACCACGGTGCACGGGCCGGTCGCTGGTCTGCACGTGAGCGATCGACCGCTGGACTGCGCGAACTCGGGCACCACGATGCGTCTGCTGGTCGGGATCGTGTCGACGATTCCCGGCGACCACGTCCTCGTGGGCGACGAGTCGCTCTCGCGCCGACCGATGGACCGGGTCGCGGTACCGCTCGCCCTGATGGGATCGCGGGTCGAGGGCCTCGGACCGCGCACGACCGCGCCGCTGACGGTGCGGAGCCCGTCGGCGCTGAGCGCGGTGACGTACCGGATTCCGGTCGCCAGCGCCCAGGTAAAGTCGGCGATCCTCTTCGCCGGTCTGGGCGCGAAGGGGACGACGACCGTGATCGAGGACGTGCGGACGCGCTCGACCACCGAGGACATGCTGCGCCTGGCGGGCCTTGACGTCACGAGCCTCAACCACGGCGACGGACGTACGGTGACTGTGACGTCCGGTCGGCCCAGGCCGCGCCATTGGCGCGTCCCGGGAGACCCCTCCCAGGCCGCCTTCTTCGCCGTGCTGGGCGCAATCCACCGTGACGCGCGCATCAAGGTCGTGGACATCGACAGCGCGCCCGAGCGGATCGGCTTCGTGGAGGTACTTCGGCGAATGGGCGCCAAGATCGCCTTGGTCACCAGTGGCGGGGCGACGTCGCTCACCGTCGAGAGTTCGAGACTGCGGGGAACCGAAGTCCGCGCCGACGAAGTCCCGTCGGTCGACGAGATTCCGGTGCTCGTGGTCGCGGCCGCCGCGGCGTTGGGGGTGAGCGCCTTTCGCGGCATGGGCGAGCTGCGGCTGAAGGAGTCGGACCGGTTCGCCGGCTCGATGGCTCTGGCCACGTCGCTCGGATGTCGCGTGTGGTCCGACGGCGACGACTTCTTCATCGAGGGACTCAGCGACGCGCGGTCGTTCGACGACTTCACCTTCGACGTGCTGCTCGACCACCGGATGGTCATGTCGAGCGCGGTCGCCGGCGCCGCCGGGCACGGTTGCACCATCGCGGGGGCGGCGACGGTGGCGTCGAGTTACACCGACTTCTTCTCTGACCTGGCGCTGCTGGGATGAGCGACCTGGTAATCGCCATCGACGGCCCGGCCGGCTCGGGCAAGTCGACCGTGGCGCGGGCCGTCGCCCACGCTCTTGGCTGGTCCTTCCTCGACACCGGCGCGATGTACCGGGCGGTGACCTGTGAGGCCCTGGCCCGAGGTGTCGACGTCGCCGACGAGGCCGCGATGGCCACTGTGGCTGCGCACGTCACCCTGACGACACTTCCCCGGGTGACGGTCGACGGGCGCGACGTCGAGGACGAGATCCGCACTGAGCCGGTCAATCTGGCGGTCTCGATCGTGGCGGCGAACCCTCTTGTTCGCCAGTCCATGGTCACGCGTCAGCGAGAGATCGCGGCGGCTCAGCCGGTGGGCACGGTCGTCGAGGGCCGCGACATCACGACGGTGGTCTTTCCCGAGGCGACGCTGAAGGTGTTCCTGACCGCCTCGCTCGACGAGCGGGCCGCGCGACGCGGCGAGGAGGGAGTGGACTCGGTCGCGCGTCGGGATCGGGCCGACTCGACACGAGAGGCGTCGCCGCTTCGTCGGGCCGACGACGCGCTCGTGCTAGACACGACTGGTCGCAACGTCAAGGATGTCGTCGAGGAGATCGTCCAGTGCCTGAAGACCCGCCAATCCAACTAGACGCCAGGAAGTCGCTGACGTATCGCGTCGTCGCGGGGATCATCCGTCTCGGCTCGCGACTCCTCTTTCGGCCGAAGGTCACCGGGGCCGAGCACATCCCGTTGCACGGACCGGTGCTCATCGCCCCGATCCACCGATCCAACGTTGATTTCACCTTCACGTTGTTCATGTCACCGCGCAAGGTCTTCTTCATGGCCAAGGACTCGCTCTTTCGCATCCCGATGATCGGTTCGCTACTGCGCCACCTCGGCGCCTTCCCGGTGCACCGGGGCTCTGCCGACCGCGAGTCGATGTCCCTCGCCGAGGAGGTCCTTCGCCAGGGCCACGCACTGGTGCTGTTCCCCGAGGGGACGCGCAAGGAGGGCCGGGCCGTCGCACCGCTGCACGACGGTGCGATGTTCGTCGCCGCGCGCACCGGAGCGATGGTGGTTCCGGTCGGCATCGGGGGCAGCGACCGGGCCATGCCGAAGGGCGCCAGGCTGCCGCGTCCGGCCAAAGTGCGGATCATCGTCGGCGCACCCATCAGCCCGCCGGTCTCCGAAGGCCGCGTGTCGCGCTCGGCCGTCGCGGCCAAGAGCGAGGAGCTGCGCAGTGAACTCGAGGCCCTCTACGTCGAGAGCCTCAGAGGCTGATCAACGTTCGCGCCACCAGGTTCCGAACACCACGCGCGCGTAGCGCAACCCGTAGATCCAGGTCGTGCCCTTCTTCGTCTCGCCCGAGAAGCGCGGATGCCAGATCGTGGGAACCTCGCTAGCGCGCCAGCCGCGCTTCAAGCACGTGATGAGTGTCTCGGAGGTCTGGTACTGCTGCTGGGTGAGGCGGTCGACGATGTCGGCGAGCATGGTGACCCGCATCGCCCGGTAGCCCGTCGACGTATCGGTGAGCCCCGCACCGGTCATCCGGTTGATCACGAACGAGAAGAAGCGCACCCCGCCCTTGCGAATCCGGTCCGAGGTCTTGTCCACGCCGAGCACCCGGCTGCCGAGCACGAAGTCGCTCTGGTCCGCGAGCAGTGGCGCCAGGATCTGAGGAATCTCGGCGGGGTCGTTCTGGCCGTCAGCGTCGAGGGTGACGACGTAGGTGACCCCGTGGCTGATGCAGTAGCGGTAGGCCGTCTGTAGCGCAATGCCGTGGCCCAGGTTGACCGGGAACTCGATCACGACGACCCCGGGGAACGACCGGGCTATCGAGGCCGTTGCGTCCTCACCGCCGTCGACGACCACGAGCGTGGTGTACGGCGCGCCGTCGATGGAGGTGGGCATCTTCTCGAGGACGCCCGCGATGTTGCCCTCCTCCTCGTAGGCGCAGATCGCCGTGACGATGGCCTCGGGCTGGTAGCCCGGTCGCTCGGTGTCGAGGTGTGCGAGGGCCTGGGCGATCGCGTACTGACGAAGGTCCTTCGAACGGCGCTGCTCTAGATCATCGTTGACCATGGCTCTCCTTAGATCGACTTCGCCCGAGCGAACATCCTCGTGACCAGGGGCTCGAAATGCTCGAGCGACTCGGACTCGTAGGCGGGGTCGAAGGCCTTCTGGTCCCAGACGTCGGCGAAGCGCTCGGCGAGCGAGTACCAGGGCTCGTCGACGTGGCGCTCGCGCAGGTTAGGGTCCATGCCGAGGTGCTCGTAGTACCAGCGGCCCTGGAAGTCTTGGTGGTACTTGACCATGCAGTAGACCTCGTGGCGGACGTAGGGGCGCAGAATCTCCGCGGCGATGCCCGGGTGGTTCGCAACCGAGATCAGCTTGCCGACGTCGTGCAGCAACGAGGCCACCACGACCTCCTCGTCGGCGCCGTCACGTTCGGCGCGCGTCGCGGTCTGCAGGGCGTGGGTCATCTGATCGACGGAGAAGCCGTCCGTGATGGCCCCGAGGCCCCGTATCATCGACAGGAGCTGCTGGGCGACCCGGGGCTGAGCGGCCATGGTCTCATCGACGATGACGTCCCACTGTGCAAGCGTGGAGACGTCCATGCTGGGGAAGGAACTCACGGTGAAATACTAACAATTCGGCCCGTTGCGCCCCTTTTCAACGGGCCGCCGCCGAGAGAACCTCGGCTGCAGTGAACTCACGGTCGGCCTGGCCGTCGAAGGTCGAGGGCAACGGCGTGCGCAGCGCGAGGTCGAGTACGGCCGAGAGGGTCTTGAGCATCTCGCGCAACTCGGGCGGCGGAGGGAAGTACTCGTCCTCCACGGTGACCGACCTCACGCTCACCCCGTCGGTCGGGTTGAGCGCTTCGAGGACCTCGTTCACGAGCGACTCGGGCGCCGAGGCACCGGCCGTCACCGCGACGGTCCCCGACAGGTCGTCGGGCAGTTCGAAGGCGCCGTTCACTCTCAGGACCCTCGGGCAGCCCACCGCCTCGGCGACCTTGGTCAGGGCGACGGTGTTGGACGAGTTCGCCGAGCCGATGACGATCACGGCGTCGGCCTCGGCGGCGATCGCGCGTAGCGCGGCCTGGCGATTGGTGGTGGCGAAACAGAGGTCGGAGCGATTCGGCATCCAGATGTCGGGGAACTTCACCTCGGCGTACTCGCGCAGGTCCTGCCACTCGTCAAGGCTGAGGGTCGTCTGACTGAGCAGGGCGAACGGTCCGGCGAGGTGGGCGAGGGCGTCGATGTCGGGGGTCGACTCGATCAGGTGGACCGACTCGGGAGCCACCGCCATCGTCCCGACCGCCTCCTCGTGGTCCTCGTGGCCGACGTAGAGCACGGTGTAGCCCTTGCGGGCGCGAACCTTCAGCTCGTGGTGGACCTTGGTCACCAGTGGGCAGACGGCGTCAATGACCGTGCCCCCGGTCTCGCGGGCGGCCTCGATGACCTCGGGTGGCGAGCCGTGTGCGCTCAGCATCACCGGTGCGCCGGCCGGTACCAGGGTGACGTCGTCGATGAAGACGACGCCGAGGGATTTGAAGTAGTCGACCACGAACTGGTTGTGGACGATCTCGTGGTAGCAAAAGACCGGTGGGGTGAAGACCCGAGTCATCCAGTCGAGCGCCTTGATCGCCTTCTCGACGCCGGCGCAGAAGCCTCGTGGTGCGGCCAGCACCACCTTGTCCACGTTCACGTCGTCCAGCCTAGTTACCGACATTGCCGACAACTCCTAGGCTGGTGGGGTGTCGGGCGCTCGAATCTCCTCAATCTCCGCTGATTCGCCGGCCTCGACGGCGGACCTGGTCGTGGGCGACGTGCTGGTAAGCGTCAACGGCAAGGAGCCGACCGACATCATTGAGTACCAGCAGCTCATCGACGGCGAGCGGGTCACGCTCGTGGTGCTGCGCGAGGGCCAGTCGCTGGCGCGCAAGGTGACTATCGCCAAGCGCGAGGGCCAGCCCCTCGGGCTCGGCATCGACTCGGCCGTCTTCGACCGCATCCGCACGTGCGACAATCACTGCTCGTTCTGCTTCATCTACCAGCTCCCCAAGGGCATGCGTCGCTCGCTCTACGTGAAGGACGATGACTTTCGTCTCTCGTTCCTCTACGGCAACTACACGACTCTGACACGCTTCACCGAGTTCGACCTCGAACGCGTGATCGACGAGAAGCTCTCGCCCCTGTACGTCTCGATCCACACGACGGACCCCGAGTTGCGCGCCGAGATGCTGCGCAACCCCCGTGGGGCCACCAGTCTGCGCTGGCTGATGGAGCTGCTGCGCGCCGGCATCGAGGTTCACGCCCAGGTCGTCGTCTGTCCGGGCGTCAACGACGGCCCCCACCTCGAGCGCACGTTGCACGACATGGTCTCGCTCTATCCCGAACTGGCCTCGGTGGCCCTGGTGCCGGTCGGGGTCAGTGCCTTCTCGCTCGAGGCGACCATGAGGTCCCACAGCGCCGAGGAGGCCCGTCAGGTCATCGCTCTCGCTGAGCGGTTCCAGGGGCTCACCCGAGACCTCCTGGGACGGGTTTCGGTCTTCGCCAGCGACGAGTTCTACCTCGTCGCGGGGGCGACACCGCCCTCAGCGACGCAGTTCGAGAGCCTCGACCAGGCAGAGAACGGGATCGGGATGGTGGCGGCCTTCGTGCAGAGCTTCATCGACTCGACGGTGATGGACAAGTTGGGCACCGGCTTCTTCCAGTCGGTCGACGGCGCGCCGGCGATCGGCTACCGCGCACCGCGCGGGGAGGTGGCGCCACTTCTCGAGGGCGATGGCGTACTGGTCGTGACCGGCGAGTACGCGGCGCCCATCCTGCGCGACCTCTTCGACGGCGAGGGCTTCGTCGACGTCGGGGTGCTGGCGGTCGCGAACACCTACTTCGGGGGCAACATCAAGGTCGCGGGGCTCTTGACGGGACAGGACCTCATCACCGCACTCGCAGACATACCGTCGTCGACGCTCTGTCTGCTGCCCGACGTCTGCCTCTCGGAAGGTCGCTTCCTAGACGGACTGACGCTCGACGACCTCCCTCGTCCCGTGGTCACCGTCCGCACGACCGGCCACGATCTGCGGTCGGCTCTCGAATCGGTGCGTTCCCGGGGACTGGTGACGTCATGAACAGGCCCCAGGTCGTCATCGTGGGACGGCCCAACGTCGGCAAGAGCTCACTGGTCAATCGCCTCGCGGGCAAGCGCGTCGCCGTTGTCGAAGAGCACCGTGGCGTCACTCGCGACCGAAAGGCCGTCGAGGTCGAGTGGCGGGGTCTGACCTTCGACGTCGTGGACACGGGTGGATGGCTCGAGGCGGGCGACACCCTCGAGGCCAAGGTCTCCCAGCAGGCCGAGGCCGCCCTAGCCGGCGCCGACCTGGTGCTGCTCGTGGTGGACGTGACGACCGGCATGGTGGACGAGGACACCCACGCGGCCCGCTGGGCGTTGCGCAGCGGCCGACCGGTGGTGCTCGTCGTGAACAAGGTCGACGACGCCCAGCACGAGGCGAGCAGCTGGGAGTTCCTCAGTCTTGGCGCCGGGGACCCTCATACTGTCAGCGCCCAGCACGGTCGAGGCTCGGGTGACCTGCTCGACTTCATCGTCAACCAGCTCGGCGAGGCCCGCGAGGTCGAAGAGGCCGCTGAGGCCGATGACGACGGAGCGCTGCGTGTCGCGATCGTGGGACGGCCCAACGTCGGTAAGTCCACCCTCTTCAATCAGCTGATCGGCGAGGAGCGCTCGGTCGTGCATGACATGCCTGGCACGACCCGTGACGCGATCGATACCTTGGTCCAGACCGACGTCGGCCTTATCCGCTTCATCGACACGGCCGGCATGCGCCGACGGGCCAAGACCGAGGCCGGACTCGAGACCTACGCCGTGCTCCGCGCCCTCGACGCCCTCGACCGTTCGGACATCGCGATCCTGGTGATCGACTCGACCGTTGGAGCGACCGGTCAGGACCAACGACTCGCCGAGAGGATCTCGGCGGCCGGATGCCCGTCGCTCGTCGTCTTGAACAAGTGGGAGCTGGTGGCGGTCGAGGAGCGCGATAACGTGCTGGCCACTGTGGGTGAGAAGCTCGCCTTCCTCGGTGACGCGCCGGTCATGAAGACCACGGCGACGTCGGGCAAGGGGGTGCACCGCATCCTGCCGGCCCTGTCGGTCGCCGCCGCGGACTACGGGAAGCGAGTGCCGACGGGGGCGCTCAATCGTGCGATCCGCGACCTGCAGATGAAGCAGCCCGCGCCCACGGGCAAAATCCGCTACGCGGTGCAGGGAGCCACCGAGCCGCCGACGTTCACGCTGTTCGTCGCCGGACGTCTGCCGACCACCTACCTGCGCTACGTCGAGAGATCGCTGCGCGAGCGCTTCGAGCTCGGATCGTCACCACTTCGCGTGCGCGTTCGGGTCGAATAGTGGCCCAGTGGTGCGAGCACTGCGACCGCCCGGTCGAAGGCGACACCTGTGAGATCTGCGGCGCCGACGTCACGGCGCCGGAGCGCGAGCCGATGCCGTGGCTGTGGCGCTTCTTCATCGTCGCGACGATCATCTACCTGGTGTGGCGCGTCTATCAGTTAGTTTCGTGGCTTAGCCACTAGGAGGTCGGCCATGCCCATCTACGCCCTCGGGGACCGGACGCCCGCGATTCATCCGGACGCCTTCGTGCACCCCGACGCGGTCGTAATCGGCGATGTGCGCATCGGAGCTGACTCCTCGGTGTGGCCGGGCGCCGTCCTGCGCGGGGACTACGGGACGATTCTCATCGGCGAGCGGACCTCGATCCAGGACGGGGCCGTGGTCCACGCCGTCGCCGACTACCCGACCGTCGTCGGCGACGACTGCGTGGTCGGGCACCTCGCTCACCTGGAGGGATGCGTCGTTCACGATCGGGCGCTCATCGGCAGCGGGTCGGTGGTGCTGCACCAGGCGAACGTCCGCAGTGGCGCGACTGTGGCCGCGGGCGCCGTCGTGCGCAACCGCACCGACGTGCCCGAGAACGCCTTAGCGGTCGGGGTCCCCGCGACGATCAGGCTTGACGCGAGCAGTGTCGACGAGATCGCGATGGGTGCGGCGCTCTACGTCAGCAACGCCCGACGGTACAAGAGAGACCTGCGAACTCTCTAGGCGTTCGAGATCTCGACCAGTCGATCGAGCGCCGTCGCGGCGCGCCCGTCGACCACGCTCTGCGAGGCCAGCGCGAATCCCTGGGCGAGCGACGTCGCCCGCCCGGCCACCATGAGCGCCAGTGCGGCGTTGGCGCACGCCACGTCGAACACTGGTCCCTGACGCCCTTGGAGAAAGTCACGTACCACGTGCACGTTGTACGCCGTGTCGCCCCCGCGGATGCTCTCGACGTGGTGGTGCAGGCCCAGTTCCGCCGGTGCGTCCATTCGCTGGACCTTGGAGCCGAGGGGTGTGATGATGTGCAACGTCGAGGGTGTACCGAGGGACAGCTCGTCGAGGCCGTCGTCGGCGCTCACCAAGATCGCGTAGTCGATGCCCCGTGCGACGAGTACCCACGCCATGTGGTCGAGCAGTGGCGCCTGGGCGACGCCGATGAGCGATCGGCGCACCAGGGCGGGATTGGCGAGTGGTCCGAGGACGTTGAAGATCGTCCGGAAGCCCAACGCCCGTCGGATCGGCGTCAGATAGCCCAGGGCGTGATGGAACGTCGGCGCGAAGAGGAACCCGATGCCAGCTCCCACGACGCAGTTGCGCACGACCTCCTCGGGGGAGTCGAGTCGCACGCCGAGGGCCTCGAGGACATCGGCCGAGCCGACCGACGACGAAGCGGCGCGGTTGCCGTGCTTCGCCACGGGCACGCCGCACCCCGCGACGGCCAGCGACGCCATCGTCGAGATGTTCACCGTGTGCAGGCGATCGCCGCCGGTTCCCACGATGTCGATCGCGTCGGGACCAACGTCGAAGGTCGTGGCGGTGGACATCATGGCATCGATGAATCCCGTCATCTCGTCGGCGGTCTCGCCCTTGGCGGTGAGCGCCGTCAGGAAGCTCGCGATCAATACTCCTTCGACGCGGCCCTCGAGGATGGCGGTGAGTGCGTCACGCGCGGCGCCCCGTTCCAGGTCCGTGCCGTGGACGAGGGGATCGAGGACGTCGCTCGAGAACGAGCCGGTCACGGGTGACGTCGCATGACGGGCCTTGACATAGGGACAAGTTAGTCGCGAATCGGGCACTTCTTGGCACAACTACGATTCGGAGATGGCGGCGACGTACCTCGACGAGATCCTTGCACGTCATCGTCGCCGTGCCGCCCTCGACCGCCGCGAGTGGCGCGAGCGGGTCGCCCACGTGCACTACGACGGTCCCTCGTTCTTCGATGCGCTCGTCGATCGCACCAACCCCCACGTGAAGGTTATTGCCGAGGTGAAGCGCCGTTCGCCCAGCCGTGGATGGCTCAACGAGTATCTGAAGGCCTCCGAGATGGCGACTGCCTACGCCAACGGTGGTGCGACCGCCGTCTCGGTCCTGACCGAGGAGGACAGTTTCTCCGGATCCGTCGGGGACCTCGTCGAGGTAGCGCACGCCGTGAGCCTGCCCCTGCTGCGAAAGGACTTCACGGTAAGCCCGAACGACGTGTTGGACACGGCGGACATGGGAGCGAGCACCGTACTGCTCATCGTGGCTGCCCTCGGCGACGACGAGCTGCGAGACCTGCTCGCGCTGTCCGAGACCTGCGGCCTCGAAGCCCTGGTCGAGGTGCACGATCGAAAGGAGGCCGCGCGGGCCGTCGACGCCGGGGCGCGCCTGATCGGGATCAACCAGCGCAACCTGGTCACCTTCGAAGTCGACCCCACGCACGCCGCGTCGGTCATCGACGCCCTGCCCGTCACGACGGTGACCGTCTGCGAGTCCGGCCTCGGCTCGGTCAGCGACGTGCGCCGCGCCGCGTCCGTTGGCTTTGACGCCGTATTGGTCGGCGAGGTCTTCGTGACCTCCAGTGCGGTCGAAGAGATGGTGCGCAGCTTCGCCTCGGTCCCGTGGGTCGGACGTGGCTGAGTTCACCGGCTCGACGTACGTCAAGATCTGTGGGGTCACGACGCTCTCCGACGTCGAGGTTGTCGTCGCCGCCGGCGCTGACGGCTTGGGGCTGATCCTGGCCGAGTCACCACGCCAGGTGTCGGTCGAGGCGGCGAAGGTCCTGGTTGACGCGGCCCGCGGTCGAGTCCTCGTCTCCGCGGTCTTTCGGGGTCGCGACGACGCCTTCATCCTCGGGGCCGCGAACGCCCTGGACGTCGACGTCGTCCAAGTCCACGGACCGCTGAGCGCGACATTACTCGAGGGACTTCGTTCGAGCGGACGACTGGTCGTGAGGGCGCTGGCGATCGACGGCGACGACTTCCTCGACTTCGACGACTCGTTGGTCGACGCGGTCCTCATTGATGGTCCGACCCCCGGAAGCGGTCGGACCCACTCGTGGGAACGACTCGCTGAGCGGTCTTTCCGGGTTCCCGTGATCGCCGCCGGGGGACTCGCGCCATCGAACGTGGCCGACGCGGTGCGGCGCACCGGCGCCTGGGGCGTCGATGTCGCGAGCGGAGTCGAATCGACGGCCGGCGTGAAGGACCCTACGCTGGTGAGACAATTCGTCGAGAACGCGCGCCGCGCGCTGGAGGAAGGGACTGTCTCGTGAGCGCACCGCAGGACTTCATGTCGTCGCCCGACTCGCGGGGTCGATTCGGGAACTTCGGAGGCCGCTTCGTCCCCGAAGCCCTGATGCCGGCCTGCCTGGAGCTGGAGAGTGCCTTCGTCGAGGCGTGGAACGACCCCACCTTCGTTGACGAGTACCAGCGAGTGCTGCGCGAGTTCGCGGGGCGACCGACGCCCGTGACCCACCTCGAACGGCTCTCGGAGAGGCTCGGCATCAACCTCTACGCCAAGCGTGAAGACCTCGCGCACACCGGGTCCCACAAGATCAACAACGTCATTGGACAGACTCTGTTGACCCAGCGCATGGGCAAGCACCGAGTAATCGCCGAGACCGGCGCCGGCCAGCACGGCGTCGCCACTGCGACGGCGGCCGCTCGCCTCGGCCTCGAGTGCACCGTGTACATGGGCGAGGTCGACACCGTGCGCCAGTCCCTCAACGTATTTCGCATGGAACTGCTCGGCGCCACTGTCGTACCGGTCACCGCCGGAAGCCGGACTCTCAAGGATGCGGTGAACGAAGCGATGCGCGAGTGGGTCGCGTGCGTCGATGACACGCACTACTGTCTCGGCTCGGTCATGGGCCCGCACCCCTTCCCATGGATGGTGCGCGAGTTCCAGAGCATCATCGGGCGCGAGGCGCTCGGCCAGATGAGGGACCTGGGCGTTGACCCGCCGGACCTGGTCGTCGCCTGCGTGGGCGGGGGCTCGAACGCCGCGGGCATCTTCGCCGGCTTCGCCAACTCCTCGGCCCGTCTCGTGGGTATCGAGGCCGCCGGAGGCGCAGCGGTCGCCGGTGGGTCGCCGGGCGTTCTTCACGGCATGCAGTCACTGCTGATCCAGGACGAGTTCGGCCAGATCGAGGAGGCCCACTCAATCTCGGCCGGTCTCGACTACCCGGGTATCGGACCCGAGCACGCCCACCTCGCCGAGATCGGCCGGGCCGAGTACCACCCGATTGGCGACGAGGACGTCCTGGACGCGCTGGCGCTGTTGAGCGAGATGGAGGGGATCATCCCCGCACTGGAGTCGGCCCACGCCGTCGCCTGGATCGCGCGCGAGGCGGGGCACGGCATCCCCAAGGGCTCGTCGGTCCTGCTCAACCTCTCGGGCCGGGGTGACAAGGACGTGGCCCAGGTTCGCGCGATGCTGCGTGGCGAGTCGTGAAGAGCCTCGAGAGCCAGCTCCGCGGGTTGCGCGACGCCGGTCGCAAGGCCCTCGTCCCGTACTTCATGGGAGGCCTGACGCCGGACTGGACTCGTCACGTGGAGGCGGCCGTGCACGCAGGCGCCGACGCCGTCGAGATCGGCGTCCCTTTCTCCGATCCGATGATGGACGGCGTCGTCATCCAAGGGGCCGCGTTGAGGGCCCTCGCGGCCGGTACGACGCTCGATTCGATCTGCGCCGATCTCGAACGTCTCAGTACGTCGGTGCCGTTGGTCGCAATGACGTACTACAACGTGTTCTTGCACTACGGACTCGAACGTTCGGCGGGCAAACTCCAGGCCAGCGGTATCAGTGGGGCGATCGTGCCCGATCTCACGATCGAGGAGGCCGACGGCTGGCGGGCCGCCTGCCGGGACCACGACGTCGCCACGGTCTTCCTCGTCGCCCCCTCGACGCCGCCCGACCGGATACGACTGATCGGCGCAGCGACGGAGGGATTCGCCTACGCGTCGGCCCGCATGGCGGTGACCGGAGGATCGTCTGGCGAAGGCGCCGGCGAGCGTGTGGTGCGCCAGGTGCGCGACGTATCGACCGTGCCCACCTACATCGGGATCGGCATCGGCACCCCGGACCAGGCCAGAGCGGCGGCCCTCGTCAGTGACGGGGTGATCGTCGGATCGGCGCTCGTCCAGGTGATTCTGGATGGCGGGGGAGCGAGCGAGGTGGAGGGCTTCGTGCGGTCGTTCCGAGAGGCGATCGACGGCCCGCGAGCGTGACTCCTGCGCGTGGGTCCACCGCCGGTCGGCAGTGATCCGACGCTTTATTGGATCCCCGGAAAGGTGACGCAAACGGTCGTTCGGAGAGGCTAACCTACTGACCACTGGTGGCATGCCACCGGACCCAACCGCCAACAGCGCCCCCGCCCACAAGGCTCGGGCGCTGTTGGCATTCTGGGCGCTCGTGCGTGTCTTCTCGAGAGAGTGGCTCACTCCCCGATGAGAACCGGGCCGCGTGAGAGCTCGTTTCCTGTGGCGACGTCGATGGCGACGGTCCGTGCACGAGTGTCTCCGACTAGTGATCGACACGAATTGAGCGACGCACCGCACTCGATCTCGGTGAACGAACTGCGAGTGGCGAAACGGACGCTGCACGCCTTCGACGTGTCCCTCCATGACCGTGGCACGGAGAGTATCGGTCGCTGGAGGCCGAGTCCAGCCTTTGGAGTCGACGAGGCAGTTGATATTGTCAGACTGATTGCCCGCGTGCCGTGCAGTCGAGGGAAGGTTCAGGAATGTCCAAAAGCGGCGACAACGTAGTTTCGGAGGCCCAGATCGCCGTTCACTGGCGCGAGGAGGAGGTGTTCAGCCCCTCGGCCAAGTTCATTGGTCAGGCGTACGCGTCCGACCCGGCGATCCTCGAGCGGTTCAGGGAGGAGAACTTCCCTGAGTGCTTCCGCGAGTACGCCGACCTCTTGACGTGGGATCAGTACTGGCACACGACGCTCGACTCGAGCAACCCGCCCTTTTGGAAGTGGTTCGTCGGTGGACGTCTGAACGCGTCGTACAACTGTGTCGACCGCCACTTGGCCTCGTCGCGCGACAAGGTCGCCATCCACTGGGTGCCCGAACCCGAGTCCGAGAGCACCCAGGCAATCACCTACCAGGAGCTTCACCGTCGGGTCAACGAGTTCGCGGCCCTGTTGCGCGACGACTGCGGGCTGAAGGCCGGCGATCGCGTGACCTTGCACATGCCGATGGTCCCCGAGCTTCCCGTCACGATGCTCGCGTGCGCGCGCCTGGGCGTCATCCACTCCGAGGTCTTCGCCGGGTTCAGCGGGGGAGCCTGCGGCGGGCGCATCGCCGACTCGGGCAGCACCGTACTGATCACGATGGACGGTTACTACCGCAACGGCGAGATCATCGACCACAAGATGAAGGCCGACGAGGCCGTCATCACGGCCGAGGCCGAGGGTCAAGAGGTTGCCAAGGTACTGGTCTGGCGTCGCCACGCTGGCCAGTTCGCTTCGCAGAGCCCGATGGTCGACGGTCGCGACTTCTTCGTCGACGAAGTGTTGAAGGACTACCGGGGCCAGTTGGTCGATCCGGTGTCGATGCGGGCCGAGGACCCGCTGTTCATCATGTACACGAGCGGCTCCACGGGCAAACCCAAGGGCGCCCAGCACTCGACTGGCGGCTACCTCGCCTACGTGGCGGGGACGTCGAAGTACTACCAGGACATACACCCCGAGGACACCTACTGGTGCATGGCCGACATCGGTTGGATCACCGGCCACTCCTACATTGTCTACGGTCCGCTGGCGCTCGGGGCGACCTCGGTGATGTACGAGGGCCTGCCGACGTATCCCGATCCCGGTCGGGTGTGGCGCATCGCCGAGCGGCTCGGCGTGAACATCTTTCACACCGCACCGACCACGATCCGCATGCTGCGCAAGGTCGGCCCCGACGAGCCGGCGAAGTATGACTACCACTTCAAGCACATGACCACAGTCGGCGAGCCGATCGAGCCGGCGGTGTGGCGCTGGTACTACGAGACGGTCGGTAAGAACGAGGCGGTCATCGTGGACACCTGGTGGCAGACCGAGACCGGTGGATTCATGGGCGCGACGTTGCCCGGACTCATGGCGATGAAGCCGGGAAGCTGCGGCCCGGGCGTGCTGGGCGTGTACCCGGCGATCTTCGATGAGAACGGCGAGGAGGTTGACTCGGGGAGTGGGCGGGCGGGCAACATCTGCATCCGCAACCCGTGGCCCGGGGCGCTCCAGACGATCTACGGCCAGCCTGAGCGGTTCGTTTCGGTCTACTACGAGAAGTACTGCCGCGACAAGGACTCGAAGGACTGGCACGACTGGCCCTACTTCGCGGGCGACGGCGCGGTGAAGACCGCCGACGGCTACTTCCGGATCCTCGGGCGGGTCGACGACGTCATCAACGTCGCCGGTCACCGACTTGGCACGAAGGAGCTCGAATCGGCCTGCCTCACGGTGCCCGAAGTCGCCGAGGCGGCCGCGGTGCCGGTCGTCGACGACGTACGCGGCCGCGCGGTCGAGATGTACGTTTCGCTCAAACCCGGTTCCGACCCGGACGGCGTCGAGGCCAAGGTCGCCAAGGCCATCGAGCGTGAAATTGGCAAGATCGCGCGTCCGAAGAAGGTCTGGATTGTCGCGGACATGCCCAAGACCCGCTCGGGCAAGATCATGCGTCGAGTGATTGCGAGCATCTCGAACTTCTCTGACTACGGCGACATCACGACGCTCGCCAATCCCGAGGTGGTCGACAGCATCCGCCACCACGTGCAGAGCGAGAAAATGGCCAGCCACGACGTCCCGCGTGAGTTGACCTTCGATGAGATCGAGGAGATCAACAGCTTCGGCAAGGAGTAGTCGATCGCCGCCAACGGATCGCAGGGTTCGTGTCGGACGGGCGGTCCCTCCGCTCTGGACTTGACGCGGCGTGCCACGAGGGCGTCTTGAGCCGTTGCAGCGTAAGAAACCAGATCCTGATGACAGGTAGTGAGTAGGAAGCACCGGTGGCCGCCTTAGTGGGGGAGTCCGGATGGCTCGAGCAGAGGGAGTTCCGATGAGCAGTGACACGAACAGCACGATGGGAAGCGAGTCCCGAGACGGCCTTGGCGCACGACGTCGTGAAGGCCGTGGTCCGCTCGGTCTCCTGGTTCTCCTGACGGCGGCCATATTGATCGTCGTGGTGGGGATTGCCGGGGTCGAGATTGGACGATCGCACAACGCTTCGGGCGCGACGATCTCGGTCAGCGGCACCGGCACCGTGAAAGGCACGCCGGACACGGCCAGCTACAGCATCGGCGTGCACACGACCGACGCCTCGGCCAAGGCCGCGATGGAGGCCAACAACCAGAAAGTCGCCGCTCTCATCGCTGCGCTGAAGCGCAATGGCGTGACGGCCAAGGAGTTGCAGACCTCGGGGCTCAACATCTACCAGAACACCAACAGCAACGGAGTCGTGACGGGATTCTCGGTCGACAACACGCTCAACGTCACGATGCACAACATGAAGCGGGTGGGTTCGGCCATTGACGCGGCCGCCACGGCCGTCGGTAACGGCATCCAGCTCAACGGCATCACGTTCTCGATCTCCAACCAGTCCAAGCTGCTCCAGGCGGCCCGGGCCAAAGCGATGACGAATGCGCGCCTGGCGGCCGACCAGTTGGCCGGCGCGGGCCACGCCCACGTCACGAGCCTCGTGCGCGTTTCCGCCCAGGAGAACTACAGCCCGCCGGTCTACTACGGCTTCACTTCCGCCGCAGGGGACGTCGCCAAGTCATCGGTCCCGGTCCAGACCGGTTCGCAGACGGTGACGGTAACGGTCTCGGTGGTCTACTCACTGGCCAGTTGAGCCGGTGATTTGTCGCCAACTGCCCGTGTGAAACGAGTCCCACTCACGGGTGCCGGGCGTCGGACCTCTTCGGTCTAGGAGTCGAAACCTAGACCGAAGAGGTCCATGGTCTTCAGCCAGAGGTTCCGACGGCCTTCGTGCTCGTCGGCGTAGACGATCGCGGCCTGGGTGATCCGGATGAACAGCCACTTGAAGGGCTCCGGCGGGAAGGGCATGGGTCGTTTGCGGACCATGGCCAATCGGGTGCGCTCGGTGTCGAGCCCGTCCAGGAGATCGAGCATCGTGGCGGCGCCGAAGCGGGTCGACGCCACTCCTAGTCCGGTGTAGCCGAGGACGTAGACAACCTTGCCCTGGTGCGAGGTGTCCCAGAAGGGTGAGAAGCGGGTGCAGGTGTCGATTGCGCCGCCCCAGGCGTGCGTGAACTTGATGCCCTTCAGCTGGGGAAATGTCGTGAGGAAGTGGGTGGCCAACGTGGCGTAGGTCTCGGAGTTGAACTCGTACTCCCGTCGGACTTTCCCTCGGAAGTTGTAGATGGTGTCGTAGCCGCCCCACAGGATGCTGTTGTCGTTGGTGAGCCGGTAGTAGTGGAACTGATTTCCCGAGTCGGCGATGCCTTCACGACCCTGCCAGCCGATGCTCTCTAGTTGGTCGGGAGTGAGCGGTTCGGTGACCAGCACGTAGTCGTAGACCGGCACGATGTACTTGCGGGCCTTCTTGACCAAGGGAGCGAAGACGTTGGTGCCGAGCGCCACGCGTGCCGCGGTTACTGCACCGTAGGGGGTGTGGACCCGCACGCCAGCGTCTACGTCCTCGAGCCATTCGACCTTGGAGTTCTCGAAGATCTTGACGCCCAGTGACAGGCAGGTCCGCTCTAGTCCCCAGACCAGTCGCGCCGGGTCGACGAGAGCGGTGCCGTCGGGGTCAAAGAGGGCGCCCACGTACGACGGCGAGTGAACGCGTGCCTGGACCTCTTCGCGCCCCAGGACTTCGACGGAATCGCCCAACTCGTTGCGCAGACGAGCCAACTCGGCCATATTGGCGAACTGCCACGGCGCGACCGCGACCTGGAGTTCGCCGGTGCGTTCGAAGTCGCACTGGATGTCGTAGCGCTTGATCGTCGCTTCGATCTCGTCGAGATTCTCACGACCCAGGCGCTCGATGATCGCCATCTCGTGGGGGAAGCGACGCATTCCGTTGATGAAGCCATGGGTGAGCGACGCCGAGCAGAAGCCACCGTTGCGCCCGGACGCCCCGGCGCCGGTCTCGTACTGTTCGACGACGACGACCTCGCGGTGGGGGTCGCGTTCCTTGGCGAGCAGCGCCGTCCACAGGCCCGTGTAGCCGGCGCCCACGACGCACAGGTCGGCGCCGATATCGCCGATCAGGGCCGAGTGGGGGGCCGGCTCGAGCGGGTCGGAGTCGAGCCACCACAGTTCGGGCTGAACGTCTGCGAGGTGGCGTAAGACGAAGGGATCCTTCTTGTCCATACTGGGTCCAACCGGTGGTTGGAATCACCCTCTCTCGGCACTGCCTTCTTCGCACGCACCCCTTATGGTGTAGCGAATGCCGGCCATCCAGACCGGCGTCAACCAGGCAATTCTACCTGGTTCTCGGACTTTTCACGGCTTTGCTCCCCATCTCTCGAATCAACGCGATGACCGGCTCTTCGATCACTGCGCCAACGCGCGAGATGTGACGATTTGGTTACGCTCTCGAGGCGAGCGATTCACTGCGAATGCGTTCCTTTAGTACAGGATTCTCGGACGGCCATTTTGGATCGTCATCCGATTTTGATTGTGCGTCGGATCGTCAAACCTGAGCGTTTACGCCTCTATTCGTGGCCGGGCGCATCGCCGCCACGGAAGTTGTCGCAAAATAGTCAACCGATATCGCAACTTTCGCTGTAAGGAATCTGTCGCTAGCGACAGTAACCAATCAGTCCGTCGTCGACGGATTGCGCTGGAAGAGTCTCATCTTGCGTTACGGTCGTATTAGGTAATCAATTGCGAATTGCGAGGTCGGTCATGCACGTCAGGAATCTTCTCAGGGGTCAGAAACTGTTATCGAGGGTCGTCGTCTCGAGCGCTTTGCTCGGCTCGACGTTCGTTGTGGGCTTGGCCACGACGGCCTCCGCCGTTGCTGCTACTCACTTAGCGTTCACGTCCAGTTACTCAACGACGGTACAAAGTGGTCAGAACTTTGCCACCGCCTTCCAGGTCTCACTTGAAGACGGCACCAGTGCCGTTGACACGGCCAACACTTCGGTAATCACCGCGACCGTCGCCGCAGCTGGCGTGACAGTCACCAGTGGATCGGTCGCCGCCGTGGCCGGTGTCGCCAACTTCCCGAGCCTTTGGATTAACGCCCCCGTTGGCACCTACACCATCACCTTCAGTGGCGGGTCGTTACCTTCAATCAACTCATCGTTAATTACCGTCAACATCGGTCCGGCGTCGAAACTGGTGCTCTCAACGGAGCCCTCCGCCGGTGCCATCACCGGTGTGGCCATGGCTCGCCAACCCGTCGTGAAGGTCACTGACTCGGGTGGGAATGTCATCACCAGCGTCAACACCGGGAACTCGACCGCCACCATCTCCACCGGCGTCGGCGTCGTCACGGCCGGATCACTGTCCGGTACTTTCACCGCCGGTGTCGCCACGTTCAGCGGTCTCACCCTGACCGGAGCGTCGGGCACCTTCAACACACTGAGCTTCTCCGGGCCGCAACCGTCCGTCATCTCGACCAGCATCACGATGTCCGGTGCGGCCACGCAGCTTGTGATTGCGACCCAGCCGTCGACGACCGCCGGGACCGGTGTCGCCCTCGTGCTGCAGCCGATCATCAAGGTCGAGGACTCCCTCAACAACGTCGTGGTGGCTGACAATTCAGTCATGGTGGCGATTGTTCTGCCGAGCGGCGTGCCCACCCTCACCAATGGCGCGGTCAATGTCGTCAACGGAGTCGCCACGTACGTCGGTCTTGCGATCAACGCGCCGATCGGCAACTACACGCTGACCTTCGCCAACGGCACCTTCACCTCGGCACCATCGACCGCTGTCGCGATCACTGCCGGGGCCCCTTCGAAGCTCGTCGTCACGACCGAACCGAGTTCCTTCGTCGCCAGTGGTGTCGCAATGGCCCCACAGCCGGTCGTCAAGGTCGAGGACGCCTCGGGCAACGTGGTGACGACGATCTCAACCGGTAGCGCGACGGCCACGATCTTCTCTGGGGTCGGCGGTACCATCACCGCTGGCGCCACGGCCAACTTCGCGGCCGGTGTCGCGACGTTCAGCGGCCTCACGCTCACGGGCGTCGCCGGCAACACGTACAAGCTCACGTTCACCGGTGCCACGTTTGGCGTCAACGACACGACGAGCATCGTCGTAGGTGCGGCCCAGGTCGCCCTCAGCGTCACCTCGACCAGTGCGGTCTGGGGTCGTTCGCTCACCCTTACCGCCACTGGTGGATCCGGAACCGGCGCGCTGACGTACGCTGTCGCTGCCGGGACGGCGACGGGCTGTGCGGTCGTCGGCACCACGCTGACCTACACGAGCCTCGGCACGTGCCTCGTCACCGTGACCAAGGCCGCGGACCTCACGTACATCGCCGCGACGTCTCCAGTTGCGACGGTGACGATCGCGAAGTTGCCTCTCTACGGCACCGTGCGAGTCTCCTTTGCGAAGAACTCCAATGGTCTTAGCGGTGCGGCCCAAGCCGCCCTGTTGAAGCTCGTGGGCAAAATCACCGCGAAGTCGCACTTGACGGTCACCGGCTACGCGCCGGGGAACCTCGCGTTGGCCCAGCACCGCGCCACCGCGGTCGTCATCTTCCTTCAGGGCAAGGTTCACGCTTCGTTCGCACGTAGCTACCAGACGCACAAGAACCTGCAGGCGGCCGACGTCAAGACCATCAGCCAGTAGCAGTAGCGCAGTCGCCCCAAGCGACCGCCCGTGAGGCCGGTCCATCGATTCGGTGGACCGGCCTCATGCTTCCTGTGGCCTTCAGTGCCCACGGCACCGACCGGTTGAAAGTAAGTTGTGCGGCGTGACCGCGCTCATCTCGAACACCCATCCCAGTCTCCTTCGCGGGTGGCACCCACTCTGTCGAATCACCGAGGTGACGTCCTCGCCGACGGCTCATCGGCTCCTCGGTCAGCAGTGGGTCACTTGGATGACCCCTGGTGGCGACGTCCGGGTCTTCGAGGATCGCTGTCCTCACCGGCGTGCACCGCTCTCGCTGGGCGTCTGCGAGGGCGACGGCGTGCGATGCGGCTATCACGGCTGGCTCTACGACGTCGACGGGCAGTGCATTGAGATACCGGCGCTGGGTGAGGGCGCGACGATCCCACCGCGCGCGAAGCTTCGCTCGCCAGCCGCGATCGCGCTGGACCACGGCATGGTGTTCGTCGCGATCGAGGAGCCACTGACGCCGGCCCCTTCCTTGTTGGCCGCGAACGATCCTGAGTTCCAGATTGGCGACCTGCCGGTGTTGACGACGCGGGGGAGCGCGGCCTTGCTGGCGGACAATTTCCTGGACATGGCCCACTTCCCCTTCGTGCACGCTGGCACCTTCGGGGCGAGCGAGGCACGCGAGGTGCCGAACTACAGCGTCGAGCGAGCGGGATACGGGTTTACGGCGGCCTACGAGCACGAGTTCGCCAACCGCGAGGACCCCGGCGTCGCCACGGGCCAGCGGCCCCTGATTCAACGGCGACGGCTGACGTATCGCTACAGCGCGCCGTTCCACTTGGAGCTCGAGATCGAGTTCCTGGACGCCGGTGGAGTGAACGTCATCGGATTCTTCCTCGCACCCGAGGACGACGAGACCGTACGGATCTACTCGTCGCTGTGGCGAAACGACCTGGACGGATCGCTGGAGCGGATGCGCGAGGCCGTTGACTTCGAGATCGCGGTGATCGAGGAGGACCTTCGGATCCAATCGAAGTACGAACGGCTGGAGATGCCCCTCGACGTCACCGCCGAAGTGCACACGAGAGCCGACAAGACAACGTTGGAGTTCCGGCGGATCCTCGCCGAGTTCGTCGAGAAGGCCGAGGCTGAAGCTGGTCGGGCTGGGGAGATTCGAACTCCCGATCTCTCGGCCCCCAGCCGAGCGCTCTAGACCAAACTAAGCCACAGCCCGTGAACGAACAATCTTAGTCGCTGAGGTGGGTCAGTTCGTGGGGCGATGGGAGCCGTGCGACTGATCGGGATTGGTGAGCCACGCTCGCGCCTCGCACAGATAGGCGATCGTCTCGCCAGTGGCCCTCGCCTTCAGCGCGTCCAGGATGCGCTCGTCGAGGGCCCGCAGAATGTCGTCCACCATCTTCAACTACCTCACTCTCAGCCGCCGGCGACGGCGGTCACGATCTCCACGTTGCAACCATCAGGTACTGGCGTCGTAGTCCAATCGGAGCGTCGCACGATCTCGCCGTCGATGGCGACGGCGACACCGCGCGACGGGATCGAGAGGCGTTCGACGAGCGAGTCGACAGTCTCTTCAACATGGGACTGCTCGGCTCCGTTGACGCGAATCATACGAGGCTCTCGCCAAAGACGAGGGCGTCGCGTGCGGCCAGCGGGGCGAGCGTCACGCCGTGGCGGTAGTGACCCGACGACCAGGCCCACCGGCCCGGGGCCAGTACCTCGAAGAAGGGCTCGAGATCGACATTGGCCGGGCGAAGACCCAGGCGGGTCTCCAGCAGATTCGCGGTCTCCAGCGCCGGCACCACGTCGAGCGCGTCGCGAAGTAGACGCTGCATCTCACCGACCTCGACCACCGGCTCGGAGCGCTCCTCGGACGTGGCGCCCAGAATGCAGTAGCCGCCGGGTCGGCTGACCAGATAGAAGGTCCGTCCGCGCACGAACGCTCGGACGGTCGGTTGAGTGCTCCGATCGAGGCCGAGGACGCGAGCCGTCATGCCCCTTACCGGTCGGACGGCGTTGACGCCCGAGGTCCTCGCTCCGTTGGGAAGAGGGTTCGCGCCGGTCGCGAGGATGCCGACTGACCCCTCGTGGGTCCTCGTGGTCGTGGTTGCGCGGACGCCCTCACCCGTGTCGAAGACCTCGAGCACAGTCTCGGCCACGACGTCGACTCCGAGAACCTCGTTGGCCGCGGTCAAAAGTGCGACGGCCTGGTCGGGGTCGAGCCAGGCGTCGCCATCGATGAAGAGCCCCTCGATGATCCGTCCGGAGAGTCCGCTGAACATCTCAGGGTCGACGGAGCGCTGGACGGATTGGGGGCGAACGCCGAACTCCTCGGCTACCTGGGCGAACTGGTCGACCAGTCGACGATCGCTGTCGTCCCAGGCGACCATGAGCGTGCCGGTCTCGTGGATGTCGAGCTCGATCGCGATCACGTCGCGCAGCTCGGCCCGCAGTTCGCGCCACGCCGGCAACGCGCATTTCTGCAGTTCGTAGTTGGTCTGTTCGCCCGGGGCGATCTCGGCGCTGGCGGCCACCATGCCGGCGGCGGCCCACGTGGCACCCTTGCCGGGCGCGGGGTCGAAGAGCGTGACGCTCCAGCCCCGGCGGGCGAGGAGGAAGGCGCTCGCGAGGCCGATGATGCCACCGCCGACCACCAACGCACTCTTATCGGACGACGCCACCCGTCCAGCGTAGGTCGCAGAGCGCGCCTCGATTTTCGTTATGATTGTGGCGGGTCAGCGTTGCCCCGTTAGGAAACGCTATGACGAGAACCCTCTACGACCCCACCTTCGAGCACGACGCATGCGGCGTGGGGATGGTCGCCGACCTGACCGGCCGGCCGACCTTCGTCACGGTCGTGGACGCCCTCACGATTCTCGAGAACCTCGAGCATCGCGGGGCGACGGGAGCGGACGTCGACTCGGGTGACGGCGCCGGCGTGCTGATCCAAATGCCCGACACTTTCATTCGAGAGGTCTTCGAGGGTCCGGTCCCCGAGCGGGGCCGTTACGGCGTGGCGCATTGGATGATCCCGACGTCCCTGGACGTCGCCGTCGTGCGGGCGACCATCGAACAGGTCCTTTGCCGAGTCGGCCTGGTCTCGGCGGGCTGGCGCCACGTTCCCGTCGACTCGACTCTGCTCGGCCCCACGTCGGCCGCCTCGGAACCGCACTTCGTACAACAGCTCATCATCGTGGATCCCAACGGCCCGCAGGTGGACCTGGAACGGGCGCTCTACTGCGCGCGCAAGGTGGTCGAGCACTCGATCGCCGTCTACGCCTCGTCGTGTTCGCCGAACGTCCTGATCTACAAGGGAATGCTGACGGCGCCTCAGCTTCGCTTGTACTTCGACGATCTGCGCGACGAGCGGCTGACCTCGGCGATCGCCGTCGTACACAGCCGCTTCTCCACCAACGTGCTGCCCCGCTGGGACCTGGCCCAGCCCTTCCGGTACATCGCCCACAACGGCGAGATCAACACGGTGCGAGGGAACCGCAACTGGATGACGGCGCGCGAAACCACGTTGAAGAGCGGCGTGCTGCCGCTGCCGATCGACGAACTGACCCCCATCATCACCGCGGACATGAGCGACTCGGCGAGCTTCGACGAGGTCGTGGAGCTGTTGGTCCAGTCGGGACGGACGCTGCCGCACGCAATTCTCATGATGATCCCCGAGGCCTGGGAGCGTTCGACGTTCATGAGCAGCTCGCGCCGCGACTTCTACCGTTACCACGCGGGCCTGATGGAGCCGTGGGACGGACCGGCGTCGGTGACCTTCTGCGACGGCAAGGTGGTTGGCGCCGTCCTCGACCGCAACGGGCTACGTCCGGCGCGCTACTGGGTCACGAAGGACCAACGGGTCATCTTCGCCAGTGAGGTCGGGGTCCTGCCCGTCGACCCCGCCAACATCGAGCGCAAGGGCCGGCTCCAGCCCGGCCGGGTGTTCCTCGTGGACGTCGAACAGGGCCGCATCATCGACGACGAGGAGCTGAAGGGGGACCTGGCGCGAAAGGCTCCCTACGGCGAGTGGCTGGCCGACCAGCAGGTGTCCCTCGACGAGATCGAGGCACCCACCATGCTCACCCCGAGCCACGCGTCGATCGTGCGACTCCAGCGGAATTTCGGTTACTCCGAGGAGGACCTCCGCCTTATCGTGCGCCACATGGCCCAGGTCGGCGAGGAGCCGATCGGCTCCATGGGCTCGGACACGGCGCTGCCGGTCCTCTCGACGTTCCCCCGACCACTCTTCGATTTCTTCACCCAGCTCTTCGCTCAGGTCACGAACCCGCCGCTCGACGCCATCCGCGAGGAGCTCGTGACGTCGACTCGAGTCGCGATCGGCGGCGAGGAGAACCTGCTCACCCAGACGGCGCGCCACTGCCACCAGATCGTGCTGCCGTCACCGGTGCTCTCGGTCGAGGAGCTCGCGAAGATCCGCTACATCGACGAGTTCGACCGGATGGACGACTTCACGACGATCGTCGTCGAGGGACTCTTCGCCGCGAACGGCCCCGGGACGCCCGGGGAGCGGCTCGGAGAGGCAGTCGACCGGCTCACCGACGAGGTCGTCGACCTCGTGCGCGGCGGGGCGAATATCGTGATCCTTTCGGATCGCAACACCTCGGCCGCTCAGGCGGCCATTCCGAGCCTGTTGCTCGCGTCGGCGGTGCACCACCGCCTGGTCGACGAGCACCTGCGCACCAGCGCGGCACTCATCATGGAGGCCGGTGACGTCCGTGAGGTCCACCACGTGGCGCTCCTGCTTGGCTTCGGGGCCTCGGCGGTCTGTCCGTATCTCGCCTACGAGTCAATCGATGCCCTGGTCGAGGAGGGAGAGCTCGACGAGTTGAGCGCCCTCGAGGCGCGCTACCAGTACGGCAAGGCCCTCAACAAGGGCATCGTCAAGACGATGTCGAAGATGGGCGTCAGCACGGTCGCCAGCTACGTCGGCTCCCAGCTCTTCGAGGCCGTGGGCATCTCTGACGAGGTGCTCGCGAGGTACTTTCCGGGGTTCCGGTCGCGCATCGGTGGAGTGACCCTCGAGCACCTGGCGCGCAGCGTCCTCGCACTGCACGCCGGGGCCTACGAACTCCCGGCCGGCGAACCGGTGGAGCTCTCCAACCGTGGCGAGTACCAGTGGCGCCGCGACGGTGAGATCCACCTGTTCAACCCCCGCACCGTCCAGAAGCTCCAGCACGCCACGCGCGAGAAGCGCTACGACATCTTCAAGCAGTACACGAAGTTGGTCGACGACCAGACGGTGGAGAGGTCGACGCTGCGTGGGTTGATGCGCCTCGTCCCGGGCGCCCATCCGATTTCGATCGACGAGGTGGAGAGCGCGTCGTCGATCATCAAGCGCTTCAGCACCGGCGCGATGTCCTACGGCTCGATCTCCGAAGAGGCCCACAGCACGCTCGCCGTCGCCATGAACCGCATGGGGGCCAAGTCCAACACCGGTGAGGGCGGCGAAGACGAGGACCGCTTCGACACTTCGGATCCCCAGCACAATCGCCGCTCGGCCATCAAGCAAGTCGCCTCGGGACGGTTCGGGGTGACGAGCCGCTACCTCGTCAACGCTGACGACCTGCAGATCAAGATGGCCCAGGGCGCCAAGCCCGGTGAGGGAGGCCAACTTCCGGGCTCGAAGGTCTACCCGTGGATTGCGCGGACCCGCCACTCCACCCCGGGGGTCGGGCTCATCTCACCGCCTCCCCACCATGACATCTACTCCATCGAGGACCTGGCCCAGCTGATCTACGACTTGAAGAACGCCAACGACCAGGCGCGCATCCACGTGAAGCTCGTGAGTGAGCAGGGAGTTGGGACCATCGCGGCCGGAGTCGCCAAGGCCCACGCCGACGTGATCCTCATCTCGGGCCACGACGGCGGTACGGGCGCCGCGCCGCTCACCTCGCTCAAGCACGCCGGCACTCCCTGGGAGCTCGGCCTGTCCGAGACCCACCAGACGCTCGCCGCCAACGGGTTGCGCAGTCGCGTCGTCGTCCAGGTCGACGGCCAGTTGAAGACCGGACGCGACGTGGTCATCGCCGCGCTGCTCGGGGCCGAGGAGTTCGGTTTCGCGACGGCACCGCTCGTCGTGTCGGGCTGTGTGATGATGCGGGTCTGTCACCTCGACACCTGCCCCGTCGGCATCGCCACCCAGAATCCCAAGCTTCGTGAGCGATTCACCGGCCAGCCCGAGTTCGTCGAGAACTTCTTCCACTTCATCGCCGAGGAGGTGCGCGAGTACCTGGCCATGCTCGGCGCTCGCACGCTCGATGAGGTCATCGGCGACACCTCGAGGATCTCGCTCGATTGCGTGAGCGACGCCTTCAGTGACCTTGATCTCGGGGCGCTGCTGGTGACGACCGAGCCCGACCAACGGCGCCAGAGCGTCAAACAGGAGCACGGCCTCGACGGTGCCCTCGACTGGACGTTCTTGAGCGAGGCACTGAACGCCGCGACCACAGGCACGCCGCTGCGGCTGTCGATGGCCATTCGCAACGTCAATCGCGCGGTCGGCACTCTCACGGGCAGCGCCATCACGCGGGCCCTTGGACCGACGGAGCTGGCGAACGATCACATCCAGCTCGACTTCGAGGGCTCCTCGGGACAGAGCTTGGGCGCCTTCATGCCGAGCGGCCTGACGGTGCGCCTCATTGGTGACGCCAACGACTACGCGGGCAAGGGCCTCTCGGGCGGACGAATCGTCATCAGGCCGTCGCCGCGATCTACGTTCGCGAGTGACCAGAACATCATCGCCGGCAACGTGATCGGCTACGGGGCGACGAGTGGCGAGATTTTCGTCAGCGGCGTGGTGGGGGAGCGCTGCGCGGTGCGCAACTCGGGCGCCACGATCGTCGTCGAGGGCACTGGCGACCACGCGTGCGAGTACATGACCGGCGGCGTCGTCGTGATCCTCGGCGACGTCGGACGCAATCTGGCCGCCGGGATGTCGGGCGGCACGCTCTACCTGTACGACCCCGAACAGCGCGTCCACGATCACCTGAGCGCCGGGGTCTACGAGATCGACCCCCTCGAGTTCGAGGACGACGAGCGGCTCTTCGCACTGTTGGGTCGCTTCCGCGACGAGACCGCTTCGGTGCGGGCCGGCGCGATCCTCGACGGCTGGCGCGAGGAGCGGATGAGCTTCGTGCGGATCGAGACCTCCGAGTACCAGCGGATCCGCGACGAGCTGCGCAATGGGTAAGCCCACCGGATTCCTCGAGTTCCCCCGTCGGGGACCGAGCTATCGGCCCGTGGAGGTGCGCCTGCGCGATTGGCGCGAGGTCTACGAGCCCCAGGCGGACGAGGACGTCGCGGTGCAAGGGGCGCGATGTATGGACTGCGGCATCCCCTTCTGCATGCAGGGCTGCCCACTCGGCAACCGCATTCCGGCCTTCAACGACCGCGTCTACCGGCAACGATGGCGCGAGGCGGCCGACCAGCTCTTCGCCACGAACAACTTCCCCGAGTTCACCGGCCGTCTCTGCCCCGCGCCGTGCGAATCGGCGTGCGTGCTCGGTATCGGGGCCGATCCGGTCTCGATCGAGAGGATCGAGTACGAGGTCGTCGAGCACGCCTTCGCCCGCGGCTTCGACGTGGCCCGTGCGAGCGCTTCCGAGACGGGGCGACGGGTCGCCGTCGTGGGGTCGGGGCCGGCCGGCCTGGCCGCTGCGGCCCAGTTGCGAAGCGTCGGTCACGCCGTCAGCGTCTACGAGCGAAGCGACGCCATCGGCGGCCTGCTGCGCTACGGGATCCCGGAGTTCAAGCTCGAGAAGGCCGTGCTCGACCGGCGCCTCGCCGTCATGGTCGCCTCGGGTATCAAGTTCCATCCGAATGTCACGGTCGGGACCGGTGGGACGCCGATCGCCGACCTGCAGCGCAACTACGACGCAGTACTGCTGGCCATTGGCTCGACGAGGCCGCGCATGATCCCGGTCCCGGGAGCCGACCTCCCGGGTGTGCACGTGGCGATGACCTACCTCGAGGCGGCGAACCGCGCCGTGCGCGACGACCGGTTGTCGCCTATCGACGCGAGGGGCAAGCGCGTCGTGATACTGGGTGGAGGCGACACCGGCGCTGACTGCCTCGGCACCGCTCACCGCCAGGGGGCCGCTTCGGTCACCCAGATCGAGATTCTGGACCGTCCGCCCGACGAGCGTCCCGCCGACCAGCCGTGGCCGACGATGGCGAGGCTATTCAAGACGAGCCCGGCGCACGCCGAGGGCGGCGAACGGCTCTTCTCCACCGAGACGTTGGAGTTCCGTGGGCACGACGCTCTCGAGGCGATCGAAGTGCGCGACCACGTCACGGGCGAGACGCTCACCGTGGCGACCGACCTCGTCCTCATCGCGGCCGGCTTCGTCGGACCCGAGCTCGAGCGTCTCGACCTCGCGGTGGCGCCCTTCGTCACGGCCCGCGACACCCTCGCGGTCGGGTCGGATTGGCGTCTTGGCGTACCTGGCGAGGTGCCGGTCTTCGCGTGCGGCGACGCCGTGCGGGGCCAGAGCCTCATCGTCTGGGCCATTGCCGAGGGGCGCAGCGCCGCCGCCGCCATCGACCTCCACCTCAGCGGGGCCACGGCCCTGCCGGCCCCCCTGGAGCCCTACAGCCTCTCGTGGTGATGCCCGGGTCCACGTGCCGGGAGTTTGTAGCATCGACCCAACGGTTGTCGTCGAGGAGGAACTGTGCAGAGCACGATGCAGGACGCCCCACTGCTCATCAGTGGCATCATCCGACACGGTGAGTTCATCTACGCCGACAAGAAGATCTTCACCGTCACGCCCGAGGGCGTCGAGGAGGCCACGTTCTTCCAGGTGTCCAAGCGGGCTGAACAGCTCGCCGCCGCCCTCATCGACCTCGGGGTGGCGCCGGGCGATAGGGTCGCCACGTTCATGTGGAACAACCAGGCGCACATGGAGGCCTACATCGCCGTTCCCTGCATGGGGGCCGTGCTGCACACGCTCAACATCCGTCTCTTCCCCGAGCAGTTGGCCTACATCATCAACCACGCCGAGGACCAGGTCATCATCGTGGACAGTTCGCTCGTGCCCCTGCTCGCCAAGGTCCGCGACCAGATCCCCTCGGTGCGCCACATCATCGTCCACGGGCACGACGAGAGCGGCGCCCTCGGCGAGACCATCGACTACGAGGAGTTCCTCACCGCGCAGCGCCCCGGCTTCGAGTGGCCGGTGCTGGACGAGCGTTCCGCGGCCATCATGTGCTACACGTCGGGCACGACCGGCAACCCCAAGGGCGTCGTCTACTCACACCGCTCGACCTGGCTGCACTCCATGGCCTCGACGACTGCGAACTCAATCGGGCTGTGCGAGCGGGACCGCTGCCTGCTCATCGTGCCGATGTTCCACGTCAACGCCTGGGGGGCCGCCTTCACCGCATTCCTCGCGGGCACTGAGCTGATCATGCCCCAGATGTTCCTCCAGGGCGAGCCGATCGTGAAGATGATCCGCGAGTTGCGCCCGACGATCTCGCTCGGCGTCCCGACCATTTGGAACGACGTGCTGCGCGTCGCCGAGAACAATCCCGAGGCCGACTTCTCGAGCCTGCGCGGCGTTCTCGCCGGCGGCTCGGCCGTGCCGCGGGTCATGATCGAGGCGTTCCGCGATCGGTACGGGATCCACCTGATCCAGGGCTGGGGGATGACCGAGACGAGCCCCCTCGCCGCCGTCTCGATCCCGCCGGCGGGCACGCCCGAGGACCACGAGATCGACTACCGGGTGAAGGCCGGTCGGGTCGTGGCGGGCGTCGAGGTCCGCGTCACCGCCGAGGACGGCACCGTCCTGCCGCGCGACGGCAAGACGGTGGGGGAGTTCGAGATCCGCGGTCCGTGGATCACCGCCTCGTACTTCGGCGTCGACGAGCCCGAGAAGTTCCGCGACGGATGGCTGCGCACCGGCGACATCGGCACCCTCGACGGCGAGGGCTTCATGGTGATCAGCGACCGGACCAAGGACGTCATCAAGTCCGGGGGTGAGTGGATCAGCTCGGTGGAGCTCGAGGTGACGGTGATGGCCCACCCAGCGGTCTTCGAGGCCGCCGTCATTGCGGTGCCCGACGACCGCTGGCAGGAACGGCCGCTGTGCTGCGTGGTGCTGCGCCCCGGCGCGTCGGCGAGCGCCGAGGAGCTGCGCGACTTCCTCGCACCGCGGGTGGCCAAGTGGTGGCTACCCGAGCGCTGGTGCTTCATCGAGGCCGTGCCCAAGACCAGCGTCGGCAAGTTCGACAAGAAGGTGCTGCGCGCCCAGTACGCCGACGGAGCCCTCGACGTCGTGGTGCTCGAGTAGTGGAGTCGCTCACCGACCTCGCCAACGAGGTCTCAAACCTCGAGGGCCGCGTGGCCGACGCGATCTTCGAGACGGTGCGGGCCCAGTTGCGCGCCGACGGCGCCGACGAGGCCAAGGAGATGGAGCGGCGTCTGGCGAAGGTCCGACGCAGCCTGCAAAAGGCCGAGGTCCTGTTGCGCGGCGCGCCCGAGGACTAGCCGCCCCATCCGTTGATCCGGTCGATCAGCAGGCGAAGATTGACGTAGTTGCGCCCGTCGAAGTTGAACGTGATCGTGTGGTCGTCTTCCACAACGTACCCACGGCCTTCGGCGAAGCGTGGAACCTCCGAGGCGAGCGCCGCCAATTGCGCGTCGGTGGGAGCCCGTTTGACCTTGATCGTGCCACGGCGATCCTGGACGGCGAAGCTCTCGTAGTTGGAGTAGAAGTGCTCGATCTCCGCGACGGCCTCGGGAATCGACGTGCAGACGCGCACCAGACACATGTCGCGCGGCCCGATGTAGTCGTCAGCGACGATCGCGTTCACCACGAAATCCATCCACTGGCTCCAGAAGCTTCCCTCGGGGGTGTCCACGAGAACGACGGGCGCCGGGGTGGACTTTCCGGTGTGCAGCAGTGTCAACACCTCGAAGGCCTCATCCATCGTCCCGAGGCCTCCGGGGAAGATCGCGAACGCGTTGGAGGGCCGGGTCATCGCGACCTTTCGCGTGAAGAAGTACTGCATCGCGACGAGCATCGTCTCGGCGTCGATGAAGGGGTTGGCGAACTGCTCGAAGGGCAGTTCGATGTTGACGCCCAGCGTGTGTTCTCGTCCGGCCCCCTTGGCCGAGGCCTCCATGATTCCCGGCCCGGCTCCCGAGACCGTCATCCAGCCACGCTGCGCCATTTCGGCGCTGAGCTGGCGGGCCATCTCGAACAGGGGGTTGTCGGATTTGGTGCGCGCCGAGCCGAATACCGCCAGCTTCGGGTGTCCGCGCCACTGCGCGAAGAGCGTGGAGGCCTCCAGCAGCTCGTTCAGTGCCGTCACTGCGACGCGTAGGTCGTCGAGGTCCGAGTCGAAGGTGGCGAGCTCCACGAACTTGGTGAGCAATGATCGCAGGACCTCGAGCCGTTCGGGTGACTGGCCCGACGCGCTCTCGATGTCGCGCAGGAACGCCTCGATCAGGTCGCTCATGGCTACAGCGTCTGGTAGAGGGTGCTGCGCTGGTGGAGCGGGCGACCGAGTGGGGCGACCAGGTCGCGCAGGTTCTCGACGTCCATCTCCTGGCCGTGCGTGGCGCCGGCGGCGCGCGAGATGTTCTCGTCCATCAGGGTGCCGCCGAGGTCGTTGGCGCCGGCCTGGAGGATGCGACGAGATCCCGCGACGCCCATCTTCACCCAGCTCACCTGGATGTTGTCGATCAGCGTGGCGTAGTGCAGTCGCGCCACCGCGTGCATCAGCACCGCCTCGCGAAAGGTCGGGCCCCGGCGCGAGCGCCCCTTGAGGAAGATCGGCGTGGCCATGTGCACGAAGGGCAACGGGACGAACTCGGTGAAGCCGCCGGTCTCTCGTTGCAGCTCCCTCGTGCGCAGCAGGTGGGTCGCCCAGCTGTCCACGCCCTCGACGGCTCCGAACATGATCGTGATGTTCGAGCGCAGTCCGACCCCGTGAGCCGCGCGGTGCACGTCGAGCCACTGCTGGGAGTTGATCTTGTCGGGACAGAGGACCGCGCGAACGTCGTCATCGAGAATCTCGGCGGCGGTGCCCGGCAGCGTCTTCAGACCGGCGTCCTTCAGACGCGTGAGGTACGTCACGAGATCCTGTTCCGAGCGGCGTGCTCCCTCGAAGACCTCGAGCGCGCTGAAGGCGTGGATGTGGATGGTGGGCGAGCCGGCCCTCACCGCGGCGACGACGTCGATGTAGTAGTCGCCGTCGAACTTCGGGTGGATGCCGCCCTGCAGACAGACCTCGGTCGCGCCCTTGGCCTCGGCCTCGCGGACCCGCTCACTGATCTCGTCGAGGGTCAGCAGGTAGGGATCACCGCGCAGATTGAGCGACAGGGGGCCCTTGGAGAAGGCGCAGAATCGGCACTTGAAGGTGCAGACATTCGTGTAGTTGATGTTGCGGTTGATGACGAAGCTGACCGGTTCGCCGACGAGCGCGCGCCGCACGTCGTCGGCGCGCTCGACCACGGCGTTGAAGTCCGCGCCGCGCGCGTTGAAGAGCGTGACGAGCTCGGTCCGGTCGAACTCGTAGCCCGGCCGGTAGCGCGCGAGCAGCGACGTGACCTCGCTCGTGAGCGAACGCGAGGTCGGCGCGGGCGGCGGTGTGACGTCGGTACCCGGCGCCCAGACGTCGTTGCGCGCGAGGAACGACGAGTCGGCGTGGGCCAGGACGTAGGGGCGGACCTTCTCGTCCAGGAAGCCGGCCGTCGCGATAAATTCGGGGTAGATCGTGAGCCGGGGCACCAGGTTGAAGCCCCGGTCGTCGCACTCCATGGCCAGCACCTCGACCGCCGGCCACGCGCGCTCGGGGTTGACGTGGTCGGCGGTGACCGGCGAGATCCCCCCGAAGTCGTCGATTCCGAGGGTGAGCAGCCTCGTCGGGTCGTCACTCAAGTTCGGCGGCGCCTGCAGGTGCACCGAATCGGGCAGGATCAGTCGCGCCACGGCGATCGTCCAGTGGAACTCGTCGTCGCTCGCGGCCGGTTCGTTGGCCATGGCGGTGCGAGGCTTGGGCAGGAAGTTCTGGATGATGACCTCTTGGACGTGGCCGAACACCTCGTGGAGCCGCGCGATCGCCTCGAGTGTGTCGAGGCGCTGGCGACGGGTTTCTCCGATGCCGACGAGCAGGCCCGTAGTGAAGGGAATACGCAGTTCACCGGCGAAGCGCAGAGTGTCGAGGCGCCGCTGGGGGTCCTTGTCGGGGGCAAGCCGGTGAGCCGCCAGGTCGGCCAGTGACTCGAGCATCATGCCCTGGGAGGCCGCCACCGAGCGCAGCTGGGCCAACTCGTTGGCGTACAGGGCGCCGGCGTTGGCGTGAGGCAACAGCCCGGTGCCCTCAAGGACCATCTGGGCGGCGTTGGCGACGTAGTCGACGGTCGACTGGTAGCCGCGTGCGGCGAGCCAACGGGCCGCCTCGTCGTAGCGCAGCTCGGGCCGCTCACCGAGGGTGAAGAGGGCCTCGGTGCAGCCGGCGTCGCGTCCGGCCTGCGCCACGGCCATGACCTCGTCGAGGCTCATGTACGGCGACTCGACGTGCGCGGGGGCTTGGGCAAAGGTGCAGTAGCCGCATCGGTCGCGACAGAGCTTCGTAAGCGGGATGAAGACTTTGGGCGAGTAGGTGACGACGTATCCGTGGGCTTGGCGAGCGCGGGCGAAGGCGAGGCTCGCCAGTTCTTCCAGCGGGGCTTCCAACAGGTCTTCGTACGTGGTGGACCGTTGCAGTGACGTCATCTAGGCATCCTACGCTCAGAGGCCCAAAAGCACGGCCGCCTCGTCGAGGTCGTCGACGACCAGTTGGAACACCGCTCGCCCGGCGGCGATCATCGCGCGCTGGTCGCTCTGGGCCTGGGCCATGTGCAGGTCGTGGAACGTGTAGCGCCGTCCCTTGATGCGCGTGGGCGGCGTCGTGGGACGCTGGACGATCTGGACGCCGACGTCGCCAGCGGGCCCGCCCTTGTGCAGCTGGCCCGTCGAGTGCAAGTAGCGTGGCCCGAGGTTCGCCGTGGTCGTGCCGAACGCCGCCTCGGTGCGCGTGCGCAGGTGCCCGAGGGACTCCGAGACTGCGAGCGGGGCGTAGACCTGCAGGGTGACGTAGTTCGCCTTGGTGAGTGACGCGTGCATCGAGTCGGCGTCGCGCGGCGAGCCCTCCCAGGACACGGCGTCCTCCAACAGGGTGAAGACGTCACTCTTCGCGCGTTCGACGTCTGGTTGATTGAAGGGGTCGACGTCGAGGTGGCGGGCCAGTAGCGACGCGACGAGATGCCAGTACATCATGTCGCGAGGTAGGTAGTCCTGGACCCTTCCCTCGACCACCGGGACGAAGCCTCGACCGTCCTTGCCGGTCGTCTCGGCGACGAGCTGCTCGAGCCAGAGTGCACCCCCCGAGGAGATGGGGTCGGCACCGAGGGAGAAGTGCGCCTCACCACCGATGACCAGCCGGGCGAGGTCGGCGGCGTGGTTGACGGCCCGCACGCAAAGTTCGTGGCTGAGGAAGCACGCCGTCAGTTCGGTGCGCAGCTCGTCGACGGACCAGCCGGCGTAGAGCGCGGGGATGAGACCGAAGGGGGAGAGGCCCGAGAACCGACCCCCGGTCTCGGGGTCGCCCTCGAAAACCATGGCGCCAAGTGAGTAGCCGAGCTCTTCGAGCACAGTGCCCGAATCGGTGATCACCACCAGGTCCTGGGCTTCGAGACCGTTGGCGAGGGCGTGGGCGAGCAGGGCCTGGGTCTCGATGGTGCCGCCCGACTTCGACGAGGCGATGACGTTGACGCCGGTGAACTCGATCGCCGCGACGGTGTCGGGGTTCGAGGTGTCGATCACGGTCAACTGGTTGTCGGAGCGACTCTCGGTGTAGAGACGGGCCGGTGACGACGAGCCGCCCATCCCAAGTAGCAGGGTGCGCTCGTGGCGGCGCGGGAGCAGCGACGAGACGTGATCGAGCCAGGCGTCGAGGTAGCGCTCGGGGTGGCGGAGCCAGCCAATCGCGTGAGGGGCCGTCCCGCCGGCGAACAGGGAGGCGTCGCTCGAGAGCAGGCGCTGGACCGTGTCGTCGTCGGTCACGGACTACTTCGAACCTTCGAGTTTCGCCGACACCGTCGCGAGCAGCTCCTCGTAGGAGTCGACGAAGGCCTGTACGCCGTCGATCTCGAGCCTCTCGGTGACGGCCGCCAACGAGATGGTCGCGGGCAGGTCCTCGAGACGGGCCGCCGCCTCGTGACAGTCCTCCTTGGCCAGCAGTCTCGAAGCGGCGAAGACACCGTGGTCGAGAACGCCGGCCAGCGTCGCGTCGGGCATCGTGTTGACCGTTTCATTGGCGACGATGGGGTCGACGTAGAGCAGGTCGTCATAGGCCGGGTTCTTGGTCGAGGTCGATGCCCACAGGGGTCGTTGCACTTGGGCACCATCCGCGAGCAGAGTTCGCGCCCGTTCGCTGGCGAGTCGCTGACGATTCGTGACGTAGGCGCCGGCGACCTGGGCGTTCGCGGTGGTTCCGCGCCTGGGGTCGCCTTTGGGGAGAAGGGCGTCGACTGCGGAGTCGACCCGCGAGACGAAGAACGACGCCACGCTCGCGATCGCACTCAGGTCGTGGCCGTGCGCGCGAGCCAGCTCGAGGCCGTCCATCCACGCGCTGAGCACCTCGTCGTAGCGCTCGAGCGAGAAGATCAACGTTACGTTCACGTTGATGCCGGCACCGAGCACCTCACGAATCGCGGGCAGTCCTTCGCGGGTCGCCGGGATCTTGATCATGAGGTTGTCACGGTCGACCTCGCTCGCCAGGCGCTTCGCGGCCACGACCGTGGCCGCACCGTCACGGGCGAGACGGGGCGATACCTCGAGCGACACGAAGCCGTCGCAGTAGCGCCGGGTCCCCGAGGCGAAGTCGGCGCGCGACGAGTCGTGGACCTCACGCAGCACGTCACAGGCGTCACGGACGTCGGCGACCGCCAGTCGTTCGAAGACGGCCTCCGCGTCACGGTCGTCCGACTCGGCGAGCAACCCGTCGTAGGCGCTGGACGTCGCGAAGGCCTTGGCGAAGATCGACGGGTTCGACGTGACCCCGCGGATACCCTGGCGAACAAGGTCCGCGAGGGTGCCGTCGTTCAGCCAGTCGCGACGGATGTTGTCGATCCACGGACTCTGCCCGAACTCGTCGTAGAGCGAGTGCAGTCGGGTCATGTCGTCGCTCCTAGGGTCTCACGGACGTGGGCGACGAGGGTCGCCGACGTGACGTTGAAGTAGTCAAAGACGTATCCGCCGGGAGCCGACAGGCCGAAGGAGTCGATACCGTAGGCCGCGTCGACGTACTTCGTCCAACCGAGCGTGGCGCCGGCTTCGAGGGCCACCGAAGGGACGCTGCGGCGAAGTACCGACTCGCGGTAGTCGCTGGGCTGGTCGTCGAAGCACGTCCAGCACGGCAGGGCGACGACTCGGGTGGCGAGCCCGAGGGCGGCCAATTCGTCGCTGGCGGCGAGGCAGAGTGCGACTTCCGAACCGGTACCGACCAGGGTGAAGATGGCGTCGACGCTCTCGCGTACGACGTAACCGCCCCGCCGGGCGCCCCGGGCGGAGACTTCGGCGGCGGCAACGTCGAAGACGGGCATGTCCTGGCGCGACAGGACGAGCGCCGTCGTGGGCGGCTCGGGGTCGCTCAGGAATCCCTCGATGAGGTCCATTGCCTCATTGGCGTCCGACGGTCGTACGACGTGTAGTCGCGGCATCGTGCGCAACGCCATCAGGTGCTCGACCGGCTGGTGGGTCGGACCGTCCTCGCCTACGCCGACCGAGTCGTGGGTGAAGACGAACAGCACCCCGGCGCCACTGAGCGACGCGAGACGGATCGCCGGGCGCATGTAGTCGCTGAACACGAAGAAAGTCGATCCGGCCGGGCGGAATCCACCATGCAGAGCTTGGCCGACGAGCGTCGCGCCCATGGCGAACTCGCGCACGCCGTAATGGATCTGACGGCCGCCGGGACTGGCCACGCCCTGAGCGGACGAATGGTTGAGCACGACGCCGGTGTTGTCGGTGAGGTCTGCTGAGCCGGCCGTCAGTCCACGGGTCTGAGGGGCGAGCACATCCATCGCGCGCTGCATGGCCTTGCGCGTCGCCACCATCGAGCCCGGCTCGTAGCGGTCGGGCCGGGTCGTGACGTTGGCGGCACCGTTTGTGTTCAACTGGCCGAGGAGCAACGCCCCCGTCGCTCCGGAGACCGCGAGGCGCTTCTCCCACTCGACTCGCGCGTCGCGTTGGGCGGAGATCGACGCGACGACCTGGAGGGGTAGTTCGGGGTCCAGGAAGAAGGGCTCGTCGGGCACGCCCAGGAGGGCCTTCGCGTTCGATATCGCCGAGGCACCAAAGGGCGAGCCGTGCGCCTCGCGCCGGTCCATCATCTCCGGGGAGGGGAAACCGATGTGCGAGCGCACGATCACCAAGGTCGGACGATCGGTCACCGCGATCGCCTCACGGGTCGCCGCCTCGAGCGCTTCGAGGTCATTGGACTTCTCGCCTACGTTGACCACGTGCCAGCCGTAGGCGGCGAATCTCGCCGGCGCGTCGTCGTGCAGGGCCAGCTCGGTCGGACCGTCGATCGTGATGTGGTTGTCGTCGTAGAAGACGGTGAGACGGTCGAGCCCGAGAGACCCGGCCAGGGAGGCCGCTTCGTGGCTGATGCCCTCTTCGAGACAACCGTCACCGGCCATAACCCAGGTCCGGTGGTCGACCAACTCTGATCCGTAGTCGTGGCGCAGGATCCGCTCGGCCAACGCCATGCCCACGCCGTTGGCGATGCCCTGTCCCAGCGGTCCGGTCGTGACCTCGACGGTCGCGGTCACGCCGTTCTCCGGATGGCCGGGGGTGCGCGAGTGGGGCTGGCGGAACGCGCGCAGGTCCGCGGGCTGGACGTCGTAGCCGAAGACGTGCGCAAGTCCGTACTGGAGGATCGAGGCGTGTCCGCAACTCAGGATGAAACGGTCGCGATCGCTCCAAAGCGCATCAGACGGGTCGTGACGCAGTATCCGCGAAAACAGCATCACGCCCAGTGGCGCGAGCGCCATCGCCGTCCCGGAGTGACCGGACTTGGCCGCCGCCGGCGCGTCCATGGCCAGGGCGGCGATCTCGCGTATCGCCCGTCCCTCCAGTTCAGTCGCTCCGGGGTATAACGCGTCGGCCATGGCTACGAGAGTAGTGAATCGGTGAAGATTCCCTCGACACCGGCGGTAGCCTCGAGACATGGCCCTGCAGATCCCGCCCAACTGTGACCTGACGCTCGGCCTCGTATGCGTGGAGAAGTCGACGCCGGGCACGACGGTCTGGCAGATGCGCGCCGACGAGCGGTTCCTCAATCCAGCCGGGATCGTTCAGGGCGGGTTCATCTCAGCGATGTTGGACTCGGCCATGGGCGCGTCCGCGGTCACCGGCCTCGCGGGCCGTCGGGCCCACGTTGCCAACACCGAGATGAAGGTCTCGTTCCTGCGATCGGTCCGGGCGGGCGACCGGCTGACCTGCACCGCGACGGTCCTGAAGCCCGGTTCGGTCGTGTCGTTCGTCGCGGCGCGCGTTGTGGACGACGAGGGCCGCCTCGTGGCGACCGCGAGCTCCACCTACCTGATCAAAGGCCGCACTGAGTAGGCTGGGGGCGTGAAAACTCCGTTCTGGCGAAAGTTCGTGCGTGGGGCCTCGGTGCAACGCGACCTTCAAGAGATCCGCGACCTCGCCGTCAAGTACGTCAAGGAGGAGACGGTCCAGCCCCTGAAGGATCTGGGCCGCTTCGTGGCCTTCGGGACGATCGGGAGCCTCTTCGTCGGATTCGGCACCACCTTGCTGCTGCTCGGGGCGCTGCGCTTCCTGCAGGAGCAGTTCAAGGTCCTCGACGGCAGTCTGTCGTGGATCCCGTACCTGGTCGTTGTCTGTCTCGCCGCGGCCGTCATCGCGCTGACGCTGTGGCGGGTGGTCAGCGGCACCGCCAAGCGTCGTCTGAAGGACTCCAAGTGAGCGAGCAGTCCGCCACTCGTCAGGAGCTCGAGGCCACCATCCGCTCGATGCTTCCCGATCACGGCAAGTTCCTTGGCCTCGACGCGACGAAGAAGCCGACCGTTGCCGTCGTGGGAGTCGCGGGTGCCTTCGCCGGCTACCTCTGGGGCCGCGTGCGAGGCCGGATACTGCGAAAGCGGCGTAGCCGTTGATCCTTCGCCGGTTGCTCCGTCTCGCCACCGCGACGTCGCTCGGTAGGGCCCTGGCGAAGCGGTCGCCTCAGTGGATGGCGATTACTCTCGCCATCGCGCTCGTGCGTTTCGTGGTGCGGAGTCGGGGAGAGTCCGAAGCCACGACCACCGCCCCGAGAGTCACGTGAGTTCGGCCGTGCTGAAGGCGGGCGAGCGTGTCATGCTAATCGACGCCAAGGACCGCCACTACCTCATCACCTTGCGTGAGGGCTCGGAGTTCCACACCCACGCCGGCATAGTCCAACACGACGCGGTCATCGGAGCCCTTGAGGGTTCGGTGATCCGCGGCAGCACCGAACGGAGCTTCCTGGTGCTGCGCCCCACTCTCTCGGACGTCGTCTTGAAGATGCCCCGAGGCGCCCAAGTGATTTACCCCAAGGACCTCGGGACCATCTTGATGCAGGCCGACATCGGACCGGGCATGCGAGTGCTGGAGGCCGGCGTCGGATCAGGGGCGCTCTCGATGACGTTGCTGCGCGCTGGGGCGATTATCACCGGCTACGAGATTCGCGAGGACTTCGCCCAGCACGCGACCAAGAACGTCCATGACATGCTCGGAACCGATGTCGCCTACGACGTCCATATCCGCGACGTCACCCTCGGGATCGACGAGGTCGACCTCGACCGGATCGTTCTGGACATGCCCGAACCCTGGGACGTGGTCAAGCACGCCGAAGGGGCGTTGCGCCCGGGGGGGATCCTGCTCTGCTACCTGCCGACAATCAACCAGACACAGTTGCTGCGTGAGACGTTGCGCCACCATTCCTTCGGGCTCGAAGAGACGGTGGAGATATTGCGCCGAACCTGGCACGTCGACGGCCGTTCCGTGCGTCCGGACCACCGGATGGTCGCCCACACGGGCTTTCTGACGTCAGCGCGGCGCCTGGTGCGCCGCGTAGAGGGCGACTAGTCCTTCTCGATGAAGATGCATTCGCCGGGACACTCCTCGGAGGCTTCGGTGACAGCATCCTCGAACTCGACGGGTACGTCGGCCAGTCCCTCGGCGCCGCCGGGAGAGCTCTTGACCTCGGCGCCCTGCTTCACGTAGGCGAGGCCGTCGTCCAGGAGGGTGAAGACCGCCGGGCAGATCTCCTCACAAAGTCCGTCACCGGTGCAGAGGTCTTGGTCGATCCAAACCTTCATCTAACTAGTCCTCCATGGGCCAATGCGTCTAGTCACTCTAGCGGGCGAGACTGGTTGAGGGTGACTTTCCACGGCGCGCGGCACTCACCTATGGTGAGGTTGTGGACCGTTCCGAGCCTCAGAACAATCCCGTCGGTGACGACGGCGACGACCAGATCGTCGTCAGTTCGCGACGCGACCTGACTCTTAGTGACGTCGACCAGGCAAATCGACGCATCGAGATGCTCGAGGAGAAACTGCTCGAGGCTCGGGGCCAGTTGGCCCAGACGCGCTCGAACAACGAGAAGCTCACGATCACCATCCAACAGACCCGTGACCAGATCGCCGCCCTGCGCGACGAGGTCGAGAAGCTGACCCAGCCTCCGGCCGTCTACGGCACCTTCATCGACTTCAACGCGGACGGCACCGTCGACATCTTCGCGTCGGGACGCAAGATGCGCGTCGCATTGCACCCCGGCCTCGATCCCGGGCTGATCGAGCGCGGCAACGAAGTCGTGTTGAACGAATCCTTCACTGTCATCGCCGTGCGAGAGTCCGACGGTCAGGGGGAGGTCGTGACCGTGAAGGAGGTCATCGACGAACGGCGCGTCTTGGTCTACGGCCGCGCCGACGAGGAGCGAGTCGTCGAACTGGCCGATTCGTTGCGTCAGGTGAAGCTGCGCAGTGGCGATGCCCTGTTGCTCGACCTACGTTCGAACCTGCTGACCGAGAAGCTCCTGCGACAAGAGGCCGAGGAGCTCGTCCTCGAGGAGGTCCCCGACATCACCTACGCCGACGTCGGCGGCCTCGACGCCCAGATCGAGGCGATAACCGACGCCGTCGAGCTGCCGTACCTTCATCGGGCGCTGTTCAACGACTACGACCTGCCCGCTCCGAAGGGGATCCTACTCTACGGCCCGCCGGGTTGCGGCAAGACGCTCATCGCCAAGGCGGTCGCCAACTCGCTCTCTCAGAAGGTCGCCGAGTTGACGGGCAACCGAAACGTCCGCTCGTACTTCTTGAACATCAAGGGACCTGAACTGCTGAACAAGTACGTCGGCGAGACCGAGCGCCAGATTCGCGTCGTCTTCCAGCGCGCGCGAGAGAAGGCCGAAGAGGGTGTTCCGGTCATCGTCTTCTTCGACGAAATGGACTCGCTCTTTCGCACTCGCGGCACGGGGATCAGTTCGGACATGGAGTCCACGATCGTCCCCCAGCTGCTGGCCGAGATCGACGGGGTTGAGTCGCTACGTGACGTCATCGTCATCGGCGCGACGAACCGCGAGGACCTGATCGACCCGGCGATACTCCGTCCCGGACGGCTCGACGTGAAGATCAAGATCGAGCGCCCCGACGCCGACGCCGCGTCCCAGATCTTCCAGCGCTATCTCCACACGGATCTGCCGATCGACGAGTCGTCGGTGAACGATCTCGGCGGGGGAGACCGGGCCAAGGCCATCCAGGTCATGATCGAGAACACGGTGGCGGACATGTACCGGATCCACGACGAGAATCGTTTCCTCGAGGTGACCTACCAGGGCGGTGACAAGGAGGTCCTGTACTTCAAGGACTTCGCGTCGGGCGCCATGATCGAGAACATCGTGCGCCGCTCCAAGAAGCTGGCCGTCAAGCGCGAGATCGCCGGCAAGGGTCGGGGACTGCGCGGTGACGACCTGCTCGAGTCGATCCGCCAGGAATACCGCGAGAACGAGGACCTGCCCAACACGACGAACCCCGACGACTGGGCACGCGTCTCGGGCAAGAAGGGCGAGCGGATCATCTTCATCCGCACACTCATCAACCGCGAGGAGAAGTCCGAAGAGGGCGGTCGCTCGATCCAGCACGTCGGCACTGGCCAGTACCTCTAACGAATGTCCATTGCCAAGGTTCTGGGCATCGAGACCGAGTACGGCATCGCCGGCGGTCCGGACCTCGATCCCATCGTCGCGTCGAGCATCATCGTCAATGCCTACGCCCAGCAGGGCCACACCAGAATCAACTGGGACTTCGCGGGTGAGACACCCGACATGGACGCGAGGGGACTGCCGAGCCTGACGGCCTTCGCACCGATCGTCGAGACGCACCTGGCCAACACAGTCTTGACCAACGGCGCACGCCTCTACGTGGACCACGCTCACCCTGAGTACTCGTCGCCCGAGTGCCGTACGCCTCTCGAGGCGACCCTCTACGACCTCGCGGGGGAGGAGGTGATGCGTCGGGCCCTGCAGGTCGCCAATCAGTCGCTCGAGGCGCACCAGGCCATCACCCTGTACAAGAACAACTCCGACGGCAAGGGCAACTCCTACGGCACTCACGAGAACTACCTCGTGAGCCGCGACGTCGACTTCGCCCACATCGTGCGCGCGATGGTGCCACACTTCGTGTCTCGTCAGGTCGTGGTCGGTGCGGGCAAGGTGGCGGCTGAGACCGAGTCGGGGGTCGAGGGCAGTCCCGCCTTCCAGTTGAGCTCGCGCGCCGAGTTCTTCGAAGAGGTGGTCGGACTCGAGACGACGCTCAAGCGCCCGATCATCAACACCCGCGACGAGCCCCACGCCGACGCCGAGCGGTTCCGGCGACTGCACGTGATCATCGGCGACGCCAACATGAGCCAAGTCGCCACCCTGGTCAAGCTGGGCTCCACGGCCCTGCTACTGGCGGTGCTCGAAGACCGCGGTCCGGCCGTCTTCCCGAGTCCCCCGCGACACCCGGTGGGCGCGGTGCGGGCCTTCGCCCTCGACCCGTCGCTCAGTCACACGGTTCTCTGCGAGGACGACCAGCGCCGCAGTGCCTGGGACCTCCAGGACCAGCTCTGGCACCTGGCGAGCCTCTACGCGGCGACAGGTGACGCCGATTCGGTCGGCTCGCCTGAGGAGGTCGACCAGGTCCTCACGCAGTGGCGTGAGATGCTCGACGGCGTGCGCGACGACCGCGGAGCGGTCGCGGACCGAGTCGACTGGGTCGCCAAGCTGCGGATCATCAACGGATACCGCGATCGTTACGGCCTGGACGACGGCGACGCGCGACTGCGCGCAATCGACCTGCAGTACCACGACCTGCGGGCCGAGCGTTCATTGGCCCAGCGGGTGGGGCTTCGCGAGCTGCACCGGTTCGACGCCATTCGTGAAGCCGTTCACAATCCACCCGAGACGACGAGGGCGTACTTTCGGGGCCAGTGCGTCGCGCGCTACCCCGACCAGATCGTGGCGGCCAACTGGGATTCGGTCGTGTTCGACCTCGGAGAGGGGCCACTTCGTCGGGTGCCGATGCTCGATCCTCTGCGGGGTACGCGACTACTGACCGCGGAGTTGCTAGAAACGAGTCCGACAGCAGATGACCTCCTGGAAGCACTAGACAGGTAGAACTAAACGTATGAGTGAACAAGAGCGAATCCAAAAGCAGCGCACCGATCGCGCGAACGAACCCGCCCCCGAGGTGTCGGTTGACGCCACCAAGGGCGACCAGCTGAAGGCCGACCTCGACGACCTGCTCGACGAGATCGACGAGGTGCTCGAGGAAAACGCCGAGGAGTTCGTGCGCAACTACGTCCAAAAGGGTGGCGAGTAGATGGGCCTGCCGCTCTTCCGGGCTCAAGACGATCCCGGACCGTCGTTCTTCCACTTCGCCGAGATTGCCGGTCTGACCGCACCGAACAGCCCGTCGGACCTGTCCTCACCCCACGCCACGACGGTAATCGCGGTGCGCTACGACCATGGCGTCGTGATGGTCGGCGACCGCCAAGCCACGAGCAACTACATCGCCAGTCGTGACGTGCGCAAGATCGAGGCGGCCGACCGGTTCACGGCGCTCGCGATCTCGGGCACCGCGGCACGCGGTATGGAGTTCATCCGCATGGCCCAACTCTCGTTCGAGCACTACGAGAAGATGACCGACACCGCCCTCAGCCTCGAGGGCAAGGCCAACTACCTCTCGCCGATCATCCAACGCAACAACCTGTCATCGCCCCTCGTGGTCTTGCCGCTGCTCGCCGGGTGGGACCTCAGCCACCACGTCGGGCGTATCTTCGAGTACGACGGCGCAGGTGGCTGCTACGAGCGATTCGACTTCTCAACCATCGGATCGGGCTCGCCCTTCGCTGAGAGCACGCTGCGCCTGGGCTACCACGCCGACTTGGAACTCGACGGGGCCTTGGACCTCGGGGCGCTCGCGATCTACGAGGCCGGCGACAACGACCCCAGCACCGGGGGCCCGGACTTCGTGCGCAATATCTACCCGATGATGGTGACGATCTCCGCTGACGGGTTCCAAGAGCTCACCCAAGAGGACGTGGCCAACCGGTTCCGGGTCATCAATGAACGTCGCACGCAGTCCGGTGGCGTCGCGGGCGGTTCGCTGCGATGACCAACTACTTCTACGTCGCACCCGAGCAGCTCATCCGGGACCGGGCGGAGTTCGCTCAGAAGGGCATCGCGCGGGGACGGTCGATCGTTGCGGCGATCTACGACGCCGGCATCGTGATGGTCGCGGAGAATCCCTCAGCCTCACTCAACAAGATCTCCGAGGTCTACGACCGGATTGCCTTCGCCGGGGTGGGGAAGTACAACGAGTTCGACCGGCTTCGCGAGGCCGGCATTCGCTGGGCTGACGGTACGGGATTCACGTACTCGCGCGGCGACGTTGACGCCCGGGCGCTCGCTAACTTCTACGCCCAGCACCTGGGCGACATGTTCACCGAGGGACAAAAGCCCCTTGAGGTCGAGATCCTCGTGGCGCAGTTGGCGAACCACGTCCGTCCAACCAAGTTGTACCGGATCGCCTACGAGGGCACGATCGTCGACGAGCCGCGCTTCGCGGTGCTCGGGGGAGACGCCGAGACCATCAAGGCTCGATTCGCGGCTTCGGAGGACTCTTTCGAGCCACTCATCGTCACCCTGAAGAATGCGATCGCCGCCCTCGCGGGGCCGGAGCGCACGATTGAGGTGAGCGACCTCGAGGTGGGGATCCTGGAGGATCGCGGGAACCGACGGACGTTCTTGCGCTTGAGCGACGAACAAGTGAGCGAGCTCCTTCGCTGAGCGATCGGCCAGGGTCACGCCATGCTGCGACGAATCTACGGCATCGAGACCGAGTACGGGATTACGTTCTCCCTGAAGGGCCAGCGCCGGCTTAGTCCCGACGAGGTCTCGCGGTTCCTGTTCCGCAAGGTCGTGGCGTGGGGCCGATCGAGCAACGTTTTTCTCGAGAATGGCAGTCGCCTCTATCTCGACGTCGGCAGCCACCCCGAGTACGCGACCGCGGAGTGCGACACGCTTCTCGACGTCGTCGCCCAGGACAAGGCCGGCGAGTCGATCCTGCGAGAGCTCGTCGAATACGCCCAGGGTCAGCTGAGCGACGAGGGAATTCGCGGCGACATCTATCTCTTCAAGAACAACACCGACTCGACCGGCAACTCCTACGGTTGCCACGAGAACTACTGCATTGAGCGCATCGACGATCTGTCCCGACTCGAGCAGGTCTTCATTCCCTACCTGATCAGTCGTCAGATCTTCACCGGCGCCGGCAAGGTGGTGACGAACGCCAAGGGCACGGCCTACTCAATGAGCCAGCGCGCGGAGCACATCTGGGAAGCGATCTCATCGGCCACAACCCGCAGTCGCCCCATCATCAACACTCGCGACGAGCCCCACGCCGACCCCGAGAAGTACCGTCGCCTGCACGTCATCGTCGGCGATTCGAACATGAGCGAGTTCGCCACCTACCTCAAGCTCGGCACCGCCGCGGTGGTGCTCGCGATGATCGAGGACCGCAACACGGTGTTGCGCGACTACAACATGGCGTCGCCGATCAACGCACTGCGCGACATCTCCTACGACCTGTGGAGCAAGGAGCCGGTGAAGCTTTCGAACGGCCGAGATCTCACGGCCCTCGAGATCCAAGACGACTTGTGCGAGCGCGCCGAGATGTTCCTTGAGGGCCACAGCCTCCCCGCCGACCAGGTCCACGCCGTCCGGCTCTGGCGCGAGGTCATCGAGCAGTATCGCAACGATCCGATGGCACTGTCCGACCGCGTCGACTGGATCGCCAAGCTCCAGATCATCGAGCGCGAACGCGAGCGCAGCGGCGTTGAGTTGGACGACCCGAAGATCGCGCTGATCGACCTGCTCTACCACGACACCAACTTCGACCGCGGGCTCTACTACCGGCGTCAAGCTCGTGGTCATTTCCGTCGGGTCGTCACCGATGAGCAAGTGGCACTGGCCACTCACACGCCACCGCCCACGACGCGCGCTCACATGCGAGGCACCTTCATCAAGGCCGCCAAGGAGTGGCGACGCGACTACACCGTCGACTGGGTCCACCTCAAGCTGAACGATGAGATGCAGCGCACCGTCTTGCTGAAGGATCCCTTCAAGAGCACCGACGACCGCTTCCAGAAGCTCCTCGCCTCGCTCGAGCGCCACGGCTGACCCGACTAGCCTTGATCCGTGCCTGAAGACGCTCCCGCCGAGCCCATCGTCGTCGATACTCCTGACTTGGAGCCGGCCGAGGAACTGCTGCCCGCGCCGAGACGGCACCGCCGCAAGGTCATCGTTGAGTGGGTCGTCATCGTCGTCGCCGCAGTGCTCGTCTCGTTCTTCATGCGCACCTTCGCCTTCCAGACGTTCTACATCCCGTCAGCGTCGATGCAGCCCACCCTGCTGGTCGGTGACCGGATCATCGTCTCCAAGCTGAGCGTCGACTTTGGCACCATCAATCGCGGCGACATCCTCGTCTTCAAGGCGCCGCCGGCAGAGAACTGTGGCGAGCCCGTCACAGACCTCGTGAAGCGGGTCATTGGACTGCCGGGCGACCACCTCACCTCCAAGGGCAACACCATCTACGTGAACGGCGCGCCGTTCGCCGAGAATTGGACGCACAGCGAACCGTTGGGCCAGGCGATCGGCAACGTCACGGTGCCGGCCAACCAGTACTTCATGATGGGCGACAACCACAACAACTCCTGCGACAGCCGGATGTGGGGGACCGTGCCCCGCTCGGACCTCATCGGCAAGGCCTTCCTCAGAATCTGGCCCCTGAGCCGACTCGGCTTCCTCTAACCCCGCCCCTACAATGGGCTGGTGTTCAGTCTGAGTCCAATCAAGATCATGGTGATCGTCGCCGTGGTCCTTCTGCTCCTCGGCCCGGACAAACTGCCCGAAGTGGCTCACAAGCTCGGATCGAGCTGGCGGGCCCTCAAGCGGATCCAAGAGCGCGTCGAATCCGAAGTCCGAGAGGCCCTGCCCGACCTGCCGAGCTCGGGCGACATCGCGCGTATGGCCCGCAGCCCGGTGAACCTGCTCAACCAGTTGGCCAGTCAGGTCGACGCCAAGGAGTCGGGGCCTGACCTCAGCGAGCCATTCCACCTCGACCGGTCCGACGAGGCGTCGGCGCCCCTGATCACGACGCAGACTCCGCGCCAGCCCAACGTCCGAGCAGAGAACTCCACACTGCCGCCCGATCCGTCGCTGAACTAGGTCGGTCGTGTCGCGCTTCCGCAAAGCCGCCTCCGGCATGACCCTGGCCGAGCACCTCGCCGAGGCGCGTCAGCGCTTCCTCATCTCCTCAGCGACGCTGCTCATCTTTGGTGTCGTGTCGTTCCTCATCTATCCGACCATCCTGCACATCTTGCGACAGCCCTACTGTGCCGCCACGCCGAAGAACTGCGTGTTCCTGGTCCAGAACCCCTTGGACGGCTTGACGCTGCGCATCAAGATTGGCTTTTTCGGCGGCCTCATCTTCTCGTCACCGGTACTGTTCTGGCAGGTGTGGCGGTTCATCACGCCGGGCCTGAAGGGCAAGGAGCGCAAGTACGCCGTCCCCTTCGTCGCGTGCTCGCTGGTCTTCTTCGCGGCGGGCGTGACGGTGGCGTATTTCAGCTTCGGCCACGCCATCAAGTTCCTCCAGGCGATCGGCGGCAATTCGCTACTCACTGAGTACAACCCGAACCAGTACCTGACGCTGTTCCTCTTGATGATGTTCATCTTCGGCATCACGTTCGAGTTTCCGGTGGTCCTCGTCGCCATGGAGCTCGCCGGTCTCGTGACCCCAGCCCAGCTTTTGCGCACGTGGCGTTACGCGCTCATCGCGATCACGGTCGTGTCGGCCGTTATCACGCCGAGTGGCGACCCGCTCTCCATGATGGCGCTGGCGGTGCCGCTCACCTTCTTCTACTTCCTCGCCATCGGTATCGGCAAGCTGCTGCGGAAGTGATCGGCCAGGACTACCGGGGCCGCTTCATCGACAGCCTGGCCTTTGGCCTGGATCGATTCCAATTCGAGGCCCTCGACGCGATCGACGAGCACGTCAACGTCCTCGTGAGCGCCCCCACCGGCTCCGGCAAGACACTGGTGGCCAACTACGCCATCGGCCGGGTGCTCGAGCGCGGCGAACGGGCCTTCTACACCACGCCGTTGAAAGCGCTCTCGAACCAGAAGTACAACGAGCTGAGCGCACTCTACGGACCTGGTCGCGTCGGACTCTTGACCGGCGACACGTCGATCAACCGCAACGCCGACGTGATCGTGATGACCACCGAGGTGTTGCGCAACATGTTGCTCACCGAGTCCAGCCAACTGATGACCCTCGGCCTGGTGGTACTCGACGAGGTGCACTACTTGCAGGACCCGTTCCGCGGGGGAGTGTGGGAGGAAGTCATCATCCTCACGCCCACGGCCGTGCGATTCGTCGCGCTCTCCGCCACCATTGGCAATGCGGACTTCATCGGAGAGTGGTTCAGCGAGGTCCGTGGTCCGACCGCCATCGTCGTCGAGGAGACCCGTCCCATCCAGCTTCACAATCACCTGGCCATCGTGCGCCGGGGTCAGCCCAGCGCAGAGATCCTCGACCTGCTCGACGGAGCGCGGCTCTCGGACGAGTCGCGACGGATCGACAACATGATGAAGGCCACGCGCAAATTCCGCCCCGGCCCCATGTGGAAGGGTTCCAAGACCAGCGCGCCGCCGCCGCCTTTCCGAGCTCCTCGACGTAGTGAGCTGCTGCACGCCCTCGAGCGCGAGGACTTGCTGCCGGTCATTGTCTTCATCTTCTCTCGTGCGGCCTGCGACGACGCGGTGCATCAGTGCCGTCGCGACGGGCTCTTGTTCACCACCCCCGAAGAACGCCTCGAGATCGAACGGATCGCCCACGCGAGGCTGGCCGGATTCTCCGACGAGGACCTGCGGGCCCTCGAGTACGACGACTTCATCGACTGTCTGCGCCGTGGACTATCCATGCACCACGCCGGGATGGTGCCGGCCTTCCGTGAGATTGTCGAAGCCTGTTTCGAGTTGAATCTCCTCGCCGTCGTCTTCGCCACCGAGACGCTTGCGCTCGGGGTGAACATGCCCGCGCGATCGGTCGCGCTCGAACGATTCTCCAAGTACTCCGACGCCGGACGCAAGTTCCTCACCAGCGGCGAGTTCTCCCAGATGACCGGACGAGCCGGCCGACGCGGGCTCGACGACGAAGGCCACGCCATAGTCTGCTTCGCCAATGAGGTCGCCCTGTCAGACGTCGGGCGGGTGGCCTTGGCACCACCGTCGGACCTGCACTCGTCGTTTCGCCCGACCTACAACTTCACCGCGAATCTGATTAACCACTTCGAGTTCGAGACCGCCCTCGAAGTCGTGCAGCGGTCCTACGCCCAATTCGAGGCCGACCATCGACCGACCGGGTCCAAGAGACCTCTAGGCGACCAGATGGTGGCTCGCCACCACGTCCTCGAAGAGCTCGGATACGCCGAGGACTGGCGGCTCACTTCGAGCGGACAGCTGCTGCGCTCGATCTACCACGAGTGCGACCTGCTCATCGCAGAGTCGATCAACGCCGGCGTCTTCGAGGGGCTCGAACCGGCCCAACTCGCGGGCCTGCTCTCGTGCTTCGTGTACGAGTCGAAGCGCGCGTCGCGCGCGCCGAACGTCGCACGCCAGGTGACCACGAAGAAGAAGCGCACGCTCAACGACCGCCTCGGTCACGAGCGACGCGGCAGCATGACGGAGCGACTGTCGGAGATCACGGTGATCGGCGCCACCATCCGCGAGATTGAGGGCCGTTTCGTCGTGCCGAGCGCGAAAGAGCCCGACGGCAAGTTCGCCACCACCATCGCCGCCTGGGCGCGAGGAGCCTCGCTCGGCACCGTCTTGGACCTCGCCGACGTCGAGGTCGGCCAGACGTCGCCTGGCGACTTCGTGCGCAACGCCAAGCAGGTAGCCGACCTCTGCGAGCAGTTGGCCCGCTTGAGCGACCTCACCGACGTCGCCGAGGTCGCCGTCACGGCCCGTGACGCGGTGCTTCGCAGCGTCGTGGCCGGTTCATCCAGCGTCCACCCCTACGCCTGAATTCGCCCCTAATCTCGATACTCCATGCACACCTACGTCGCCGAAGAGTTCACTGATGCCGAGGTCGCCATCCTTCGCCGATACTTCACCAATCTCGAGGGTCCGGTGTTCGCGCTGGTCAACCTGCCTGAAGTCGTGAAGGGCGCTCTCTTCGCGCGCTACTCACGGTCGTCCAAGAGCCTGCGTCGTCTCTTCCTCGACGAGTTCGTCGGTGACCTCGACCTGACCGGCGACGCCACCGTCGACGCCACCGTAGGCCTTGACCGGGCCGACGAGCTGTACCAGCGGATCTTCTTCGAATACGGCGACGACTCGGTGGCCCAGCTCGGTGGGGTTCACTTGGCCTGCGAACAGGCGAGCAACATCCTCACCAAGGTCCTCGAGTGGGGCCGACTGATGAGTTATCTCGAGCAATCCACCCGTTATCTCGGCTACGACCGTCGACTGTCCAACGGGCACTACCGCTTCTACCGCGATCACGACGTGCTCGAGTCGCGATTTGGCGCCCGTTACGTCGGCGAGATGGACCGCATGTTCGACACCTACGCCGAATTGCTGCCGGTCTTGACCGACTGGCTCGGACGAAAGTTTCCCAAGACCCTCGAGGACACCGATTTCGTGTATCGCCAGGCAATTCGTGCGAAGGCTCTCGACGCGATGCGCGGCCTGCTGCCGGCGAGCGCCCTGTCGAACCTGGGAATCTACGCCTCCGGTCAAGCGTACGAGTCGCTGCTCTTGCGCATGCGGGCCCACCCACTGCCCGAAGTGCGCCACTACGCCCAACTGATGCTCGACGAGTTGATAAAGGTCATTCCCTCGTTCCTCAAGCGCATCGACGTCGCGGAACGAGGCGTGGCGTGGACTGACTACCTGGCCCAGACCAAGGGTGCCACCAAGTCCCTCATCGACTCGATGTGGACGAAGCTCGACGACGGCGAGACCGAGGAGCAGGTGCGACTCGTCGGCTACGACCCGCTGGGCGAGACGCGCGTGCTCGAGGCCATTGTCTTTGGCAACTCGGCGATGTCCCACGACGAGGCGTGCCGACGCGTCGCGGCCCTCGGCCCCGAGGATCGCGCGGCGCTGTTCACCACTTACGTGGGCGACCGCAAGAACCGACGCCACCGGCCTGGACGGGCCTTCGAGCGAACCGATTACCGATTCGAGCTGGTCACCGACTACGGCGCCTTCCGCGACCTGCAGCGACATCGCCTGCTCACGATCGAGTGGCAGCCGCTCACGGTCGACCTCGGCTACGACGTGCCCGAGGTCGTGCGCGAGGCGGGCCTCGCCGAACGCTACGAGGAGTCACTGCGGCAATCGGCCGAGCTCTATTACGACATGCGCCGGGAATTCCCCGAGCAGGCCCAGTATTCGGTCGCGCTGTCGTTCCGGATTCGCTACGTCATGCAGATGAACGCCCGCGAAGCCATGCACCTGATTGAACTTCGTTCAGGCCCCCAGGGCCATCCGAGTTACCGACGGGTCGCTCACGAGATGGCCCGCCAGATCCGTGAAGTGGCTGGGCACCGGGCCATTGCCGACGCGATGAGTTTCGTGGATTTCTCCGACACCGACCTCGAACGGCTCGAGTCCGAGCGGACCGCCGAGCGAAACCGGCTAAATCGTTAGAAATTCCAGTGATTATGCCTTCCTTAGGCAAATTGACGTCACCGTCTTGCAAAAAGGCTCTACACTTCCAGCGCTACAGAAGAGGAATCTATGTCGAGTGACGCTGAAACAGACGAAGTATTGGACGAGGAAGAGCTCGCCGAAGGCTTCGACGGAGCGATCGTCCCAGAAGATGAACTAGAAGAGGTCGAGGCCGATGAGGACCTCGTCGTGGAGGACGTCATCGATGTTGACGACGTGGAAGACGTCGAGGACGACGAGGTTGTGCCTGAGGTGGTAGTCGTCGAGGACGACGACGTGGTCGACGACGCCGATATCGAGTTGGCCCTGGACGAGGTTCTAGCGGAGACGATCCGTCGCACCTCGACTCCCGAGGACGACGAAGAGGCCCCCGGTGAGGTCGATACCCTGGTGGACCCGGCTGAGACGATCCTGCCCAAGCAGGATGACGAATTCCGCTGCGGATCGTGCCGGCTCTTGAAGAAGATGAGCCAGCTCGCCGACAGGGGCCACATGCTCTGTCGCGACTGCGTCTAGCGCCTTGCGCTCGTCGCGGCGCGGCTTGGCACGAGGAGCGCCGTGAACGTGCGGCGAGCCAACGCGGGCTCCGCGGTACTGCTGGCCCTGCTCGCGGACGCTGAGAGGCGGTTGAAGTTGCACCGCGGCGGACTCGAGCTGCTCACAGCCATCCGACGTGGACGCACCGACGAGGAGCTGCAAGACGACCTGGTCGCAGTGGGTGGGCTCTGGCTGCTCGAAGACGAGAAACGGCTACGGGGCTTCGCCATCTGCCAGGACCGCAACGTCGAGGCAATCTACGTGGAGCCGACCTTCCGTCGCCACGGCGGAGCCTCGACGTTGCTAGCGGCGCTGCTGGCGCTCGAAGAGCCTCCGCTCGACGCGTTCGCGCTGCCGGGGGACCGGGCCACCAAGTCGCTCTACGAGTCGATCGGCTGGAAGGCCCGTCTACTTACGATGCGCGGCGAGTAACCGGTCGACGAAGGATCCTCGTGGGTGGCGGTGGGGGAGGGACCCTCATCCCCAACAACTTCGCCAACTCGGGAATCGCCCCGGCGTTGTGAATCGCCATTGCCTTGCAGGAGTCATCGTTCGGAATGCCGACCGGCTTCACGTTGCGTCGAATCGATGTGTCGATCGTCAGCGTGACGATTTCCTTCCATAGCGTGGGATCCTGCTCGGCCGTCAAGGCCTCCGAGGCGATCGCCACGACCTTGGCGGCCATGTCGGCGCTCACCCTCGTCGACATGTCCGGCGGACGCGCGACGAGACTCAGCGCCTCCTTCACGTTCTTCGAGTTGACGGCCGCATCGAGCCGTTCGTTCCACTGCGTGCGCAGATGCTCCAGGCGGGCGGTCAACGCGACCTGCAGTTCCTTTAGCTGGGCGCGAGCCTCTTCGTCTAGCGACACTGTCTTGGCGGACGTGACAACGGCGCGCAGGTCGCGAAGTCTCAGCTCGCGTCCCGCACCTGCGGCACCCGCGGCGCGGTCCTTCCAGAGGGCGAGATTGGTCTTGCCGAGGAGTTCCTCAGCGATGCGGTCGATCGTGGTCGCGTCGATGGTGGGGCGCCCTTGAGCCGTGGCATTCTTGTTCTGCTCGGCGACCGCCGTGCGAACTGCGGGCATTCCGCCACGCAACAGCTGCTCGGCCACCGGGAGTTGCTCGGGGGAGAGGGTTGCGAGCAGCGCGTTGCGATGCGTCGTTGTCATCGGCGGCCCACTCGGGCCCGTGGGACGCTCCGGTCGGCTCGGTCGTCCTGGTCGGTCGGTCCGAGGACCTCGAGACGGGCGCTCGGCGCCCGGTGCCGACGCGCGGTCCCGTGAAGTGGGTCGCCCAGTCGGGCGTTGACCCGCGGTGTGACCTTCGGTACCCTCGGGTCGACTTTCAGTCCCCTCGACCCGATTCTCGCGGCCTTCGCCGCGCCCCGGTCCACCTTCGCGACGCCCGGGTCCACCCTCACGGCGGCTCGGGCCGCCTTCGCGACGGCCGGGACCACCTTCGCCACGTCCTGGTCCACCTTCACGGCGGCTCGGGCCGCCTTCACGTCGACCGGGTCCGCCGTCACGGGCACTATCGCGGCGCGGGCCACCGCGCCCTTTGGGCGCGTAGGTGACGACAACGTCAGGGCCTTGCTTGGCGGTGGGGATGAGTTCGATTCGCTCGTGGCGCGGGTCGAGCGGCGAAGCGGTCTTCGGAGCCATCACCGAGAGGATCTCAATGCCCTCCATGTACTGCTCGACGTCAGCGCGATAGACGTTGCCGACGACGGGCCCGCCAGGAATGAGGGAGGAGTTGAGCACACCCTTGGGCAGTTTCGCGCCTGCGGCGCGCCACGTGGCCACTTCACCGTTCAGGCTGGTGATCTCGATCTCAATGCGACGCGACATAGGGTTTCTAATCTAGTCGCTCGACACTACGGAAACATTTCGCTCGGGTTTAGACCATTTTTAGAAACCAGTGAATAACATGGCCCGGTGAGTAATCTTCCACCCGGTGCCCGGGAGCCGTCCAACGCCTCGACCGACGACATTGAGACCACCGCCCCTCACGGATCACCAGTGACCTTCGACACCATAGATTACGAGAGCCCCGCGTCAGCGCAAGCGCCCTCGGACCTGGCGAGCCCCTCCGAGGACCAGCCTTATTTTGCGCCTCCGATCCTCGTGCCCACGTCAGTCGCCGACGAGGCACCCCTCTCGAGCCAGGACCGTGCCAAGCGGACATTGTGGTCAAGTCGGATTTCGCTACTACTCGTCGCCGCCCTCGTGGGAGGGCTCGCGGGCCACTACGCCTCGACGGGCTCGAGCAAGGGTGGCGTCACCATCAACTCGCTGAGCACCTCGCCGGGCGGCGCCGTGTTGCCCAGTGGCCTCACCATTCCCGCACTCGTCCAGAAGGTTGAGCCCTCGATCGTCTCGATCGACGTCAAGGGCCAAGGGACCGAGGACCAGGGGACCGGCATGATCATCACCTCGGGTGGTTACGTCATCACGAACAATCACGTCATCGCCGCTGCGGTGGGTGGTGGTTCGATCACCGTGACGCGCACCGGCTCTACCAAGGCGATGCGCGCGACACTCATCGGGACTAACCCGATCGATGACGTCGCGCTGATCAGGATCAACAATGTGAAGAGCATGCCCGCAGTCACCTTCGGCAACTCCAACGCACTCGTCGTCGGCGATGCCGTCGTGGCCATCGGCAATGCCCTCGGACTGGCCGCTGGCACCCCGACGGTGACCCAGGGGATCGTCTCGGCGTTGGGCCGGACCGTCACGGCCGGTTCGACGTCGTCGTCCGAAACGCTCAACAACATGATCCAGACGGACGCCGCGATTAATCCCGGCAACTCCGGTGGGCCACTTCTCGATTCGCACGGAGCGGTCATCGGGATGAACACGGCGGTCGCCGGAACGCTGCCTGACGGCACGAGCGCTCAGAACATCGGCTTCGCCATCCCGGTCGCCACGATCCAGTCCCTATTGAAGCAACTCATGGCCGGTGAAAGCGTCGTCAATCACGGCGCCTTTATCGGCGTCGAGATTATGTCATTGACGCCCGCGGTGCAGGCGCAGTACGGCTTCACCGTCTCATCGGGGGCCGTGGTCATGAGCGTCATTTCGGGTACGGGCGCCGCGACGGCCGGCCTGCGTCAGGGCGACATCATCGTGAAGATCAACGCCACCACGATCGGCAGCGCCCAGGACGTCAGCAGCGTGATCTCGGCGTTGAAGCCGGGCGACTCCGTCAGCTTGCACATCGTGCGTGGTTCGAAGCACTTGACAGTCCAAGTGACCCTCGGCACCCAACCGGCCGGCTAGGCCAGCGTCGCGATTCCTCCATCGACCGGCAGTATTGCGCCCGTGATGTAACTGGCAGCCGGGGAGGCAAGGAAGATTGCCGCACCGGCCATGTCCGAGGGGCGTCCGATGCGCTTCATCGGCGCCGCCTTCGCTATCTCATCGCCAAACGCCTCGAGCGTCGATCGCATCATCTTGGACTCGAAGGGCCCTGGGGCTATGGCGTTGACGGTCACGCGTGGCGCCATGGCCTTGGCGAGGTGGCGCGTGAGCTGGTGGACCGCGGCCTTCGAGGCCGAGTAGGCGAAGGTCTCCATCGCCGGCACGTGCAGTCCGTCGATGGAGCCGATGTTGATCACGCGCGATGGCGCTTCGGCCGTGCCGATCACCTCGAGCAGGGGGCGCAGGAACTTCGTCATGTGAAAGACGCCCTTCACGTTGAGTGCGAGGACTCGCTCCCAGGCCTGCTCGTCGTAGTCGGCCATCGGCGCACCCCAGGTCGCCCCGGCGTTGTTCACCAGCACCTCAAGGTGGCCTTCGCGCGACGCGATCTCGTCGGCGAGGCGCTCACATTCGGCCTCACTCGACAGGTCCGCCGGAAGCGAAGTGCACGACCCACTTCGAGAAAGTTCCGCGGCCATCGCGTCACACACGTCGGCCTTGCGCGAAGAGATGTAGACCTTGGATCCGGCTTCGACGAAGCCTCGAGCGATCATCTCGCCAATGCCCCGGCTGCCTCCGGTCACGAGTACGACCTTGCCACTGACGTCAAAGAGAGAGTCCATGGGGGAAGTGTAGGACTGCGACTAAAGGTCGAACGCGGTCACCAGGTAGGCCGTGCGAGGCCGGGGGAGCTCGGGTCGAAGACCGTGGGCGTGAACGAGCGCCTCGTCAGGATCGTGAGCTTCCACGATGACTTGGTCGACGCCCTTGAAGGGATCGCCCCAGAGGACGCGAAACCGCTGCGGCCCCGAAAGGCTCACGACTAGTTGCTGACGCGCAAGTTCGTGACGGCGGTGGCGATGACCTCGGTCTTGGGCGCCGCCTCGTACTGGGCGTGGATGGCCCAAACACCGTTATCCGTGAAGTTGAAGGAGCACTCGGCCTGGCCGGAATCGACCCATTGGAAGTAGCACACCAGGTTCGAAGCGTTCGAATCGGCCGGGGCGACCGCAATCATCCGCACCAGTCCCACGTAGCGCTCAGGCAGCACGTTCACGATGATGTTGAACGGACCATTACTCACAGAAGCCGCAGCGTCATTGTCGCTGTAGTCGTACGAAAGGGAGATCCGATTGGGAATCGGGTCGGCGCCAGCCGGGGAGAATGTGACTCCGATGACGGAAACCACAAAAACTGCAGCACAAAGTAGCCGACGCATGCCGATCATCATAACAGGGAAATCTTACCAACACGCCGATAATGTACGTTATGTAAAGTCAAGCAGAAATCTCCAAGTACTGCTAGATTGCTGCCCTTTTCATCCCCTCCCCATGCGTCGACTGTATTACGTCGCAAAGTAGTTTCGTAGTACCGATGCGCCCCCACACCACCTTGACCCCTAGGCAGCTCACGTTCGCACTGCTGGCCGTCGCCGGTGGAGGCGCTTACGGGACGATTCTGCGCGACGTGCTGTTGAAGTTCGATCGGCCGTTGGTCTTCGTTGGTTGGGTTGCGTACGCGCCGCTGCAGAACTCGTCAGTCCCGCCACTGGCGGCGATGCAGGATTGGACGAACTACATCCCGTGGGTGCTGCTCGCAATCAACGTCGTCGGCGTCTTCGTCACGACGCGGCTCCTTCGAGGGCCTCTTAGGGGCCACGATCCGAACGATCCGGTCCGCTTGCTGGTAATCACTGGTTTCTTCGGTGGACTGACGTCCTATTCGGGCCTCTTCGTCGATTTTGACCTCCTGTGGCACCGTTCCATAGGCGGGTGTCTCCTGGTGGCCGCAATGGCCCTCCTGAGCGGAGTTCTCGCGGCCGAGCTCGGCTTGAAGAGGTGGCCGCGATGACGTTGACGTTCGTGACTCTCGCCGGTGCCCTCGGATGCGTCCTGCGCTACCTCGCCGAGTACGCGGTCCGTCGCCACCACCCGACGTTGCGGCCCTGGGCGACCGTCGCCGCCAACACCGTGGGCACGGGGATCGCCGGATACTTCGCGTACCGACTGATCTCCATCGGCGACGCGCACCTTCAGTCGGTGATCCTTACGGGTTTCTGCGGGGGATTGACCACGTTCTCCTCGGCCTTCGCCATCCCCGCGATTCTCCAGCGCGAACACCATTGGCGCTACTCAATCGCGCTGGTGATCACTACCCCACTGCTGTGTGCCGGTGCGTTCGTGATGGGCACCTCGCTGGCCCACTAGCAGTTGTTTCGCGGCCGAGCAGGACTGGTCCCGATCAGTCGGTGCGAGACTCGAACATGTGAGCGCGCCTATCACCTGTCCCGAGTGCCTTGAGGAGAGTCCCATCGAAACGGCGCGGTGCTCGAGGTGCGGAACCTCGTTTGGCATTGGTCGACCAATTTCGCCATCGCATCGGGAACGTCCGCTCGCCATAGGGGGACTGCCGTTCAATCGAGAGGGACTGCTCGAGCTGAGGGACCGGGTGGTGCCGAGGAGAACAACCATCCTCGGAACGCTGGGCGCCGTCGCGATTCTGATGGTCGTGCTGCAACTCTCCCCCACCACCTCGCGGGCACCGACGCCCATCCACGACCTACACGCAACGTCGGTCACCGAACACTCGATCGCCGTGACGTGGAAGTCGACCGACCGAACCTCCGATGGCCTGCAATTCTTCGCGGTGAGGATCTCACGGACTCCTGGCTCAGATCCGACCAAGGACGCCACGCTAGTCACGAACAGCACCAGTAGCACGGGCGGCCTGCTCGCTCGCACCACGTACGTCGTGTCGGTCACGTCGGTCGCCACGAACGGCCGGAAGTCGGCAACCGACGTCATCTACGTCACCACTGAGGGGGCGATGAACTCCTAGAGCTTCAACGGGCCCTGCTCCGATTCGGTCAACTCGGAGAAGTCCGTCTCTGCCTTGGGGGTGTTGCTCATAGCCGCGGCGGCCACGAGCCCGATGAAGAGCACCACTGCCGCGGTGTACGGCGCCTCGATCGTGGGTGCTGTCACCTTGTAGATGGAGCCGAAGATCGCGCCGGCCGTGACGAGGAAGCCCGCGCCACTCGCGAGGTAGAGCGGAAGGGTCTTGCCACGATCCCTCAGTCCCTTCAGCGCGCCAATTGAAATCAGCAAGTAGATGACCGCGATAGCGAACGCCCCGTAAGTCGAGAACCAGCTGAACATCGCCACATAGTGTGGATAATTTGGAATGGCGAAGATCGACGTAGTCACCGTCAAGGTGACGACTACGGCGTATACGAACATCACTGCGTTGCTCGCGCCGATCGGCGTCCCCTTCGAGGAGATCTTGCCGAGCTGGCGAGGTAGACGACTGTCGCGCGCCATTGCGAACACGCCCCGAGAGGCCGACACGGCACAGCCGATTAACACCGCGATCATGTCGAAGATCACCACTAGCTCGACGATGCGCCGCATCGCCACCGAACCGAATCCTCCCGCGGCGTTCGGTCCCGCGAGCGTGAAGAGTGGCGTACCGGCGTTCTTCGAGAGCGTCCCCAGGTTGAAGTGGAAGCCAGATATCTGAGCGAAGGTGGCGATGATGTAGAAGCCGCCGATTGCCAGTACGGAGAACAGCACGGCCCGTGGGATGTCGCGCTTGGGGTGCTCGGTCTCCTCACCGAGGTTGGCCGACGTCTCGAATCCGGTGAAGAGCAGCACTCCATAGAGGACTCCAAAGAGCACTCCGCTCCAATGGGTGGGCGAGCTATTCGGCGAAAAACCCGACACCACGTGGTGGACGCCGCCGCTCTTGACGATGACGTAGACCGAGAAGATGGCAACGACCGTGAGTGAGATCAGCGCCAACACCAACTGCACCCTCGTCGAGAGGGCCACTCCGAGGTACATCACCACCGCGACGATCGCGAGCAGGATGATGTCCCACACCAGTTGCGGGAAAGGCTCGACGTTGAACTCGCCGAGGATCGTGTCGTGGATGGTGCCGCCGATCATCGGCAGGATGGCCGCTCCCAGCGAGACGAGGCCCGTGTAGTACAGCCACCCGGCGGCGGCACCCACGCGTCCGCCGAGTCCGTCAGTGACGTAGTCGTAGAGCGAACCGGCCGCCTGGATCTTGCGCGTGTATTCAGCGACGATCCAGCCAAGGCCGACGACTCCGACGGCGGCGATGAGGACCGAAAGCGCCGCGGCGTTACCCGCTCCTCGCCCCGACGCGTTGAGGCCAACGAGCAGTGGCACGAGGAAGGCAATTGAGAACACTGGCCCCATCAGTCCGACGGACTGGGCGACGGCGTCCTTCAGCGTCAGTTTCTTCCTGCCCCCCAACAAACGTGGTGCGTCACCAGTAGCCATCGATTCCCCCCGGACAGTCAACGATCATGCCCTCTAGGCAATTGTAAGAATGTACGGACTCAAACGACTTCTGTCAAGCATTCACTCTTATTCATTCTCAGGTAGTGCCCGTCGATGGACGGCAGACCGGTGCAGAGGCGTGGCAAATCACGACCACGCTCCCCCACCGAACTGCGTCAGCCCTTGCGCGCCAGGTAGTCCGAGGAACGCTCCACCAGCCAGCGAAATGTCGGGTCCGGCTTCTCGAGCAGTTCGGGATGCCACTGGACTCCGAGCAGATCGTGGCCCGGCAGCTCCAGCGCCTCGACGACGCCGTCGGGCGCGGTCGCTGATACGACGAGGTCATTGCCCAGTACGGCCAGCGTCTGGTGGTGCAGCGAGTTCACGCCCACGGTCGACGGATAGATCGATGCGAGCAGCGAGCCGGGCACAACGTTCACTTCATGGGTCTTCTCACGACCGTCGACGTCCCACTGCGGATGACCGGATCCGTCCTCGAGCTCCACGTGTTGGTTGAGGGTGCCGCCGAAGAAGACGTTGGCCAACTGAACTCCGCGACAGATCGCGAGTACGGGCATCTCGAGACGGCGGGCCTCGCGCAACAGCGCCAACTCCCACTCGTCACGGTCCGGTTCAATGGCGCCGAGACTCTCATCGGGCTCGTGCCCGTACTGCATCGGTTCGACGTCCGCTCCCCCACTGAGGATGAGACCGTCCAGTCGTGCGAGCACCTCCACGGCGTCGGCGTCGCGGGTTAACTCGACCGGGATCCCGCCGGCGGCCGCGACCGATGCCGGATAGTCCGCGAAGTGAAGATCGAACTTCAAGTCGTACATGGCCTTGGGCACGTTGCTCGAAACCGCTGAGGCCGGCCAGCGCCGCCCGGTCATGCCAATGAGTGGCTTCGTCATCTCTCCATTGTACGTAGCCAATGGCCCCGCTGTAGCAATGATTCGTTTGGCAGCAAACGAGTACGCTCATGGACCAACGAAGGGGGAACATGCCAGCCAGCCCGAACGTCGTCGACATCACGTCGCACGACACCTACGTCGAACGGATCCCGCACGAGGTCTTCGCGAAGATGCGCGCCGAGACCCCGGTCGCGTGGACCGAGGAGGCCGACGGTGGACGGGGCTTCTGGAGCCTCACCAAGTACGAGGACGTCCTCTACGCCAGCCGACACGCTGAGCTGTTCTCTAGCCGCTACGGGATCCGGATGGAGGACATGGACGCCGAGGAAACCGAGGCCCGTCGCACGATGATGGAGATGGACTCGCCCGAGCACACCCGTCTGCGCCGACTGGTCTCACGGCCCTTCACCCCGCGAGTCGTCGCCGGCTACGAGGACGCGGTCCGGGGCCTCGCGCGCGAGGTGCTCGCCAACCTAGGTGGTCAGACCGAGTTCGACTTTGTGAAGAGTGTCGCTCGGGAGCTGCCGATGAGGATGCTTGGGCGGCTCCTTGGTCTGCCCGACGAGGATCTTGACTGGCTCGTCAGCCGCGGCGACGCGCTCATTGGCAACACCGACTCGGACTTCACGGATTACGTCGTCGACCAGACGGACACGAGCGAGTACCGACTGCTCCCCTTCCGTAGTCCCGTGGCGCTCGAGCTGTTCGAGTACGCCCACCAGGCTCTTGAGCAGAGGCGCATCACGCCGACCCATGACGTCCTCACTGCACTGCTCGAGCCGAACAACGAGGGCGATTCGCTCGACGACATGACGTTGAAGAACTTCTTCGCCCTCATGATCGCCGCCGGCAACGACACCACCCGCTACACAATGACCGCGGGCGCCCAGGTATTCATGGAGCATCCGGACGTCTTCACGAAGCTGTCGTCGATGGATGAGGCGCAGCGCAAGGTCCTCGTCGACGAGGTTCTGCGATGGGCAACGACCACGATGCACTTCCGCCGAACGGTGGTCGAAGACACCGAGTTGCGCGGACAGTTGCTGAAGGCCGGTGACAAGGTCGTGCTCTGGTACGTGTCGGCAAATTTCGACGAGGTCCAATTCCCCAACCCTGACGTGTTCCTGGCCGACCGGACACCAAACAACCATGTCGCGTTCGGACTTCAGAGTCCACATCTCTGCCTCGGAGCCCATCTCGCGCGCCTCGAGTTGCGAGTCATGTTCGAAGAAATGGCCCAAGCTTGGACCGGCATCGAATCGGCAGGACCGCCGGAGCGATTCCGTTCGAACTTCATCAGTGGCACTAAGAAGCTACCGGTGCGAGTCACCTGGCGCTAGAGGAACGGCAGGTACTCGCGCATCTCCCAGTCGGTCGTCGCTCCAGTGAAACGGTCCCATTCGGCCCGCTTGATCGATAGGTGCTGGGACACCAGCATCGCCCCGACGGCATTCACGAGCTCGCCGTCGGCTTCCAACGCATCGAGCGCCAACTCTAGTGAGTGCGGTACGCCCACCGTGGCGTCGATCGTGTCCAGACCGTTGCCAGTCTCCACGGGTCCCAAGGGCAGTCGATTGACGAAGCCGAGACGGGCGGCCTGCAACACGGCGGCCATCGACGTATGAACGACGGCAGCGCCGTCACTGAGACGGTGTTCGAGACGTGAACCGGCGCCGCGCTCCGGTGGGATACGCACGGTGGCGCCACGGTGGTCGTAGCCCCAGTTCGCCCAGTAGCCCGACAGTGACGCCGGCCGTAGTCGCTTATAGGCGTTGACGTTCGGCGCGCACAGGCCCGCTAAGGAACGATGGTGCGCCAGCATCCCCGCTACGGCGTGCTTGCCGAGCGCCGATACCCCGTCACCCTCGCTTGGATCGAAGACCGCGTTCTCATCGGCCTCGTTGCGCCACGAGATATTGAAGTGCAGTCCCGAGCCACCGCGATCGGAAAGTGGCTTACCCATGAAGGTCAGCAAGAGCCCGAGACGGTGAGCGACCTCGCGTGCGAGCACCTTGAAGAGGAAGCCATCGTCGGCGGCCCGCAGCGCGTCGGTAAAGCGCAGCGTGAACTCAAACTGAGGAGTGTCGTACTCGGAGTTCACCGACTCGAGCGGGATCTCCGCTTGGTCGCAGGCCAGCCAGATCGCGTCGATCAAGCCGTGTGGGTCGACCGACGGACCAGTGCCGTAGACGTAGGCGCCTGGTGTATCAATAGGACGCCAACCCCCCTGACCGTCCGGCTCAAAGACGTAGGCTTCGAACTCCATCCCCACGTAGGGTCGATAGCCCAACGTCGCCCAGTCGGCAATCGCGCGACGAAGTGCGTGGCGTGGAGCAACCTCGACTGGCTCTCCGAGGCGCATCAGGTCAGCGACAACGACCTTGGTCCCGTCCTCCCAACCCGGTCGAATGTCGTCCAGGGGGTACGTGGCGTCGAAGTCAGGCAGGCCCTCGCTCCAATTCGAGCCGGGGGTCTCGGGGATCATCACCCGGTCGTAGCCGAGCGACCACAGGCCAGTGCAGTGGCGCACACCGTGATCGGCGAGAGATGCGGGCACGTACTTTCCACGGGCCAAGCCGAGGTGGTCGGGCCAGAGCACCCGCAGACGATTGAACTCACTGGACATGTTGCCCCCTCACGACACCTTGGGAAAAGTAGCACTTTGCCTTGATGGAACGTAGGAAGCAACTTACTATCCTTACAACATCATTTCGTAGCAAACGATTCTGGGGGCGCCGTGGAATATCGAAGGGTCCTGCTCGACGGGAACACCGTTGACGTCGTCGTCGACGGTGACTCGCTGGTCGCGCGCGACGGCCGCCGGGTGGAGGCAGCGACGGCAGTGCACCTGCCGCCCGTCTCACCCACCAAGATCATCTGCTGTCACCTCAACCACATCTCGCGGGTGCGAGAGTTCGGCGTGGAGCTCCCTCCCGCGCCCACCTACTTCCACAAGCCAATTAGTGCGCTCAACAGTCACGGCGCCGCCGTCGTGCGTCCGTCGAACTGCCACTACCTCAACTTCGAAGGGGAGATCGCCATCGTCATTGGACGCACCGCTCGCAACATCTCGCTCGGCGACGCGGCCCACTACATCGCTGGCTACACGATCGCCAACGACTACGGGCTGCATGATTTTCGTGACACCGACGCGGGATCGATGCTGCGAGTGAAGGGCGCTGACACCCTCTGTCCGATCGGACCGGGACTCGTCACCGATTGGGACTTCGCCAACAAGACAATGCGAACGACGGTCAATGGCGAGGTGAAGCAGGACGGCTCGACCGACGAGATGGCGTGGGACATGCACTACCTCGTAACCGACCTGGCCCGCCTCATCACCCTCGTTCCCGGTGACATCATCCTTTCGGGCACCCCAGCCGTCTCGAGGCCGGTACAGCCCGGCGACTCGGTCTCAGTAGAGGTCGAGGGCCTCGGAGTTTTGACCAACCACATCGTGGAAGGCCCGACGCCGGTGAGTGACGAGGTGGGAGCACAGCCGACCGCCACCGAGGAGGTCCTCTCCACCGCCCTCGGGGCCGAGTGGGAGTTCCGCGGCCAACGCCGGCCACTTCCGACCGCACGGGACCAACTTCCCTACCCACAGGTCCGCCCGAGATTCCAATCGTGAGCGCCTCGCCCCGAATCGACGTCGACGGTGTCAGCATCTCGCCCGACCACTTCATCAACGGCGTGAGGGTCTCTTCGGAGCGAACGTTCGAAGATCGGTCACCCCTCGACTGGACGTGGAAGCTGGCTGACGTCGCGCGGGGGGATGCTCGCGAGGCCGAACTCGCCGTCTCCGCGGCCTCCGACGCCTTCACCCACTGGTCCGCCCTTTCGGTTGTGGAGCGTGGAGCGTACCTGGACAGGCTCGCCGACCTGATCGACCGCGACGTAGAGCGGATTGCCCATGTTGAGTGTCTCGACATGGCGATGCTCGAGGAGAGCCTCCGACAACGCGTCATTTCTCGGGGTGCACGAAATTTCCGTGCGTACGCCGAGCTCGCGCGTGACTATCGCCCTCGACGTTGGTCGTCCAACGGGACGCAGAACACGGTGCTTCGTATGCCCGCAGGGCCAACGGTCGTGATCACACCGTGGAACGCGCCGTTCATGCTGTCGACGTGGAAGTGCGCCCCGGCCCTCGCGGCCGGCAACACGGTTGTCCTGAAGCCAGCCGAATGGTCGCCGCTCAGTTGCTCGATGCTGATGGACCTCGTGAGCGAGGCCGACTTTCCTCCCGGCGTATTCAACGTCGTCCAGGGCTACGGCAATGAGGCCGGTTCGTCACTCGTCAACGACCCTCGGGTCCGTCGGATTTCCTTCACCGGATCACCCGAGACCGGACGGACCATCGGCGAAGCCGCGGCCACGCACCTCGTTCCCTTCACCGCCGAGCTGGGCGGCAAGGGCCCGTTCATGGTCTTCGCCGACGCCGATCTCGATGCCGCCGCTCTGAAGGCCGCCGTCATGTACGACGACGCAGGTCAGGTCTGCCTCGCGGGCACCCGTCTCCTGGTCGACGCATCGGTCCGGGACCAGTTCGTCGAACGGTTCGAAGAGGCCACTCGCCGGCACCGTCTCGGTGACAGCCGCGATCCCTCGACCACGATCTCGCCGCTCATCCATCCTGACCACCTGGCCCGGGTCGAGGGATTCGTGGAACGGGCACGGGCGAACGGCGACGTCGTGGTGTTCGGTGGCGATCGTGAGCGGCCTGACGGGCTTTGGTATGTGCCGACGCTCATCGAACCGCGCACCAACAACTCCGAGATCGTCCAGCGTGAGGTCTTCGGACCCGTGCTCACACTGCAGACGTTCTCGGACGAAACCGAGGCGGTGCGTCTCGCCAACTCGACCTCGTATGGACTATCGGCGATCGTCTTCACGAGCAGCGAGGCACGGGCCGAACGTCTGGGCGAGCAGTTGCGCGCCGGCACCATCTGGGTGAACTGCTTCCTTGTTCGCGACCTCACGGCCCCCTTCGGAGGCACCGGCATCAGCGGCATCGGCCGCGAGGGCGGCGACTACGCCCTCGACTTCTACTCGGACCTCAAGACACTGCAGATTAAGGAAGGAACTACCCATGGGTGAAATCGTCGGCGCTGGTCTTCTCGCGCACGTACCGACCATTGTCCTGCCTGATGGGTTGCGCCGCGAGCTGAACGACGGCCACGAGAGCACTCTGTACTCCGGACTGCACCGCCTGCGCGGTGAGGTCTTCGACGTGGTGAAGCCCGACCTTGTACTGGTCTTCGACAGTCACTGGTTCACGACAGTCGAGTTCGTGGTCACCGCCGCGGAGCGGCGGATGGGATTCTTCACCAGTGGCGAACTGCCCCGCGGCATGTCGAGCGTGCCCTACGACATGCCGGGCAACCCCGAATTCGCGCGCTTGATCGGCACGATCGCCGACGAGACCGACGAGTGCTGGATAACTGCGATCGATAACGAGCACCTACCCGTCGAGTACGCGACCTTGAACTTCCTGCCGTTCCTGCAGGGCGACGAGGCCTGGACGTCCATCGGCGTCTGCCAGACGGCCGACAGCCGAGATTTTGCGACTGTCGGCAAGGTGGTCGCCGAGGCGGTCCGTCGCAGTGACCTGCGCGTGGTGCTGATCGCCTCCGGAGCGGTCAGCCACACGTTTCACAAGTTGCGCGACCTTCGACGTCATGAAGCCGCCCCCGAAGAGCACATCTACTCTGACGAGGCCCGGTACTGGGACCACCGCGTCATCGACGCTCTCGAAAGAGGTGACCACGCGCAGGTCGTCGAGGAGATGGACCAGTTCACGTCAGTGCGGCCCGAGGGGCACTTCGGCCACTACCAGATGATGATCCACGCCCTCGGCGGTGCGGCGTGCACGGCCCCGGGCCGGATGTACTCGGACTACGAGAACTCAATCGGCACGGGTCAGGTGCACGTCTGGTTCGACCGGCCGGCCGACGGATGGACGGGAGCGATCTGATGGCGCTTCGAGGACTTCCCTTCCCGCGCACCGAGTCCGGCGACGCGTCACTGCTGCCGCCGGCGCCTTGGCACTACTCTGGCGACCTCCTGACGGTCGAGTACCGAACCGACCCCTCTCACGTTCGCGCCGTCCTGCCACCGGACGTCGACCTCGCCAACGACGACGAGGACCCCGGTGCCGTCGCCTTCATCTGGGCCGATTGGCAGAGTTGCGGCGACGACCACATGGAGATCCTCGACCCCGTGCGCTCGCAGTACAAGGAGGCCTTCGTCGTGGTGCGCTGTCGCTACGAGGGCCAGCTCTACAGTCGGTGCGTCTTTATCTGGGTCGACCGGGACTTCGCGCTCGTGCGCGGCTACCTCCAGGGCTACCCCAAGAAGCTCGGCTCGATCTACCAGAGCCGGCCGATCTCCGTGGGCAGCGCCGGCCCCCGACTCGAGCCGGGCGGCCAGTTCGGCATGACCCTGGCGGCCGGCGACCGACGACTCGCCAATGCGACCGTCACCCTCGAGGGCCCGGCGGACTCGAACGGGTTCGTCAACGGTCACGCCATGTTGCACCATCGATGGTTCCCGAGCATCGAGCTCAACGGGTCGGACTCGCTCGACGAGGTAGTGACGATGTCGGGCGTCAACGTCGAGCTCGGTCCCGTCTGGGGTGGCAGTGCAACTCTTGAGCTCTTCGAGTCCCCCACCGAGGAGCTGGTGCGCCTTGCCCCCCTCGAGATCATCGGCGGCTACTTCCGTAGTGTCGGCACGACGTTCGCCGGCGGCACGACGCTGCATTCTCGCTGATGAGCCGCCGCATCGGATCCGCGTCTCCGGCGATCGTGCTGAAGGCGGAGAGGGACATCAAGGCTCGGCTGAAGGGTCAGGACTTCGACTTCACGGCGATGAGTGCGATCTCCAACGTCTATCGAACGAGCACCGCGATTCGCAATCACATGGAACGCACGGTCCTCGCCGAGTACGACCTGAGCTGGGTCGCGTTCACCGTGCTGTGGATCCTGTGGATCTGGGGCGTCCAGGAGACCGGACACGTCGCCGAGGAGGCCGGTGTCACCAAGGGAACCCTGACCGGCGTGATCAAGACCCTCCAGAGCCGCAAGCTCATCAAGCGCACCCCGCACATGGACGATCGCCGACGTGTGTCCATCGGGCTAACGGCCGCCGGTGAGCGACTCATCGCAGAACTGTTCCCGTTCTTCAACCGTCACGAGCAAGAGGCCTTGCGGAGTCTCACCGGGACCGAACAACGCGAGCTCGCGCGCCTTCTTCGAAAGGTCACCCACTCCATCAACGACAGGTCGCTCGGTTAGTCCTCCGAACTGAAGAGCGCGACCGCGTCGTCGAGCTTGCCCTTGCTGCGACTGGTCACGAGCGCCACGAATCCGAAGCCGATGACAATCCACACCATCGAGAGGTACGCCGGCACGTTGAAGGGGTAGGCCGGAACCGGCCACACCGTGCGATACATCACGTACACCAGGGGTGCCAGGGCCAGCAGGGGCACCATGATGTGCTTGACCGGACTGAACTCGGACGGGTGCTCGCGACGATAGAGGCTGGGCAGACCAACAGCTCCCAGGCAGTAGACGATGACGGTGCCGATCAACAAGGTCGTCGCCAAGACACCGAAGCCGTTGATGATCCCCCAGACGAGTCCCGCCACCAGCGCGATGAGGAAGGTCATCGACGCTTGGGCGACCACCGCCGACGTCGCAATGTGCGATCTAGCGGTTCGCCGCGTCTTCGGTCGGAATCAGGTGTCGCGCCGCACGTGCTTCGTCGACGCGAGAGACGGGGGTCGTCTGAGGCGCGTGGTGGAGCGACTCCGGGTCGTCCATGGCCCGTTGGGCGATGCGCTCGACGGCCTGGGCCAGGGCCTCTAGGGTCTGAAGACTCTCAGTCTCGGTCGGTTCGAACATCAACGCCTCTTCGACGATCAATGGGAAGTAGACCGTCGGCGAGTGGAAGCCCTCTTCCAAGAGGGCCTTCGCCACGTCCAGTCCCCGCACGCCGTACTTCGTCTTCAACGGAGTCGCCGTGAGCACGCACTCGTGCATGCATACCCGGTCGTAGGCGGCCGGCAACGTCGCCGCGAGGCGCTGTCGAAGCCAGTTCGCGTTCAGCACGGCGTGCTGGGCGACGCGCGTCAGTCCGTCGCCGCCGTGGACGTTGATGTACGCCAGCGCTCGCGCGAGCACCAGGGCGTTGCCGTGCCAGCCGTGGACGCGGCCGATCGACTTCGAGGGCGTCACCCAGTCGAACGTGCCATCGGCGAGTCGTGTCGCCCTCGGGCCGGGCAGGAAGTCCACGAGGCGACTTGACACCGCGACCGGGCCGGCCCCCGGCCCTCCCCCACCGTGGGGCGTGGCGAATGTCTTGTGGAGGTTCATGTGCACGATGTCGAAGCCCATGTCACCGGGTCGCACCACGCCCAGGATCGCGTTGAGGTTCGCGCCGTCGTAGTACAGCAGTCCGCCCACGTCGTGCACCGCCGCCGCGATCTCGGTGATCTCCTCCTCGAAGAGGCCGAGCGTGTTAGGATTGGTGAGCATGATGCCGGCCACGTCGGGACCGAGGGCCGCCTTCAACTTGTCGAGGTCGACTAGACCCCGGTCGTTCGACGGGATCGTGGTCACCTGATAGCCCCCAAGGGTCACCGACGCCGGGTTGGTGCCGTGGGCCGAGTCCGGAATCAGGATCCGCGTGCGCGCGTTGCCGTTGTCACTGTGATATGCGCGCATCAACAAGAGGCCGGTCAGCTCGCCCGCCGCGCCGGCCGCCGGTTGCAGGGTCGCGGCGCTCATGCCGGTCACCGCACAGAGCCTCTCCTCAACCTGGGCGAGCAGTTCGAGCCAGCCTTGGGTGAGCGAGGCCGGCGCGCCGGGGTGGACCGAGTTGAAGCCCGGGTCGGCCGCCACGGCGTCGCAGAACTTGGGGTTGTACTTCATCGTGCACGAACCGAGCGGGTACATCCCGAGGTCGACCGAGAACTGTCGGTGTGAGAGGCGCGTGAAGTGACCGACGAGGTCCCGTTCGGAGACCTCGGCAATGGGCACGACGTCGGGGTTCAGGTGCGCTGAGGGCACGAGATCGGACAGCGGCGTCGCCGGCACGCCAGTCGTGCGCAGCTGGAACGCCGTGCGCCCGGGTGCCGACATCTCGAACATGGTCGGCTCGGTGCCGTGGCCGACGAGCGGCGCCGACGCCGCACGACCTCCGGGCAGAATCGTCGCCATCAGCGGACCACCTTTCGGAGCACGTCAACGTAGTGGTCGATCTCATCTTTGGTCCGTCGTTCGGTCACCGTCACGAGTATCACGTCGTCCAAGGCGCCCGCGACCGAAGGATCGCTGTTCCCGCAAAGCGACCGGACCGAGAGTCCACCGAGCACGCCGTGGACGGCCATCTCACTCAGCACGATCGAGGCGTCCTGGCCCACGTGGACCGCGAACTCGCGAAAGAAGGGCTGGGTGGAGACGGCCGTCACGCCGTCGATGCCGACGAGCTGGTCGAAGAGGTAGTGCGCCCCCTGCGCGCAGCGGGTCGCCACCTCGCGCAGGCCCTGCGTGCCGAGCCAACCGAGTTGGATCGCGGCGGTCACGGCCATCAGGGTCTGGTTGGTGCAGACGTTGGACGTCGCCTTCTCGCGCCGAATGTCCTGCTCGCGGGCGCGCAACGTCGTGACGAACGATCGCCGGTCGTTCGAATCGACCGTCTCGCCGACGATGCGCCCGGGTAGGCGTCGGACCTGGTCCTGGGTGCAGGCGAATAGTCCAAGGAACGGACCGCCGAAGGCGAGCGGAGTCCCGAACGGTTGGCCCTCGCCCACGAAGACGTCGGCCCCCCACTGGCCGGCCGTCTTCAAGACGCCCGCGGCGACCGGATCGGTGCCGAGAATGAATAAGGCCCCGTTCGCGACGGCGAGCAGCTTGGCCGCCGTCATGTCCTCCAACACGCCCAGATAGTTCGGATAGGCCGCCACGATGGCGGCCGCTCCCGTCGCGTCGACGCTGTCCCAATCGGTAACGCCGTCCTTCAGCGGCACTACGACGATTTCGTGTCCGGTGCCGCGCGCGAACGTCGCGGCGACTGATCGCCAGTGGGGATGGACGCCGGCGGAGATCACCATCTTGTTGCGACCGGTGGCGCCGGTCGCCATGTTCAGTCCCTCTACCATCGCGGTCGCGCCGTCGTAGAGAGACGCATTGGGGATGGGCAGGCCGGAGAGCCGCGACACGAGCGTCTGGTATTCGAAAATCGCCTGCAGGACACCCTGGGCCACTTCGGGCTGGTACGGCGTGTAGGCGGTGACGAACTCCGAGCGACCGGCGAGCTGTTTGACGACCGCCGGGACCTCGTGGTCGTAGACGCCACCCCCGGCGAAACAGGTCATGAGACCCGTCTGAGCGCGGTTCGCCGAGGTCAGCCGAACCAAATCGGCCGCGACGTCGGGCTCACTCAATCCGTCGGGCAGGTCCAGTCCCTGCGAGAGCCGAACGGCCGGCGGAATGTGGGCGAAGAGCTGCTCGAAGGAGTCCATTCCCAAGAAGCCCAACATCGCGTCGACCTCGGCGGGGGTGTGTGGCAGGTAGTCGGCCACGTCACTTCACCTTTCGAACGAACGGGAGGTCGACGACAGTGGCCGCGATCTCGCGGCCGCGCAGCGCCACCGAGACGGGCGTCCCCGCAGTCAGATCGCCCGCCAAGAGACCCATGCCAATGCCGCACTCGAGCACCGGTGAGAAGTTCCCCGAGGTCAGGACCCCGACGCTCGCACCATCGATCAGCACCTCACCGCCGTCTCGAAGAGGTTGGCGTCCCTCGACGATGACCCCGGTGAGACCCCGTTCGACGCCCCGAGCACGCTCGTGCTCAACCGCCTCGCGTCCGCGAAAGGTCTCCTTGTCCCAGCCGAGGACCCATCCGAGGTGTGCCTCCAAGGTCGTCGACGCCAGCGTCAGTTCATGGCCGTAGAGCGGCAGGGCGGCCTCCAGACGGAGGGTGTCGCGCGCGCCCAGTCCGGCCGGGGTAATGCCGGCCGCGACGATTGACGCCAGCATCTGTTCGGCCGCCTCGTTGGGCACGGCGATCTCCAGTCCGGCCTCACCGGTGTAGCCGGTGCCAGCGACTCGCACCTCGACCCCGGCGTAGTCGAATCGGGTCGTTCGAAAGCGTCCCACGTCCGCGAAACGCTGGTCCACGGTGGCGACCTTGGCGCGCGCCTGGGGACCCTGAACGGCGAGGATGCACCGCTCGCTCGTCACGTCGACACCTGGTAGCGCCCCAGTGACCCCCGAGGTGTTCGAGGCGTTGGGCATCACGTCGAACTCCTCGTCGCCCATCCACCACACGATGATGTCGTCGACGACGAAGCCGGCGTCGTTGAGCAGGTGGGTGTATTGGGCCCGACCGGGCTCGACCTTTCGCAGGTCATTGGTGAGCGTGTTCTGCAGCGCGTCGAACATTCCGGGGCCGTCGCAGCGCACCGTACCGAGGTGGCTGACGTCGAAGACGACGGCGTCGTGCCGACAGGCCAGGTGCTCGGCGACGGTGCCGGTCGCGTACTGCAGCGGCATCTCCCAGCCGCCGAAGGGAACGATCTTGGCCCCCAGATCGACGTGGGATTCGTACAGAAAGGGGCGGCGATCAGTCACGTACGCCACTCTACCCAGGCGGCACTAGGCCGCCAGATTGGCGATGGTCCCCATACCGTGCTGTTCGAGCAGAGCCACGAAGTCGCGCTGGTAGACCACGAGCAGATCGACCTCGGGGTAGAGCGAACGGAACTGGCGGACCTTCTGGTTCTTCTTCGTCACTAGTCGCTGCTCCAGCACCGTGAGCTCGATGAAGAGCGCCAGGTCGGGGAGCCAGAAATCCGGACGGAAGGCACGGATCGGTCGGCCTAACTCGTTCCAGGCGAGCGGGAACTCGAGCGGCTCGTAGGACCAAGAGTGGCCGTACAGCGTCAACAGTCGTGCGAAGGCCCTCTCGCTGGGATGGGCGAACCTCTCGTCGAACGAATCGGCGGTACTCGGGTGCCGGCGACGTGAACCGTCGAACGGCGGCGGTGTGGTCACGCCGAACGATGCTCCTTCTCCGACGTGGCGAGGCGCGATTGACGAATCGTGGTCGTGAGTTCGGCGACCACGTTCGCCAGGGGAACGATGTTGAACACACCCTGGCCGCCGCGAAGGAGGTCGACGAGAGCGTCCTCGTCGCGCGCGAGAACCGAGCCAGCGTCGCTCAGTACGAGGCTGCTCGAGGCGAGGTTGGCGCCGAGCGAGTTGCGCAGGCACTCGACGGCCTGGCGGGCCCGCGCCAGGGCGACCCCGGACGAGAGTAGGGACTTGATGACCTTCACCTCGAGCAGGTCACCGTAGGAGTACTTGCGCTTCGATCCGCTCCCCTGGGCCGATCGGATCGACGGCGTCACGAGTCCAGTGCGCGCCCAGTAGTCCAACTGACGGTACGTCACGCCAGTGAGGCGACACACCATCGGGCCACTAAATTCACTTGTTAGGGAATCTGTCATACGAAGTTCCTCCCGACCGAGGTCTGTCCAGACTAACCCGACGGACTACACGATTGTAGTTTGACTCGGCCTATTGCACAAATAAATCTGGTCGGCCGAACGCCGGCGAGGACGCTTCGGCGTGCAGGCGCGGAGGAATCCGGCCAGCTCGACGGGCCAGGAAGCCAGCCCTCACCCCGTCGCGGATGGCCTCGGCCATGGTGACCGGGTCGAGGGCCCGATTGATCGCCGAGGCCGCGAGCACCCCGTCACAGCCCAACTCCATGGCCATGGCGGCGTCCGAGGCGGTGCCCACTCCGGCGTCCAGCAGGACCGGCACGCTGATGCGCTCGGCGATCATCGCAATGGCGTGGGGATTGAGGATGCCCAGGCCCGAGCCGATTGGTGAACCGAGCGGCATCACCGCCACGCAGCCCAGCTGCTCGAGACGCTGCGCGACGATCAGGTCGTCCGAGGTGTAGGCCCACACCTCGAAGCCGGCGCGGACCAGTCGTCCGGCCGCTACCAAGGTCTCCGAAGTGTCGGGCAAGAGTGTCACGTCGTCGCCGATCACCTCGAGCTTGACGGCCGATGTCGCGAAGGCCTCCCGGGCCAACTCGGCCACCTTGACCGCCTCGTCCGCGCTGTAGCAGCCTGCGGTATTGGGCAGCAGTGAGAAGTTGAGTCGGTCCAGCAGGTCGTAGATCGAGCCCTCGACACTCGGGTCGACCCTACGCAAAGCCACCGTGGCGATCGACGCCTCCGAGGCGACGAGCGACGATTGGAGGACGTCCATCGAGCGGAAGCCACCGGTGCCCACGATCAGCCGTGAAGGCGACGTCAGCGATCCGACCTGAAAGAGTTCTCCCACGGGACCAGCGTACTAACCCTGCGCAGGCCTTAACTAGGGTTGATGGGGTGCAACCGATCACCGTCCTCACGATCGCCGGATCCGATTCTGGCGGCGGAGCGGGCATCCAAGCCGACCTGCGCACGTTCGCGGCCTTCGGCGTGCACGGCACCACCGCCCTCACCGCCCTCACCGCCCAGAACACCGTCGGTGTCACATCGGTCCTGAACGTCGATCCCGAGTTCGTGGCCGCCCAGGTGCTCGCGGTCACGGAGGACTTCGACGTGAAGTCGGTGAAGACCGGGATGCTGGCCACGCCGGCAACGATCGAGCGGGTCGCTCGACTGGCGGCCGACGGTCTGCTCCCCCATCTCGTCGTCGACCCCGTGCTCGTCTCCTCGACCGGCCACGTCCTCATGCAGGACGGGGGCGTCGAGACGTACCGGGACGCGCTCTTGCCACTCGCCGAGATCGTGACGCCGAATCTGCGCGAAGGAGCACTCCTCTGCGGTCTCGACGTGCGCGACGTGAGGAGCCACGACGACATGTCGGCCCTCGCCCACGTCATCCTGGGCTTCGGCCCGACGTACGTACTCGTCAAGGGAGGCCACCTCACCCTCGACTCCCCGGCCATGCGTCACGCGCCCGACATACTGGTCGGCGGCGGCGAGGTCGTCATCTTCGACGCGGAGCGAGTGACCACGAGTAATGACCACGGCACGGGCTGCTCGCTCGCCGCGGCCATCGCGTGCGGACTTGGTCTCGGTCGACCCATTGTCGACGCGACCCGCGACGCCAAGTCTTACGTGCTGGCCGCACTGATCGGTGGCGCGTCGTGGCACCTGGGCCACGGCCACGGACCGATCGACCACCTGGGATGGAGCGAGTGAGCGAGACGCCCCGGGCGCCGCTCACGACGACCACGAGCATCTGGCCCGCGGCGGCCGTCTTGATCATTGCCGTGGCGGTGCTCGCCATCTTCATGCTGATCAACCTCGTCGCCGACCAGGGCGTCACGTCCACGACCACGACGCTCCCGGTGGTGGTGGGGGGTCTTCAGCCGGCGACATCGAATGTCGCACTCGACTACTGCCGTCACACGTCGGAGATTCCCTCGAACATCAGCGGAGGGTTCCTCGTGCCCGCGGGCACTCGTGTCGAGCCGGGAGGCAACATCCCTAACGCCGGCGCCGGCGACTTCGACTGCTACCAGCCGCTCGTCTCTTCGGCGCACAGCTCGTCACTCCTCGCCTTCTACGCCGCGCAGCTCGGAACGCGCGGATGGAATCTTTTCTCGCACGGCGCGAGCAACGGCGCACCCCAGTCCCTCTTCCAGAAGGCCGGCAACGACAGCTTCTACTGGGTGATTGGCATTACGGTCAACCGGTCGGCCGGTGACGTGGTCCACTGGACCTTCCGTATCTATCAGAACTCCGTGGCGATCTAGACCAGCGCGGGAGCGCGCTCGACCTGGACCTGACAGGCCCACGACCACAGCGCGAAGTTCACCGGGTAGATCAAGTAGCCGATCCGCGTCGCCGACGCCACGCACATCATCACCGCGAAGCTGACGCTCATCAGGCCCAGCATGCGCGACAGGGTCAGGGGCCACGTGCGACGCACGTACTTCGTCACGAAGTAGCCGCCCACCACGAACGTCACCGGTGCCAGGACGTGTCCGAGCGGTGACCAGATGGTCGTGAGGATGTGACCCGGCAGTGCGCTGGCCGCGGGGGACGACACACCGGCGAGACCCAGCGGGAACGCGAACACGTTGGACATGAAGGCCCACGGCGCGCGCACCGCAAACGGCGCGACCGTCGCCACGACGATGCCGAGGGTCCACGCAGCGACGTGATGCCACGCCGTGCGATCCTTGGACGTACGCGCGACGAGCAACGCGCCGACGGCGAGGGGCCAGGCGGTGAGCTTCATCGCCGCGGCGAGACCGAAACTGATGCCCGCGAGATTACTCTGGCGTCGTTGCAGGGCGACGACACCCAACAAGAGCAACGCCAGTATCGGCATGTCGTCACCGCCCGTCGAGAGGAAGAGCGCGCCGGTCGGCAGGGCGAGGAGCATCTGGGCCACTCGGATCTTCTTGTCTCCCGAGGCGCGAAGGAGGCCCAGTGCCGTGCAGCCGGCGAGCAGCGTCAGGAGTGACATCGCAATTCGCGCGTCGGTGAGTCCCTTGCCGATGTGGGTCTCGGCCGACGGCAGACCGAAGACGCCCATGAGCGGGAAGTAGGGGAAGAACGACTCGTACGACGGGATCCCCGAAATGCCGTTCACCAGGTGTCCGTGCTGGTAGTACGAGTGGTACGGGTTGATCCCCTCGATCAGGTACACACCCGTTCTCGTGATCACCGACACCTCCGGCTGGGCGATGCGCCAACGGGCCTCCAGTCCGAGCGGGATGGCGACCGAACCGAGCAGCACCAGTGCAAGAAGTCCCACCCGAACCATCGACGTGCGCTGGAGCTTGAACCGGCTGAGGGCGATCGCCACGACGGCGCACAACGTGTACGGCCCGACGGCGAGGTAGCCCCAGTGCCATTGGGCCGGTTCATGCGACCAGAGCCCGAGGCCCAGCGCGAACACCGCCGACAAGGTGTAGAGAATGGCGTCACTCGTGAGTCCACTGAGCGCCTCCCACCAGTTCCAGGAGCGGGTGCGCACGATCGAGAGTCGCGCCAACATGACGCTAATTCTACTTTCTTAACTGTCGCGGCGAAGGACTCAATCGGAGGACCGTGCGCAGGTCACTTGACGGCCCGGCGGTCACGCCAGTCCGCCCCGAGGCCCACCGGCGAACGCCCTAACCTAGCGACATGCGAGCGTTCGTGATCAGCGAGGAGAGTGACACCCTGGCGATGGGTGTGCGCGACGTGCAACCCCGATCGACGGACGGGGGCGACATTCTCGTTCACGTTGACTTCAGCGCCGTCAACTTCAAGGACGCCATGGTCGCCACCGCCAAGAGCAGGGTGCGACGCCTCGCGACCCTCATCGGCGGTGTCGACGCCGCCGGCACGGTGGCCGCCTCCGCCAGTCCGGAGTTCGAGGTCGGTGCTCGCGTCGCGGTTCACGGCGGCACTCTGGGCGTCGGGCGCGACGGAGGGTTCGCCGAGTTCGTCTACTCCCCGGCCAAGTATTTGAGCGTCCTGCCCGCATCGATCTCGACCCACGACGCGATGGTTGTCGGCACCGCCGGTTTCACGGCGATGCTGAGCGTCCTCGCCCTACAGGACCGCGGACTGTCTCTCGGTGCCGAGGTGCTCGTCACCGGGTCAACTGGTGGGGTCGGCTCCCAGGCCGTCACGTACCTGGCGGCCCTGGGCTACCGACCCGTGGCGTCGACGGGCTCGCCCCAGGAGTCGGCCTGGTTGCTCGAGCGCGGCGCCGTGCGCGTCGTCGGACGCGACGAGGTCAGCGACCAACCCGGTCGCGTCATGGGTTCCGAGCTCTGGGACGGGGCGATCGACTGCGTCGGGGGCGAGACCCTGGCCCAGATCCTGCGTTCTCTACGCTACGGCGCCGCCGTCGCCGCGTGCGGACTCGTGGCCAGCGCCGAACTCGCGACGACCGTCTACCCCTTCATCACGAGAAACGTCGGACTGCTCGGTGTCGACTGCGTCGAGGCACCGAACTCGACCAGGTCGCGGGTGTGGACCGCGCTGGGAACCGTCGCGCCCGAGATCGATTTCGCGCCGCTCGTCGATCGGATCGTGCGGCTCGAGGGACTATCCCCCGCGCTCGAGGACATTCGCCACGGGAGGACCCGGGGCCGGGTCCTCGTGGATCCGACCCCGGGCTGACCCGAGTCGCCAGGACTACTCGTCGGCGACGATGGACCCGACGCGCTCGCCAATGCCGGGATCGCGCGACACGAGGTACACCGAGTAGATCGCGGCCACCACGATGAACGCCAGCGCGGCCCACGGGAACCAGTCGAACGGAGTCGGCTGACCGGGCTTGGCCAAGTAGTAGATCGGAACCGCGATGAACACGATGCCAATCGCCGGCAGCACCCCGTGGCGGAAGGTGTTGAACAACTCAGGGTGGTACTTCTTGTAGTAGAAGGGCAGCGCCGCGTTGCTGAGTCCGTAGACCAGGAGCACGAGGATCGTGCCGAAAGTCGAGGACTCCACGAAGAAGTTGACCGCACTCATCCCTCCCGACGTCGCACTCCCGCCAAAGATGTGACCGAGGCCCCACACGCCGATGATGACCAGCGCGATGCCCAAGAAGGTGAACAGTGCGTTCACCGGGGTGCGCTTCGTGTCGTGGACCTTGCCGATGAACTTCGGCAGCAGTCCCTCACGGCCGGCGTTGAAGATCAGTCGGGCCTGGGAGTTGGTGCCGGCGATCAACGCGCCCAGCGTCGAGGTCATTCCCGCCAGGAGCGCGAAGAACACCGCGCCACCGATCACGCCGTGAGCCACGGAGACGAACGGGATCGCTGCGGCGCCGAGGGCGGACACGTTGTCCTTGAAGGCCACGATCGTCGAGAAGGCGAAGAAGACGTAGGCCGTCCCCATGATGGCGATGGACGCGAAGATCGCCTTCGGGATGTTCTTGCGAGGATTGTTCGTCTCCTCAGCGAGGGCGGCCGAGTTCTCCCATCCAATGAAGAGATAGATGGCCAGGGGAAACCCCTCGGCTAGCCCCTTGAACCCTCCCGTGATGTTGCCGGGATTGAAGGGCTGGAAGTTGATGGACGAGTGGAACTTGATCAAGGCAATGGCACCGACCAGGAGCATGATCACCATCTCGAAGGCGAAGAACAGCCCCGCGACCTTGGTCGATATCGAGATTCCCCGGATCATCATGAAGACCGCGAACGCGAGGAAGACCAGCGTCCAGACGATCCACGGCACACTCTCGAGTCCGCTCACGTTGTAGTACTGGAGGATTATCTGGAAGAACCCTCCGACGATCGCCACCACCGACGCCATCGCCGCGATGTAACCGGCGCCAGTCATCAACGCCGTGGTGACCGCGGTGCGACCACCAAACGTCTTGCCGACGAACGAGATGAAGCCGCCCGTCGAGGGGAGCACCTTCGTGAACTCCGCCAGCGTATTGCCCAAGAAGGCAATGGCGATGACGGCGACGATGATCGTGAGCGGCGCGGCGCGGCCCGCGGTCAAGAAGAGGAAGCCGGCACCGAAGTAGAAGCTCATGGCCGGGCCGATGTTCGCCATGGTCGCCGCCGAAATATCTAGGGTCGACAACTCACCTTGGCGAAGACGATCCGGATTGCGCTCGGGCTGCTTTCCGCCCAGGAAGTCCGTGTTCAAGCCATCACTCATCGCTACCCCCGATGTCTACGCTGACGGTCAATTCGATTGGCCGTCGCTGACGCCCACCATGGCGTACACGGAAAACCCACCTGAGGTGATGGCGCAGTCGCGGCGTAATGCCGCAATTCCTACCAAGCAGTAACTGGTCCTCTAGTAGAAAGGACTGACCCAGATACGGCCGTTGTCGCAGGGCTGGAGGGGGTAGGTGGGAGTGACCGTGACCGTCGAGCCGTTGACGCTGAACTGCACGTTCATGGTCACGGCGTTGTCGCACACCGAGTTGGCGGTCGGCACCTGGGAGTAGGCCAGAGAGAAGTTGATGGTCGCTCCCTTGGTAAGCGTCAGCAGCGTCGGGGCCAGATTGGCCTGGGGCACCGAGAACTGGAGTCCCCCGCCGCTCGACGGCAGGTCGACCTCGTTCACCGGGAGCTTCGCGCCCAGCTTGTCCTGCAGCGTGAGACGCGGCCAGCCCTTCACCGTGCACGATCCGGTGGTCGACTTGGTCAAGGCGACGCTGGCGTAGATCGTCCCGGCGGCGCCCTGTCCCTGGATGAACTGCCCCTTGAAGTCCGAACCCAGGCACGTGGTGCCGACCGGTTTGGTCGTCGTGGTGCTCGACGACGTGCTCGTCATGGTGGTGGTGGTCGTGGTCGTCGCGCTCGTCGGGTGGCGGCTCAGCGTGAAGATCGCCACGAAGGCGAGGAAGACCCCGAGCAGGACCAGCGTGCGCCTCACTGGCCGAAGTCCTCGGGGCGAACCGAGTCGAGAAACTCTCTCAGTTCGGCCACGAGGTCGGCCTCACTCGGTGCGGGGTTGGCAGCGATGTCGTCGTCATCCTCATCCACCTGGTCGAGGTCCATGACCTTGCCCTCGGCCGCCATCAGCTCATCGTTCACGAGGATGGGGGCACCGACGCGAAGTGCGAGGGCCACCGCGTCACTCGGCCGGGCGCTCACGTTGATCTCCTCGCGATTGCGCAGCAGCCGCAGATTGGCGTAGAAGGTGTTGTCGCGCAACTCGGTGATCTCCGCCGCGAAGAGCTGTGCGCCGAGCGCGGCGATCACATGGCCCAGGAGGTCGTGGGACATCGGACGGGGCGCCTTCACGCCCTGCAGCGCGTACGCGATCGCCGTCGCCTCCGGTGCGCCGATGAATATCGGGAGCACCCGTGGTCCGGCGACCTCTTCGAGCAGCAATAGCGGCGTCGAGGAACCAACATCGACCCGAACGGCTCGCAACACCACTTCCACCATGGTCCCAGCCTAGACCCGGCGCCGGAGACGATTCTGGGCTAGCGCTCCAGGTAGTCGGCGAGCGCGCGCTCGTAGAGGACGGCACGCAGCGCGGCCACCTCTTCGGCGACCTCGGCGCTCACCGCCCGAGCCCGCTCGACCGAGATGCCACTGCCCTTGGCGCGCAAAGGATGGGTCAGGTCGTCGACGAGGCCGATCTCGCGCTCGGCGACCCGGCGCAGCGAACCGAGGAGACGGATGTCGACGCCCCGTTCCATCAACGAGCCGGCGACGGCGCCGACGCGCACATCGAGAGCCGTGAAGGACACCCGGCGGTCGATCAAGACCGGAGCCAGGAGGCCGAGCGAGTGCAACTGTCCGATCACCGCGGCGTCGAGACCTACCAGTGCCTCGAACTCCGGCTGCGAATAGTACGGCTGCTCAACGGCGGTGCCGTCGTCGTCCGAGGGCGCCACCACCTTCAGCACCGGACGCGTCGACTGTTCGGCGCTGGCGGTGGGCACCGGAATCGAGATGACGTTCGCCGTCGCCTCGCGCGCCGCGTGACGCGGACTGGACAGAACCGGCACATCCTTCAACAGTCCCTGCTCGATGAGGCGCAGGCGCACCACCCTCAGCGGCACGAACTCCTCTTGCGCGAGGCGGATCGCCTCGCGCAGACAGTCCACGTCCCGCTCGGAGTAGAGGCGGTACCCCTTGCGACTGCGGCTGGGTTGGACAAGTCCCTTATCCTCGTAGTAGCGGATCTTCGAGAGCTCGATATCGGGGAAGGCCTGGCGAAGCTGGGCGTGCACTTCTCCGATTCGCATGACTCCCTGATTGCTCATTGCGTCGCCTCCCAAAATACGAGCTTGAATTTGCCGATCTGGACCTCGTCGGCCGAGTGCAGCGTGGTCTCTTCGACCCGGGTGCCGTTCACGTAGGTTCCGTTCAGCGAGTTGAGATCACGCAGGGTGATGCGCCCGCTCGCGGTGCGAGTGAAGATCGCGTGGTGTCGCGAGACCGACACGTCGTCGAGCAGTATGTCGCTGTCCTCATGGCGGCCGGCCGTGGTGATCTCCTTGGCGAGCTCGATGCGGGTGCCCGCCGTCGGACCCGACGCGATCACCAATTCGTCACTGTGCTCACCGTGTGGGCCCTTGCTCGATCCCGGGATCAGTGACTCGGGCGCGCTGACGACCGGCACCGCGATCGTCTCGGGCGATGACGCGTCGTGCTGCGGAGCACCGCACGACCAACAGAAGTTGGCGTTGGCGTTGAGAATTTCCCCACAGCGTCGACAGTTCATCGGACTCACACTACTTAGTTTTGCGCAGTTTCGTCAGGGTCAACTATTGGTGAGGGACCGGTAGCCCGTCGCGTCGAGCAGCGCGTCGAAGTCGGCGCTGCCCGTCGTCGTCACTTCGCAGATCCAGCCCTCGCCGTAGGGGTCGGCGTTGACCGATTCGGGGGTGCTCGACAGCGACTCGTTCACCGACGTGACCGTGCCAGCGACCGGTGAGTAGATCTCCGACACCGATTTGGTCGACTCGACCTCTCCGATCGTGCCGCCGGCCGCGACCGACGCGCCGACCTTGGGGAGGTCGACGAACACCACGTCGCCGAGGGCGTCTTGGGCATAGTCAGTGATGCCGATGCGCACCACGTCGCCACTCGCCCTCGCCCACTCGTGGTCGCTGGAGTATCGAAGGTCATCGGGAATCTGCATGGGGCAAACCTACAAGATTCCCCGACCTTGACGGCCCGCCCGAAGGGCCGCCAACGCCGGCCGGACGTAGCCGAAGAGGACGATCCACGAGAGCGCGAGACCGCCGACGCCGAGGACCCAGGTCCCGTCTCTGGTCACCTTTTGCCAGGCGTCAAGGGCGACGTGGTGGGGGTTGGTCGTCAAGAGGAAGAGTGGATAGGTCGTCATCAGGGCAAACGTGGAGACCTTCCCCCACCACAGCACGTCGATCCGGGCCGCGCCGAGAGCCGCCAACGTCAACGTCAAGATCGAGACGACCAGCTCGCGAACGAGCGTCGCCACGGCGAACCACCACGGCACTCCCCCGGCGGCCGCGACGGCCAGCAGTCCGCCGATGACGAGGATCCGGTCGGCCACGGGATCAATGATCTTGCCGACCTTGGACACCTGGTGCAGGCGACGAGCGAGGAAGCCGTCGATCCAGTCGGTGGCGCCGAGGAAGGCGAGCAGCCACGCGGCGTCGGCCCGATGGTCGGTCGTGAACAGCAACCAGAAGAAGTACGGCAGCAGTGCCAGGCGCACCAGTGTGACCAGGTTGGGCCACGTGCGCCAACCGGCGTCGGGGACTTCGGGCGTGCTCACTCCCGAAGCGTATTACTAGGCGACGGTGACGGACTCGTCCAGGTAGACGTCCTGGACGGCATTGACCAGTGCCGCCCCCTGATCGATCGGACGCTGGAAGGCCTTGCGACCGAGGATGAGGCCCTGACCACCTGCGCGCTTGTTGATCACGGCGGTGCGCACGGCCCCGGCGAGGTCGTCGGCGCCCTTGGACTCGCCACCGGAGTTGATCAGCCCAATGCGCCCGGCGTAACAGTTCACGACCTGCCAGCGGGTGAGGTCGATCGGATTGTCGGTCGTCAGCTCGGAGTAGACCCTAGGACTGGTCTTGCCGAATTTCATGGCATTGAAGCCCCCGTTGTTCTCGGGCTGCTTCTGCTTGATGATGTCGGCCTCGATGGTGACGCCCAAGTGGTTGGCTTGGCCCGTGAGGTCGGCGCTGAGGTGGTAGTCCACGCCGCCGGCCTTGAAGGCGTCGTTGCGCAGGTATGTCCAGAGCACCGTGAACAAGCCGAGGCGGTGGGCCTCGGCGAAGGTCGCCGAGATCTCCTCGATCTGGCGCACGGAGCCCTCGGATCCGTAGTAGATGGTGGCCCCGACACCGACGGCGCCCAGGTCGGCCGCCTGGCGGGCCGAGGCGAACAGCCGCTGGTCGTAGGTGTTGGGGTAGCGCAGCAGGTCGTTGTGGTTGATCTTGACAATGAACGGAATCCGGTGGACGTAGCGTCGTGAGACCGATCCGAGCGTGCCGAGCGTGGAGGCGATCGCGTTGCAGCCCGCCTCGATCGCGAGGTCGCAGAGGCGGGCGGGGTCGAAGTACTCGGGGTTGGGTGCGAAGCTGGCGGCGGCCGAGTGCTCGATGCCCTGGTCGACCGGCAGAATCGACACGTACCCGGTGCCCGCGAGCCGCCCGTGGCCGTAGAGCGAGCCGAGGTTGCGCAGCACCGTCGGGGACCGGTCGGTCAGGGAGAAGACGTCATTGATGTAGTTGGGGCCGGGAATCGTCAGCAATTCCTTGGGGAACGCGGTGGCCTTGTGGTCCAGTAGCGACGATGCTTCGTCGCCCAGCAGTGCGGCAATGTCCATGGCCCAAGGCTACAAGATGCGACGTTCGCCCCTTGGAGCGCGACTCCCCACCGGACGGCCCGCCCGATGTCGCCGATGCACCAGAATGCCCTCATGGACTTCGACTACCGATCATCCCTCGCGCGCCGACTGCGCGCCGTGCACTCGCTCTACTACGGCGCGTGCACGACGATGGATCTCGAGCAAGTGAACCACGTCGCCGCACCCGGGGTGCTGCCCATTGCGTTCTCCCTCGTCCACCAGGTCCTCATCGAGGACGGCAGCGTGGTCTTCGCCGGTGGTCCCCCACCCCAGTTCGACGACACGTGGTCGGGGAGGATGGGACTCGCGATTCCCGACCACGGCAAGGAACGGTCGGTCGCCGAGATGATGGACCAACGGATCGGCGACTACGAGACCTTCCTCGACTTCCAACGGCTGGTGTTCGAAGCGACCGAACGTTTCGTCGAGTCGATCGACCCCGCGACGTTCGCCGACGTCCTCGTCGCGCCCCCCTACGGACCGGGAATCGCCCACACCTTCTCGGCGCGCGTGGGCGGCGAGGGCGGCATCTCGCGCAGCGACGCCCTGGAGTGCTGGGTCTACCAGCACGCGCTTCGCCACATGGGCGAGATCGAGCACGCCCGGGCCCTCGTCGGCCTTGGTGGCATGACGTCCTAGTCCAGGCTCGTCATAGTCATCTCGAGTTCAGTGCAGTGCCCGACAAAGGGGGACCATGGCGGCGACCGAAGGAACAACAACGGACCAGTTCAGCAGCGTGCGTGACGTGCTGGAACAGCATCTGGAAAGTGGCCAGGACGTCGGGGCGTCCGTCGCCGTCTACGAGAAGGGCGAACTGGTCGTCGACATCTGGGGAGGATTCGTCGACGAGGCGAAGTCGGTGCCGTGGTCGCGCGACACCATTGTCAATGTCTGGTCGACGACCAAGACGATGACGTTCCTCGTCGCCCTGATGCTCAGTGATCGTGGTGAACTCGACCTCTTCGCACCGGTCGTCAGGTACTGGCCCGAATTCGGCGCGAACGGCAAGGAGGAGATCGAGGTTCGCCACCTCCTGAGCCACACGGCCGGACTCTCCGGATGGCAGGCGCCAATCGAACCTCGACGGATCGCCGACTGGGAGTACTCGACGGCGCTGCTCGCCGCGCAAGCCCCCTGGTGGGAGGACCGTACGATGCCGCGGTATCACGTCCTCACCCAGGGTCACCTCATCGGCGAGGTCGTACGCCGCGTGACCGGCACGACGATCGGTCAGTTCTTCAAGACCGAGGTCGCCGACGTCCTGGGCGCCGACTTCTTCATTGGTCTACCCGAAAGCGAGGAGTCTCGCGTGGCACTGGTGATTCCCACGGCCGTGGACGACTCGGAGGGAATGGCGCTCGACTCCATTGAGTACCGGACGTTGACGTCACCGCGCATCGCCGCCTCTCTGCCTCACGAACAATGGTGGCGCGCAGCCGAGATTCCCGCCGCCAACGGCCACGGCAATGCCCGCAGCGTCGCGACAATTCAGCAGATCGTCGCCAACAAGGGACACGCCAATGGACATCGATTCTTCTCGGAGGCCACCGGCGAGTTGATCTTCCAGAGCCAGGCGCGGGGATTCGATCCAGTCCTCGGAATGGACGTCAACATCGGCATGGGCTACGGACTGACCTCACCGTCGGTGCCGATCGGGCCACGGGGCTGTTTCTGGGGTGGCTACGGCGGCTCCGTAATCGTCATCGACCAGGAACTGGAGTTGACGGTTGCCTACATGATGAACAAGATGCTGGGCGGCCTGACCGGCGACTCTCGCGGCTCGGAGATCGTCTTCGCGGCGGCCCTCGCCGCGATGGGTTAGTCGACCCTCTTCTTGGACACCGGCGTCGTGCGACGTTTGCGGTTCTTCGGCGGCGCCGTGGCTCCGAGGTCGGCCAGGCGGCTCTGGGCGTCGTAGGCGTCGGGCTCGGCGATGACCACCCGCGCGAACATCTCGCGGGCCGAGGCCGTGTCGCCCGCACGGTCAAAGACGTCGCCCAGGGCGTACCAGAGTCGAACGTGTCGGTACGACGGGTTGCGCAGTTGCTTGGTCGCACCGGCCTTCGTGAGCAGCTCGATCGCCTCTTTGTACATGCGCTGGTCGGCCCAGGCCGAAGCCATGACGATGCGGCCCTCGGCGAGCACCTCCGCCGTCGGCTCGCCCTCCTCGAGCTCCGCGAAGGTCTTCTCGACGGCTCGGTAGCGGCGGTTCGCGCGATCGCAGTCCATCACCAGCGGCAGGTGCTCCGGATCGTCGGTGATGGTGAAGTGAGCGCGCAAGTGGATCTTGGCCATGCTCCAGCGATCGGCGCGATACGCGGCGAGACCGGTGAGCTCGCGAACCGGCGCGACGCCGGGCACGGCGTCTGAGACGATCCGCCCCAGGCGCAGCGCCTCCTCGTAGCGCTTGCGGTCGTAGGCCTCGGCGGCGCGGGTGAGCGTGATGACCATCTTCTCGCGCATGTATGAGGTGCCGATGAAAGCCTTGCGCACGTCGGCGGCGATATCGCCCGGCAGGGCGTACTTCACCTTCGCCTTCACCGGGGTCGAGGGCGGGGCCTTGGATGGTCGGGCCTCCTCGACCCACTGCGTCTGATGGTCGGGGCGCTTGCCGCTGCTCGGCGTCACTTCCATCGCCTGGCCCGTCGACTTTAGGTGGGCGCCGCCCTTGCGAGCCACTCCGCCCCAACCCCGGTCCTTGCCGTACGCATCGGCCTTGGCGCGCTCAGCCTCCTCCGGGGTCAGTTCGCGCGGTCGGCGATCGGTGCGACCACCGGTATCGCGACGGGGACGCTCGTCACGGCCCGCGGGCCGCTGGCCCGGACGCCCGCCACGTGGTGGCAGGCTCGGTCGACGATCACGGGACTCGCCCTCGGAGCGCGAACCGTCACGTGATGGCCGGGCCGAGGGACGGGCGTCGCGCCCGGCGCCACCCGGGCGCGGACGGCGCTCTTGACTCTCACCTTCGACGCGCCACTCGGGGCGGGCGGTGCGACGGACGTCGGAGTCGGGGCGACGGGGATACGAAGGTCGCGAGTCACGTCCGGTCGGCCGGGCCGAGGGACGGGCGTCGCGTCCGGCACCGCCCGGGCGCGGACGGCGCGAGTCACTGTCGTAGCGCTCGCCATCACGGGGACCGCGTCGGACATCGGAGTCGGGGCGACGGGGATACGAAGGTCGCGAGTCACGTCCGGTCGGCCGGGCTGAGGGACGGGCGTCGCGTCCGGCATCGCCCGGGCGAGGACGGCGATCCCCACCGGAACGTTCGTCACGGTTGCCCCGTTCTACGCGATCATCGCGATCGTAGCGGCGAGGCCCTCGGTCCGGAGAGGGCCTTCGTTCATCGCGAGCACCTGTGCCGCCCGGACGGGCACCACGTGACGGCGCGGCACCACGAGACCGGTCAGCGCCGCCACGTTCGATACGTCGCTCCGCACCATCTCGCGGGGCGCGGTCGTCCTTGTCCGAGCGGCTATCGGTGGCGCGAGGACCCCGTCCCGTGGTCGACCGGCCCGATCCGGGGCGATTGGCCCCGGTACCCCTCGACGGAGCACCCTGGCGGGGTGGTCCGCCACGACCGGCGCCCGAGCGGCCGGCGCCACCGGAGCTCCGCCGGGGGTTGGTATTGGGAGTAGGCACCGGGTAATGCTACTAAAGGGCGTCGACAGCCACTATTCCGCGGGCCGACTCCCCTGGCGCGCCATCCGCATCGACGTCCATCGCCGCAGTGGCCGTCGAGGCCCTTTCGACCGACTGGCCCCTTCGACCACGACACGGTAACCGACCGGAAGAAGTTCGAGATTGAACCGGTCGCGCAGCGCGCCCCAGATGCCCCGGGGCCACCAGATCGCCACCGCCATGGCCACCGAACCGAAGATGATGAGGTACCAGGCGCCCCAGTTCTGCCGGGCCTGTTGGAGGACGAAGAAGATGATGGAGCCGAGGATCGGCCCTTCAATGGTGCCGAGCCCGCCAATCATCGAGACGAAGAGCATCTCGGCCGCCCACTGGAGGCTGAATTCGTTGCCCGGCTGGATGAAGGGCTGACTGATCGCGAGCACCGCTCCGGCCGCGCCGCAGCCGGCCGCGGCAACGATGTAGATAAGCCGCCGAATCGACGTCACCCTGGCGCCGGCGCTGCGCGAGGCGAGCTCATTGTCGCGCAGCGACGCCAGGACGAGTCCCATGCGGCTTCGCAGCAGCAGGTAGGTCGCCACGACCACGAGCAGCGCCACAATCCACGTCGCCAGGTAGGTGTCGTGGTTGAGCTGAGTCGGACTGAGGTTCGTCAGGCCGGGCAGGAAGTGGCCCGTGCCGCCGCCAAGGAGCGCGATCGAGCCAATGAGCAGCATGGCGCTGTCCGAGATGACCCACGTGGCGACCGAGAAGTATCCCCCCCGGAGGCGGAAAATCAGATAGGTCACCGGTAGCGCGATCGCACCGCAGGCGACGATCGCGAGTGGGATCGCGACGCCCACGCAGTTGCACGCCGCTCAGGCCATCGCCACGATGAGGGCCGGCAAACACGTCCAGGTGGAGATTACCCTCGCCGACAGTTGGGCCGATGCCGCCGCCGTCGCCGAGGTGCAGCGCGAGACCGGGTTCGTGTGCATGGTCGGTCACACCCGCCGGTTCAACCCGTCGCATCAGTGGATCCACCAGCGAGTCCTGTCCGGCGAGCTCTCCCTGTTGCACCTCGACGTCCAGACCTTCTTCCTTCGCCGCACCAACATGAACGCGTTGGGTCAGCCGCGCAGCTGGACCGAAAACCTCCTCTGGCACCACGCGGCGCACACGGTCGACCTATTTGCGTACCAATGTGGTGAGCCGGTCGCCACCGCCCACGTCTTGGCCGGTCCCGTCAGTCCCGACCTCGGCATCCCCATGGACTTGTCGATCCAGTTGCGGTCCGCTTCGGGCCAGCTCTGCACGCTGGCGCTCAGTTTCAACAACGACGGGCCGCTCGGAACTTTCTTTCGCTACATCTGCGACAACGGAACCTACGTCGCGCGCTACGACGAACTCGTGAGCGGGCGCGACGAGGTGGTCGACGTATCGGGCGTCGACGTCTCGTTGGACGGCATCGAGCTCCAGGACCGCGAGTTCATCCGGGCAATCCTCGAAGGTCGCGAGCCGAACTCGTCGGTCCACTCGGTGCTCGACTGCTACCGAGTTCTCGGCGACCTCCAGCGCCAGATGGGTTAGCGACCGTTCGGAAATGCGAAAGACCCCCACCGCAAGGTGGGGGTCTTTCAAGAAATCCGGCGGCGACCTACTCTCCCAGGGAGGAACCCCCAAGTACCATCGGCGCTGGTGGGCTTGACTGCTGTGTTCGGAATGGGAACAGGTATATCTCCACCGCCATAACCACCGGAAACTGTGCGCCCGATCTCTCTCGAGATCAGAACCGGCGTGAACCGGCTCCTTGAGCGTCCTAGACCGAGCACGAACATCAAACTCCAAGCCCTCGGCCGATTAGTACCGGTCAGCTGAATGCGTTACCGCACTTACACTTCCGGCCTATCAACGTGGTCGTCTGGCCACGGGCCTTACCTGGTTAACCCAGTGAGTGAATTTATCTTGAAACGGGCTTCGCACTTAGATGCTTTCAGCGCTTATCCCACCCGCAGGTCGCAAAACAGCCATGCCCTTGGCAGGACAACTGTCACACGAGAGCTTCGTTCGTCCCGGTCCTCTCGTACTAGGGACAACCTTTCTCAATTCACTTACGGCTGCATCGGATAGGGACCGAACTGTCTCACGACGTTCTGAACCCAGCTCGCGTACCGCTTTAATGGGCGAACAGCCCAACCCTTGGGACCGGCTTCAGCCCCAGGATGCGACGAGCCGACATCGAGGTGCCAAACCTTCCCGTCGATATGGACTCTTGGGGAAGATGAGCCTGTTATCCCCGGGGTACCTTTTATCCGTTGATCGACCGCGCTTCCACATGCCACGGCCGGGTCACTAAGCCCTGCTTTCGCACCTGCTCGACTTGTAGGTCTCGCAGTCAAGCTCCCTTGTGCCATTGCACTCGACGGCTGATTGCCAACCAGCCTGAGGGAACCTTTGGGCGCCTCCGTTACACTTTAGGAGGCGACCGCCCCAGTCAAACTACCCACCTGACGCTGTTCCTAATCCGGATAACGGATTCAGGTTAGAGTTCCAATACAAACAGGGTGGTATTTCAACGTTGTCTCCACCACGGCTAACGCCGCAGCTTCCAAGACTCCCACCTATCCTACACAATTTGTACCGAAACCCAACATCAAGCTGCAGTAAAGGTCCACGGGGTCTTTCCGTCCTAGTGCGGGAAACGAGCATCTTTACTCGTCGTGCAATTTCGCCGGGTCTCTGGTTGAGACAGTAGCCAAGTCGTTACGCCATTCGTGCAGGTCGGAACTTCGCCATATTCCGTTGTTTCCAACGGGGCAGACTATGCCTTCATCTCGACGCCGGATCCTGGAAGGATCAAGCTGGTTGTCGAGAGCCCGCGTGTTGCGCCAGTTGTAGATTTGCCACGCTCCAACCGTATGGCTGGGGTGTGACAGTAACTGCCGCCTCTCCCCGAAGGGATCAGTCGTTACGGGGTCATACCTCGGAGAGGCAGAGGACTTCCCACGGCATTACCCGCCGTCTATGGCCTCATCCTTGAGGTGAGGCAGCCGGAGAGGGCTTCGCCGTTATGAGCGGGTCTTCACATGGAGTCACCTCCATGCAGGGCAAATCAATTACCCGACAAGGAATTTCGCTACCTTAGGACCGTTATAGTTACGGCCGCCGTTTACCGGGGCTTCAATCAAGAGCTTGCACCCCATCATTTAACCTTCCGGCACCGGGCAGGCGTCACACCCTATACGTCGACTCATCGTCTTAGCAGAGTGCTGTGTTTTTGTTAAACAGTCGCAGCCACCGATTCTCTGCAACCTCTTA
>JANXWA010000019.1 GCA_025351385.1 Acidimicrobiales bacterium | reverse complement strand
GACTCGGGCCTTCGTGCTGACTACGATAAACCCTGATGCGATTAGAGCTCCGAGGTGTGACCAAGCGATTTGACACACTGACGGCCAACGACGCCATCGACCTGGTGGTCGAGCCGGGTCAGATCCACTGCCTGCTCGGCGAGAACGGTGCGGGCAAGTCGACCTTGATGAACCTCATCTTCGGTCTGCTCCGTCCTGACGAGGGGCAGATGATCATCGACGGGGAGCCCGTCTGGTTCTCCAACTCCGGCGAGGCCGTGCGGCGCGGCATCGGCATGGTGCACCAGCACTTCATGCTCGTCCCCGTCTTTTCGGTGGCCGAGAACGTGGTCCTCGGCTTCGAGCCCACCAAGTCCTTCGATCGACTCGACTACACCAAGGCCCGCGATGACATTCGACGAGTGTCGAAGGAGTTCGGCCTCGAGGTCGACCCGGACGCCATCGTCGAGGAACTGCCCGTGGGCCTCCAGCAGCGCGTGGAGATCCTGAAGGCCCTCGACCATGAGGCGGAGCTGCTGATTCTCGATGAGCCGACCGCGGTCTTGACCCCTCAGGAGATCGACGCACTCATGGCCATCATGCGCTCCCTCGCTGACTCCGGCAAGTCGATACTCTTCATCACCCACAAGTTGAAAGAGGTGAAGGAGGTCGCCGACGTCATCACCGTGATCCGTCAGGGACGGGTCGTCGGGACCGCCCAACCCTCCGACTCCGAGGAGTCCCTGGCGTCGCTCATGGTCGGTCGCGAAGTGATCCTTACCGTCGACAAGAGTCCGCGCGAACCGGGCGATGACGTCCTGGAGATCCGCGACCTGGTGGTACGCGACGACCGGGGGCTGCCCGCCGTTAACGGTGTCTCGCTCGAGGTCCGGGCCGGCGAGATCCTGGCGTTGGCCGGCGTGCAGGGCAATGGCCAGACTGAGCTCGTCGAAGCCCTCGCCGGCATGCGACCGGTGGAGTCGGGCACCATCAAGCTTCGCGGACAGGACATCACCAACAAGTCCCCGCGCCAGATCCTCGACGCCGGACTCGGCCACGTCCCCGAGGACCGCCAGCGCAACGGATTGGTCCTATCGATGTCGGTGGCCGACAATCTCGTATTGAATACTCCTCGCCGCGCGCCCTTCGCCAGTCGAGGTACGCGAAATCTCGCCGCCGTGCGCGAGAACGCCGACACGGTGGTTAAGAACTTCGACATCAGGGCGACCTCCATTGGCGAAATCGTCAGCTCGCTCTCCGGTGGGAACCAGCAGAAGGTCATCGTCGCGCGAGAGCTCTCACGACCCCTCTCTCTTTTCGTCGCCTCACAGCCGACCCGAGGTCTCGACGTGGGCTCGATTGAATACGTCCACAAGCAAATCGTTCGCCAGCGCGACGAGGGAATCGGCGTCATGATCGTCTCGTCCGAACTCGATGAGGTGCTGTCCCTCGGCGACCGGATCGCGGTCATGCACCAGGGCAAGATCACCGGCGTGGTCGATCCCGGCACTTCGCGTGAGTCAATCGGCTTGTTGATGGCCGGCGTGGTCGAGGAAGCCCATGCTTAATGCCCAACCGTTCGCGCCACTGAAGGCGTGGTCGCGCATCACGTCGCGCAGTCCACTCGTCGTCACGTTCTTCGCGTTGTTGTTGGGCTTGTTCGTCGGCGCGCTCGTCATCATCATCACGACGCCCCCCGTCCTCGACTCGTGGCGCGGCGTCTTCCACAGTTGGGGCGGACCGGGTCACGCGCTGAAGGTCACCTTCGACAACGTGGGCGCCGCGTACCGCTCCATGTTCACCGGATCGATTGTCGACCCTCCGCAGTTCTGGCACTCCGTCACCACCGGGCAGAATTGGTCACTCTCGCTGACGCCGCTCTCCGAGACCCTCACCTACGCGACCCCGCTGATCATCGCGAGCATCGGGGTCGGCATCGCGTTCCAGACCGGCATCTTCAACATCGGCGCGAACGGTCAGGCCGTGCTCGGCGGCATCCTCGGAGCAACTGTTGGCTCGATGATCCACTGCCCGACCTTCGTCCACCTGCCGCTCACGCTCATCGCCGGCATCGTCGGTGGGATGGTCGCCGGAGCGGTGCCGGGCATCCTCAAGGCCTACACCGGCGCACACGAGGTCATCGTCACGATCATGTTCAACTACGTGATCTACGCGTTCCTCATCTACGTGCTCCTTTCCACGTCCCTGCAACTGCCGAACCAGCAGAACGTCATCTCACGATCGCTCGACCCGTCAGCGCAGCTCGCACCACTCTTTGGCGCGTCGACCGGACTTCGCGTGAACTGGGGTCTGTTCGTGGCCGCTGGCGTCGTGATCTTCGCCTGGTGGTTCCTCGACCGCTCGTCACTGGGATTTGACTTTCGCGTCACCGGGGCGAACCCCAATGCCGCCAGGGCGTCGGGCATCAACTCACGGGTCGTGGTGGTCATGGTCTTTCTCGTCTCGGGCGGTCTGGCCGGCCTCGCGGGCATCGTCCAAGAGGCCGGGACGACCCACTTCATCGACGGAGGCTTCCTCATCGGCAGCGCCGGCATCGGCTTCACGGCGATCACGGTCGCGTTGCTCGGTCGCAATCGTCCCATGGGCATTGTCTGGGGATCGCTCCTCTTCGCCGCGCTCGGCGTTGGCGGACGGGCGATGCAGGCGGCCACCGGCATTCCCCTCGACCTGTCGACGGTAATCCAGTCGGCGATCGTGCTGTTCGTAGCGACGCCCGTGCTGATCAAGGAGATCTTCCGTCTTCGCTCGACCGGAGGTCCGGCCCTCGAACTGGCCACGAAGGGCTGGGGATCGTGACGATCACCGCCGCACCCGAGGCCGTAGTCTCGGCCGTACGCCACAAGACTGGCCGCACTCGGGTCATCGGGACGCTCATCGGGGCCATCGGGCTCTTCATCGCGATCGTGTTCGGCTTCGGATCGTTGTCCAAGGCCCGCACGTCGGTCACGTTCCAACCGGTGAACCTGAGCGCCGCGACGTGGCACATCGGCACCCTGACCGTGCCCACCCAGGTGACCTGCGTGGTACTCGGCGTGATCCTGCTCGCATTGGGCACCGAGGTCGTCGTGCGCCGCCCACTGCGTGGAGTGATGGTGCGATTTGGCTTCGCCGGCGTCGTGTTCCTCTTCGCGCTCATCTTGTGGGCGGGGCGCACCTTCGGCCCCTCCCAGCCTCTCTTCATCAATTTCACGGCCATCCTCATCGGCAGTGCGGGCGTTGCCATGGTGTTGGTCTACGGCACCCTTTCCGGCGTGATGTGCGAGCGATCGGGTGTCGTGAACATCGCGATCGAGGGTCAGTTCATCGGTGGGGCCCTCGTGGGCACCGTCCTCGCCTCGACGACGCACAGCTTCTTCATCGCGGCCGCCGGCGGCGCCGTGATCGGTGGCGGCCTGGGTTGGATACTCGCGTTCCTGGCGCTGCGCTACATGTCGGACCAGATCATCGTCGGCGTCGTGCTCGTGACCATGATGTCGGGGCTCTCGTCATACCTCAACCTGCAGGTGCTGAGCCCCTACCCGCAGTACAACTTGGGCAACCTCGCGCCCAACCTCCCCATTCCGGTGCTCTCGAAGATCCCGATTCTCGGGCCGGTCTTCTTCAACCAGACGGGCTTCTTCTACCTGATGATGCTGCTCGTCGCCACCGTGAGCTTCGGGCTGTTCAAGACCCGTTGGGGCCTACGCGTCCGGGCCGTGGGCGAGCACCCCCAAGCCGCTTCGTCGGTGGGCATCAACGTAATCCGCGTGCGCTACATCAACGTCGTGCTCGGCGGCGCCATCGCGGGCGTCGGGGGCGTCGCCTTCATGTCGGTCCAGGGCCAGTTCCAGCCGGGCTACACCTCGGGACTCGGCTACGTCGCGCTGGCGGGGATGATCTTCGGACGCTGGCGCCCTTCGGGCGCCGTCGTCGCCTCCGTACTCTTCGGCATCTCGGTTTACCTGGCCCAGAACCTCCAGACCTACCAGATCCCAGTGTCGACCGAAATCCTGGGGATGTTCCCCTATCTCATCACGATCGCCGTCGTCTCGGGCCTGATCGGTCGGGTCCGCCCCCCGGCCGCCGACGGCCTGCCCTACCACCGCGACTAGCCGCGCGACCCCAGACCGCGGACCACCGTGGCGCTGGCCGCCATCGCGCGCGTCAGAGATACCTCGAGTGCCTCGCCGTTGAGCCGCGCGCCAAGGTAGGCGCCGGTGGCGGCGTCGCCCGCGCCCGTCGTATCGACCACCACATCACTCTGTGCGTCAACCACTGCCCCGTCGCGGGCGTGCCTGGCCACGGCGCCGAGAGGCCCGCGCGTGATCACGACTTCGCCGAAGGCTCGGGAGAGCTTCTCCAGCGCACCGTCGACGTCGCCCGCACCGCTGAGCGTCAACGCCTCCTCCTCGTTCGCAAACAGCATGGAGGCCTCACGAGCCGCGACGAGGAAGACCTCGGGCGTGATCTCGACGAGGGGGCCGACCGAACACACGTCCACCGAGGACGAGCGCCCCGACTCGCGGGCCCGACGAAGTGCGGCCGCCCCGGTACCGCGAGTCGAGGCGTCGAGCAGGGTGTAGCCCGAGACGTGGAGATGGTCGAACGGCTCTGCCAGCTGCGCGAGCACGAACGACTCGTCGAGCAACGAGTTGGCCCCCCGGTCGGTCAGCATCGTGCGCTGTCCGTCGTCGCCGACGAGGGCGACCACCACGCCCGTCGCGGTCCCTGTCACCTGGAGCGCGGCCGCGACGCCACTGTCGCGCAGTCCGTCGACGAAGACCTGCCGAACGACGTCATCGCCGCAGGCACCGACGTAGACCACGTCGTGACCGAAAGCGGCCAGCGACGCCGCGAGATTGGCTCCCGAACCACCGCGGCCGATCCGCACTCGCGAAGGCGTGTCACTGGTCGGAGCGATCGGCGCGGTTGGCTTGACCAGCACGTCGAGCATCACGTCGCCGACGACGACAACACGCCGACCGGTCACGACCGCTCGTGGGCGATCGACCGCGCGACCTCGCCCGCGAGCGCGGCGTTGGCGACGACGAGGTCGCGATTGACCTGGACGCTGACCCCCGCAGTGGAGCGGGCGAACTCGGCGAGCAGCACCGGTGTGACGTCTTTGCCCCTCACACCGAGGACCCGAGCCTTCTCGAGCGCATCGGCCAGCGCCCGGTCGTGCAGATCACTCGAGAGCTCCCTCTCGGCGTCGATCGGATTGGCGACGAGCATTCCCGTCGAGGAGAACAGGCGATGGGCCAGAAACGCCCGCGCCGCCTCTCGGGCGTTGAGGACCGACCAGTCGAGCTCGTGACCGCTGTCACGGCGGTAGAAGCCGGGGAACCGGTTGGTCCCCAGACCGACCACGGGAACGCCGAGCGTGTCGAGGCGCTCCAAAGTGGCGCCGATGTCGAGGATCGACTTCACCCCCGAGGCGACGACGAGGACCTGATAACGAGCCAGTGCGACGAGGTCGGCCGACTCGTCGAAGCTCAACTGCGCGTCACGGTGCACCCCTCCGAGTCCACCCGTGGCCATGACGTCGATGCCCGACCGACGGGCGACGGCGATGGTGCCGGCGACGGTGGTCGCCCCGTCGCGCCCGGCAGCAATCGCGACGCCGAGGTCGCGCGCCGACAGCTTCGCCGCGTGACGCTCCTCGTCGGCCAGTTGCGCCACCTCGTTCGACGTGAGTCCGACAACGACCCGACCGTCGAGCAGTCCAATGGTCGCGGGGATCGATCCGCTCGCGCGAACCGCCGCCTCGCACGCTTCGGCGACCTCGAGGTTGACCGGCTCAGGTAGCCCGTGCACCACGATCGTCGTCTCGAGCGCGACCACCCCTCGTCCGTCTTCGAGTGCCGAGGCGACCTCGTCGCTCACGACGACTGCGGGGTTCGAGAAGTTGTTCACGCAAGGCGAAGTGTACTGTTTGGACGTGAGTTCTCATGATGACATCCCTTGGGATGAGTTGCGCGCACGGGCCCGTCGCGCGACGTCGAACTCCTACGCTCCGTACTCGCGGGTGACGGTTGGCGCCTGTGCCACCACGTCGGACGGTCGGTTCGTGGAAGGCTCCAACGTCGAGAACGCCAGCTACGGATTGACGCTCTGCGCCGAGTGCTCGCTCGTCAGCGACCTCGCGCGCCAGGGCGGTGGCCGACTGGTCGCCGTCTCGATCGTCGCAGGCGACGGCGCGCCGATCGCCCCGTGCGGACGGTGCCGCCAACTCCTGTTCGAGCACGGCGGCAATGAGCTGCTCATCGACTCCGGTGAGGGCATTGAACCGACGACCGTCGGTTACCTGCTGCCCGACGCGTTCGGCCCCGACGACCTCGGCGTACGGAAGAGCCCGTGAGCTACTTCTCGGCCGTCGACGTGATCACCGCGAAGAGAGACGGCGGCGTGTTGAGTGACGAGGCGATCACATGGATCCTCGCCGCCTACGACCGCGGCGAGGTGGCCGAGGAGCAGATGTCCGCGCTGCTGATGGCGATCTTCTTCAACGGCCTCTCTCACGCAGAGCTGAACACCTGGACCGACCAGATGATCGCGTCGGGCGAGCGACTCGACCTGAAGGGCTTGTCGCGACCGACGGTGGACAAGCATTCGACCGGCGGCGTCGGGGACAAGATCTCGCTCATTCTCGCGCCGCTCGTCGCCGCGTGCGGCGCCGCGGTGCCCCAACTGTCGGGCCGCGGCCTCGGTCACACCGGCGGGACGCTTGACAAGCTCGAGTCGATCCCGGGATGGTGTGCCTTCCTCTCCAACGACGAGGTGCGCGACCAGCTTGAGACGGTGGGAGCGGTCATCTGCGCCGCCGGCCAGGGGCTCGCCCCGGTGGACCGCAAGCTCTATTCGCTGCGCGACGTGACCGCGACGGTCGAGTCGATCCCGCTGATCTCGTCGTCGATCATGTCCAAGAAGATCGCCGAGGGCACTCACGCCCTGGTGCTCGACGTGAAAGTCGGTCGGGGCGCGTTCATCAAGACTCTCGAGCGGGCCCGCGAACTGGCGACCACGATGGTCGGACTCGGCACCGACCACGGGGTCGCGACGGTTGCCCAACTTACCGCGATGAACGCGCCGCTCGGCCGGGCCGTCGGCAACGCCCTCGAGGTCACCGAGTCGGTCGAGGTCTTGCAGGGACGGGGCCCTTCGGACGTCCGAGAGCTGACCCTCGCCCTCGCGAGCGTCATGGTCGGGCTCGTGGGCATCAACGTGGATCCCGCCGAGAAGCTCGACGACGGCTCGGCCTACGACGTCTACCGCCAGATGATCCGGGCCCAGGGGGGCGACCCCGACGCGACGCTCCCGACCGCCGCGATTCGCGAGTTCGTGGTCTCGGCACGCGACGGGATTGTGCAGTCGATCGACGCACTGGCCGTCGGGGTCTCGGCGTGGCGACTCGGCGCCGGCCGCGCACGCAAGGAGGACCCCGTGAGTGCGGCCGCCGGCGTTATGTGTCTGGTACGTGAAGGCGAGGCGATCGTGGCGGGACAGCCGCTCTTCGAACTGCACGCCGACGACGACGCGCATCTCCAACAGGGCAAGGCCGCCATCGAGAACGCCGTCGTCCTAGATGAACAGTTGGTGAACTCCGAGCAGTTGTTGATAGAGCGAATCACCAAGTAACGCACAAGCCTGTTGACTAGCCTTGACGCATGTCGTCGACACGCCTCACCCGTGATCTGATCGAACGGGCGCCGAAGGTGCTGCTCCACGACCACCTCGACGGGGGCCTGCGCCCCGCCACCGTGCTCGAACTGGCCCACGAGAACCGCTACACGGGACTGCCCACCAACGACCCCGACGAGTTGGGCCGGTGGTTCATCGCCGACACTCCCGGCAGCGACCTCGTTCGTTACCTCGAGGGATTCGCCCACACCGTCGCGGTCATGCAGACGAAGGACCAGCTCGAGCGCGTCGCCAGCGAGACCGCCCTCGACCTCGCGCGCGACGGCGTCGTCTACGCCGAGATCCGATTCGCCCCCGAGCTGCACCTCATCGGCGGACTCACCCTCCACGAGGTCGTGCGCGCCGTACTCGACGGCTTCGCACACGGCACCGCCACGGCGGCCCGAGAGGGGCACCACGTCATCGTGCGCACGATCCTGTCGGCGATGCGCCAAGCGAACCTGAGCGAGACCATCGCCGAGCTCGCGGTCGAGTTCCGCGACCAGGGCGTCTGCGGCTTCGACATCGCCGGACCGGAGGACGGCTTCCCGCCGACCCACCACCTGAGGGCGTTCCACCTCGTCCAACGCGAGGACTTCCACATGACGATCCACGCCGGCGAGGCGTTCGGGCTGCCCTCGATCTGGGAGGCCGTGCAGTTCTGCAACGCCGAGCGTCTCGGCCACGGCGTGCGGATCGTCGACGACATCGCCGAGGTCGACGGCGTGTACCGTCTCGGTCGACTGGCCAACTACATCCGCGACCGGCGCATCCCCCTCGAGGTCTGCCCGACCTCCAACGTGCACACCGGCGCCGCCGCATCGATCGCCGCCCACCCGATCGAGCTGTTGCGAAGGCTGCGCTTTCGCGTGACGCTCAACACCGACAACCGCCTGATGAGCGGCATCACTCTTTCGAGTGAGTTCGAGTCGTGCGCCACGACGTTCGGATGGACACTCGACGACATGGAGTGGCTCACGCTGAACGCCGCGAAGAGCGCGTTCTACGAGTTCGACACCCGCCTCGCGATGATCAACTCGGTGATCAAGCCCGGCTACGCCGCGCTGCGTTCGGCCTAGAAGGCCAACAGACCCTCGAGGTCCGCGCGGATCAGCGAGACCAACCCCGCCGCCTGCGCCCGTTGGCTCTCGAGCGACGACACGTCCGTCGGCGACGTCGTGACCTCGATGTAGGCCTTCAACTTCGCCTCGGTGCCCGAAGGGCGAACGACGACCCTCCCCGACGTGCCGAGCACCAACAGAACCCCGTCGGTCGGCGCCAGTCCGGCGTGGCCGCGCGCGAGATCGACGACTTCGCTGACGTCGACGCCACCGAGGGCCGTCGGTGGTCGCTCTCGCAACGCCGCCACGGTCTCTTTAATCGCGTGGCTGCCTCCGGGACCGCTGGCCCGTATCGAGAGCTGCGAAATAGCGTGGACGCCGAACCGCGACTCGATCTCGTCGAGCCGGTCGAGCAGTGTCCGGCCCTCGCGCGCGAGGTCGTGGGCCAGGCGCGCTAACGCCAGACCGGCCGACATCCCGTCCTTGTCAGCGACCGCCGGGTCGACCGCGTAGCCGAGCGCCTCCTCGTAGCCGAAGCGCAGCACGCCCTCCCCGGCGGCCCGCGATATCCACTTGAAGCCGGTGAGAGTCCGGGCGAAGCTGACCCCCGCCTCGCGGGCCATCTCTTCGAGCAGGGTCGAGGACACGATCGTCGTCGCCACGACGTCATGGGGGTCGGCCATCGTGCGCAGCAGCGACGACGCGAGCAGCCACCCGATCTCGTCGCCCCGCAGGAGGTGCCACCCCGTCGGACCGCGCACGGCCGCACCGAGACGGTCAGCGTCGGGGTCGTTGGCGATCACCAGGTCGGATCCGATTCCGTCGGCGCAGGCCATCGCCAAGTCCAGGGCGCCGGGCTCTTCGGGGTTGGGGAACGGCAGGGTGGGGAAGGTCCCGTCCGGTGCGAACTGTTCGGCGACCGCGGTCACCGAACCGAAGCCGGCCTGGGCGAAGAGTCTCATCATGAACGCCCCGCCGACGCCGTGCAGCGGCGTGTAGGCGATTCGAAGACCTTTCCCGTCGGTCGCGCCGAAACGCTCGGCGAAGTGCGCCCGGTACCGGGCGAGCAGCTCGTCGGGCACGCGGTGGTGGAGTGGACTGGCTCGGTCCGCCAGCGTCGGGGTGGGTGCGGACCGGGCGTGACGCTCGACGATCTCATCGTTCGGGGGGATGATCTGGGCACCATCACTCGCGTAGAGCTTGTAGCCGTTGTCGAGGGGCGGGTTGTGGCTCGCGGTGACCATGATGCCCGCCGCCGCACCGAGGGCCTTGACGCAGTACGCCACCAGCGGGGTGGGGAGGGGACCGGGCATCTCGAAGACCTCGACGCCCGCACCCAGCAAGACGCCGACGACCTCGTCGTTGAAGGCCTCCGATCCCCGTCGCGCGTCACGTCCGACGACGACGCCCCGAGTGGCGTCAGCGCCGATCTCGGTGAGCCACGCGACGACTCCCTGGGTCGCGCGGCGAACCGTGAGACGATTCATCCCGGCCGGCCCCGCCATCACCGGACCGCGCAGACCAGCCGTGCCGAAGGTCAGCGGCGCGGCGAACCGCCGTACGAGTTGCGCCTCGTCACCGGCGTCGAGCAGCGCCTGGAGCTCGGCGCGGTCGTCGTCGTCGGGGTCGTGGGCGATCCACGCCGACACCTGCTCGGCGAGCGCCGGGTTCACAGGACCGGGATGATGTGGGCCAGCAGCGCCCCGAGCGAGGCCGCCGCCGACTGTCCGGCTTCGAGGACCTCTCGGTGGTCCAGCGGGCCCTTCGACACGCCGGCCGCGGCGTTGGAGACGAGGCTGAGACCCAGCACTTCGGCGCCGAGGTGTCGCGCGGCGATTGCCTCGAGCACCGTCGACATCCCGGCGAGGCTCGCGCCCATCGTGCGCGCCATCGCTATCTCGGCGGGAGTCTCGTAGTGGGGCCCGCGAAAGCCGGCGTAGACGCCCTCGCTTAGGTCGGGCACCGCGCGGTGCCCGGCCGTGCGCAATCGAAGGCTGTAGAGGTCGGTGAGGTCGACGAAGCGCGCGCCGTAGCCCTTGGGCGGAGCGGCGCCCTCCATCGGCGAGGTCGCGGTCAGGTTGAGATGGTCGCGAATGATGATGACGCGACCGGGACTCCACTCGGGGTCGATGCTGCCGGCAGCGTTGGTCAGTACGACCTTGGTCGCGCCGGCGGCGATGACAGTGCGCACCGGATGGACGACCTGGTCGGCGGTGTTGCCCTCGTAGAGGTGCACCCGACCGGCAACCAGCGCCACATGGAGGTCGGCCACCTCGAGCGAAAGGATCTGTCCACTGTGGCCCGCGACGGTCGGTGCGACGAAGCCGGAGAGCGACGTCGTCGCGACCTGGCTGGTGGGAGTGCCTAGCGCGACGGCGCCCTCACGCCAGCCCGAACCCAGCACGATGGCGACGTGGTAGTGGTCGACGCCGCTCTTCTCGCGCAGTTCGTCGGCGGCGCGACGAGCGAGCTTGTAGGGGTTCTTCATCACTGTCCGATCGTGTGCCATACGGTGGACGTCTCGACGAAGGCACGTAGTCGTCGCAGCGAGGTCGAGAGGTCGCGTCCGTCGGGACGAAGCACCCGCTTGATCGAGCCGGCGGCCGCGGCGGAGAGCTCGCTCGCCTCCCCGGGCGCGACGCCGCCCAGGTCGATGCCGTCGACGTCCTCGTGGGACGCGAGGATGGGCGCCAGCTCGTCGGTGAGGCCCGTGACGATGTTAAGGACCCCTCCGGGAAAGTCCGACGTGGCCGTCATCTCACCGAGCAGGACCGCCGGTGTCGGGCGACATTGGCTCGCGACGGCGATCACGGCGTTGCCAACGCACAGCGGTGCCGCCACGGCGTCGACGAAAGCCTCGAGCGAGGAGTCCTGATCGCAGATCACCGCGACGACGCCGCTGGGCACCGGTACCGAGAAGTTGAAGAAGGGCCCCGCGACCGGGTTCGTGCCACCGAGGACCTGGGCGACCTTGTCCGTCCAGCCCGCGTACCAAACGATCCGGTCAATCGAGCGCGACACCGTCGCTCGGGCCGCCTTCGCGGCGAGCCCCTCGCACTGGGCCACGTGATCGGCGAGCTCGTCGCGGCGCGACTCGGCCATCTCGGCGAGGCGGTACAGCACCTGGCCGCGGTTGTAGGCCGTGGCGCCCCACCACTTGGGTTGGGCTGCGCGCGCGGCGACGACCGCATCGCGCAGGTCCTTCCTCGACCCCTGGGCGACGTTGGCGAGGAAGGCGCCCTTCGCTGTCGTGACTTCGTAGCTGCGGCCCGACTCCGAGCGCAGGAACGCGCCGTTGATGAGGAGCTTGTAGGTCTTTCGGACGTCGAGCCGGTCAGACATTGAGGTACGCCTCCAGTCCGTGGCGGCCGCCCTCGCGACCGAAGCCCGATTCGCGCATGCCGCCAAAGGGACTCGTCGGGTCGAACCGGTTATAGGTGTTGGCCCAGATGACGCCGGCCCGGAGTCGTTCCGCGACCCAGAGCGTGCGGCTCCCCTTCTCGCTCCACACCCCGCACGCCAACCCGTAGTTCGTGTTGTTGGCCTTCGCGACGGCCTCTTCGGGCGTGCGAAAGGTCAGCACCGACAGCACCGGCCCGAAGATCTCGTCGCGCGCGATGCGGTGCGACTGTGCGACGTCGGCGAAGACGGTGGGGGCGAACCAGTAGCCCTTCTCGGGCAGCACGCACGAGCTGGTGTAGCGGGTCGCGCCCTCGCTCTCGCCGAAGGCGCTGAGCTCTTGGATCCGTGCGAGCTGGGCGGCGGAGTTGATCGCCCCGACGTCGGTGTTCTTGTCAATCGGGTCGCCCACGCGCAACTGCTCGACGCGTCGTACCAGCCGGCGCAGTACCTCGTCGGCCACCGTCTCTTGGACCAGTAGGCGAGACCCGGCGCAGCACACGTGCCCCTGATTGAAGAAGATACCGTCGATGATGCCCTCGATCATCTCGTCGATTGGCGCGTCGTCGAAGACGATGTTGGCCCCCTTGCCCCCGAGCTCGAGGGTGAGGCGCTTGTCGCCCGTGGCGACGCTGCGCTGGATCAGGCGTCCCACCTCCGTCGAGCCGGTGAAGGCGATCTTGTCGACGTCGGGGTGCGCGACCAGGGCCGCACCGGTCGCCCCGTCGCCGGTCACGATGTTCACCACGCCGTCGGGCAGTTCGGCCTGTTGGAGGATCTCGGCGAGCACCAGCGCGCTGAGCGGCGTCGTCTCGGCGGGCTTCAGCACGCAGGTGTTGCCGGCCGCCAGCGCGGGGGCCAGCTTCCAGGCGGCCATCAGCAGTGGGAAGTTCCAGGGGATGATCTGCCCGGCGACGCCGAGGGGGCGTGGATCGGCGCCGAAGCCGGCGTGGTCCAGTTTGTCGGCCCACCCGGCGTAGTAAAAGAAGTGGGCGGCCGCCAACGGGATGTCGACGTCGCGCGACTCGCGGATCGGCTTGCCGTTGTCCAGGGTCTCGACGACGGCCAGTTCACGGGCCCTCTCTTGGATGATGCGCGCGATGCGGTACAGGTACTTGGCCCGCTCGGTGCCGGTCGTCTTGGACCACACCTTCGTATAAGCGCGACGGGCCGAGGCGACGGCCCGGTCGACGTCATCGACACTGGCCTGAGCGACGGTCGCCAGCACGGACTCGTTGGCGGGGTTCTCCGACGCGAACTGCTCGTGGCCGGCGGGGTCGGTGAACTTCCCGTCGATGAAGAGCCCGTAGCTGGGCTGCAGGCGCGCGATGGTGGCCGACTCGGGCGCGGGGTCGTAGTCGAGGAAGCCCAACTGGGAGTTCGCTAGTTGCCTCTCGGTCATGTCAGTCTCCACTGAATTCGTCGGAGCGAACGTACGCGCCGCGTCGTTGCTTGAGTCGCTGCATCAAGAGGTCGTTCAACAGTGACGACGCGCCGAAGCGGAAGAGTTCCGCGCTGAGCCACGTGGCCCCGACGGTCTCGTTCACGAGGACCAGGTAGCGGATCGCGTCCTTCGAGGTACGGATCCCGCCCGCCACCTTCACCCCGACGACGCGACCGGTCGTCTCAGCGAAATCGCGCACCGCCTCGAGCATCACGAGCGCCGTCGGCGTCGTGGCCGAGACGGTGACCTTGCCGGTGGAGGTCTTGATGAAGTCCGCGCCGCCGAGCATCGCGATCCAGCTGGCCCGGCGCACGTTGTCGTAAGTGACGAGCTCACCGGTCTCGAGGATCACCTTCAGGTGCGCATCGCCGCACGCCTCCGTGACCGCGACGATCTCGTCGAAGACCTGGCCGATCCGTCCTGAGAGGAAGGCTCCGCGATCGATCACCATGTCAATCTCATCCGCGCCGGCGGCGACGGCCTCTGCCACGTCGAGGAGCTTGACCTTGAGCGAGGCGCGTCCCGAGGGGAACGACGTCGCCACCGAGGCGACGGCGACACTCGAGTCGCCCAGCACCGATCGAGCGTGGGCCACGAGGTCGGGGTAGACGCACACGGCGGCGACCGACGGCACGGTGGGGTCGCGCGGGTCCGGGCGCATTGCCTTGGTGCAGAGCGACGTCACCCGCCCGGGCGTGTCGGCGCCTTCGAGCGTCGTGAGGTCGACCATGGAGATGGCGAGGTCCAGGACCGTCAGCTTGGTCGACTTCTTGATCGAGCGAGTGGCGAGCTTGGCGGCGCGAGCCTCGGCACCGACCGCGTCGACACCCGAGAGGCTGGCCAGCAGTGCTCGCAGCTGTGCTTCGTTCTCGACGGCCGGCACCGAACTCGCCAGCGGGATCCTCACGTTGCGATCTTGCGCGCCGACGAGGCGAAGCGGGGTGCTCACCTTCGCAACGCTAGCAACGATGCCGTTCAATCCCAAACGAGATCGTCAGGCGAAGGTCGGGAGTTCGTGCGCCGACCGACGTTGCGCGAGTGAGGGTGCGGCGGCGTCCTTGGAACTCACGATCGGCTCGCCGGTGACGGTCCACGGGACCGCGATCTCCTCGTCGAACGGGTCGATCTCGAGTTCGAAGGGCGCATTGAAGGGTGAGGACAGCAGGTACGAAAGTGCCGCCAACTCGCTGGTCACGCAGAAGCCGTGGGCCACTCCGACGGGCAGTAGGACTGAACGAGGTTGGTCGGCCGCCAAGTGGACGACCTCGACGTGACCGAACGACGGCGAACCGACGCGCACGTCGACGATGACGTCGTCGAGCTCGCCGTACACGCAGGTCACGACCTTCGCCTGTCCCTCGGGGGCGAGCGAGTAGTGGAGTCCCCGCACGACGTTGCGCTGGGACATCGAGAGGTTCGCCTGGCGTGCGTGGAAGCCAACGCCGTTCGCTTCGAAGTCATCGAGCTTGAACCACTCGCGAAAGTAGCCCCGGTCGTCGGCCCACACTGGCGACTCCAGCACCATCAGCCCGGGGATCGAGAGCTCGGTCAGCCTCACGTCGCCTCGCTCTTCAGCGGTCGCCACCACGACTCGTGCTCGTGGTACCACTGCACCGTCGCCGCCAGTCCCTCGTCGAAGCCGATCCGGGGCTCGTAGCCGAGCTCGTCGCGGATCTTCGACCAGTCGACGCTGTAGCGCCGGTCGTGACCGAGGCGGTCCTCGACCGGCTCGACCATGGACTGGTCGTGGCCGCAGAGCGCGAGGAGACGTCGGGTCAGCTCGACGTTGGTCAGTTCCGTGCCGCCGCCGATGTTGTACACCTCGCCGGCCCGGCCGCCCTCGAGCACCGCCAGCACCCCGCGACAGTGGTCGTCGACGTGCAGCCAGTCACGAACGTTGAGGCCGTCGCCGTAGAGGGGGACCTTGCGTCCGTCCATGAGGTTCGTCACGAACAGCGGGATGACCTTCTCGGGGAACTGACGCGGTCCGTAGTTGTTCGAGCACCGGGTCACCGAGACGCCGAGCCCGTAGGTCCGGTGGTACGCCAGTGCCGCCAGGTCCGATCCGGCCTTGCTCGAGGAGTAGGGCGAATTGGGTTCGAGGAGATGGTCCTCGCGCCACGAGCCCTCCGGGATCGAACCGTAGACCTCGTCGGTCGAGACGTGGACGAATCTCTCCACCCCGCTGCGTCGAGCACTCTCGAGCATCTGCTGGGTGCCGAGCACGTTGGTCTCGAAGAAGGTCCGCGCGCCGGTGATCGAGCGGTCGACGTGACTCTCGGCGGCGAAATGGACGACGGCCTGAGCGCCACGAAGCACCTCGTCGGTCACGGTGGCGTCGTTGATCGAGCCCTCGACGAAGGTCGCGCGCGCGTCGCGCAGTGCGTCGTCCATGTTCTCTCGTCGCCCCGAGTAGGTCAGTGCGTCGAGCAGCACCACCTCGCCGTAGTCCAGGCGCTCAGCCTCAGCGAGGAGCAGTTCGGTGAACCGCGAACCGATGAACCCCGCCGCCCCGGTGATCACTACGCGCATGGTGGTTCCTCGGCCTTTGGGAAGGGGTAGATCGACTTCTATACTAATGGAGTGAAGGGAATCGTTCTGGCTGGTGGCAGCGGCACGCGCCTCCATCCGATCACCCGTGCGGTGTCCAAGCAGCTCCTGCCGATCTACGACAAGCCCATGATCTACTACCCGCTCAGCACCCTGATGTTGACCGGTCTTCGCGAGATCCTGCTCATCACGACCCCCCACGACCAGGACGCGTTCCGTCGACTGCTCGGCGACGGCTCGCAGTTGGGACTCGATATCTCCTACGTCGTGCAAGAGGAGCCCAACGGCCTCGCCCAGGCGCTCATCCTCGGTGAGGAGTTCCTCAACGGTGACAAGTGCGCGCTGATCCTTGGTGACAATCTCTTCTATGGACCGGGACTCGGCACGCACCTGCGCCAGAACACCTCGGTCGAGGGCGCGCTCATCTTCGCCTACCAGGTGAGCGACCCCTCCGCCTACGGCGTCGTCGAGTTCGACGAGTCCGGCAAGGTGCTCTCGATTGAGGAGAAGCCGGCGATGCCCCGCAGCAACTACGCCGTGCCCGGGATCTACTTCTACGACGAGAAGGCCTCGCGACTGGCCCATGAGCTGGAGCCGAGCGCTCGCGGGGAGTTGGAGATCACGGCGCTCAACACCGCGTACCTCGAGCGCGGCGAGTTGCGCGTGGAGGTGCTGTCGCGCGCCACAACCTGGCTCGACACCGGGACCCACGAGTCGCTCTACGAGGCCGGCGGACTCATCCGCACCCTGCAGCACCGCACCGGGCTACGAATCGGCGACGTGGAGCAGATCGGTCGCGAACAGGGCTGGATCTAGACGTCGATCCGACGGCTAGCCCGCCGACGCAACCCTCAGGGTTCGGTAGCGAAGGATCGCCCAGCGGGTCCACCAGAGCATGAAGACCTCGACGACCGCTCCGACCACCACGAACACGACCTCGTGGCCGATCGAGACGGCGATCACCAGCGCCACCTCGGCGACGATGACCGTCATGCAGATCACGGCGTAGTAGCCGTACTGCAGTGCCGCCTCGCTGATTCGCGGTGTCGGGTCGACGTTCGGGCGCCAGAAGGCGTTGAGCACGTCGCGCTTCTCTCGCCACGTGCAACTCCGGTAGACGTCGAGCTTCACCTCCCCAACGATACCGACAGCGGTCGACGAGCGCCCGCGCACGAGGACAAATCCCCGTCAACGTCGACGGCCCACGGACCTACTTCGTGAATCCCAGCACCGCCGCCTGCGCGCCGTGAGCCAGCCACTTGTGCCGTCGGAGCGTGGCGCGGTCGAGCGACGACATCTTCTCGGCGACGTCGATCGCGTGAGTGAGGACCTCGCCCTCGCTGGCCATCGCCTCGATGATCCCGAAGCGCAACGCGTCGGGCGCCGGGAACCGGCGCGCAGTCGTCGCCGCGACGACCGCGGTCGCCTTGGGCAGTCGGTTCGTGAGGATCGACCAGAGACGCTCGTCGAGGGCCAGACCGATCTCCGCCTCGTTCATGCACCAGAACCCCCGGTCCTCGCGCATGACCCGGTAGTCGAACGCACACGAGATGAGCGCACCTCCAGCGAAGGCGTGGCCGTTCAAGGCAGCGACGGTGTAGGCGGGAAAGACGAGCAGGCGCCCGATGGTGCGCTCGAGCTCGTGCAGCGTCGCCGCCAACTCGTCGGGCACGGCGCCGAAGCGCTCGAGGTCCAGTCCATTGGAGAAGAACTTGCCGCTTCCGGTGAAAACCACCGACAGCGCACCGTCGATGGTCTCGAGCTCGTCGAGGATGACGTTGATCCGCGTGAGGGAGTCGAGGTTGATACGATTCTCCCCCTCGTTCCAGGTGATGACAGCGACGGGACCTTGCTGGGCGACGGAGATATCCATGGGTGGAGCCTATGGCGCACGCCGAATCGGCGAGTAAGTTTGTGCCGTGAGCGACACCACTCCCACCGCGCCAGAGCCCGACGTCTCCGCCGAGCGCCCGATCTCCGAGAACTGGGTGTGGGTCGGCCCCCATCGCCCACCAGTACCGCGTCTTCTCTTCGAGCACATGACGAGCAACTGGGAGATCGCCGAGCCCAGTCGTGAGGTCCATCCCGCGGCGACCGTCGCCGCCGAGCGACGCGGCCGCCTGGCCGAGCGCTTCGCGGGAAAGACTCTCGTGGTCCCGACGGGCAATCCCAAGGTGCGCGCCAACGACACCGACTACCGCTTCCGAGCCGGATCGGACTTCTTCTACTTGACGGGCTGCGTCGAGCCCGACGCGGTGCTCGTAATCGCGCCGAGCTCGAGTGGACCGCGCGCGACGCTCTACGTGCCCGAGCGGCGCGACCACCAGACCCACGAGTTCTTCACCGACGCTCGCTACGGGGAGTTGTGGGTGGGACCGCGCCGGGGCGTCACCGAGGCGGCGCTCTACTACGAGATCGACACGGCACCGCTCGAACACCTCGAGAAGGACCTCGCGTCAGTGGCCGCGACCGACGTCCTGACGCTGCGCGGCTTCGACGCAGCGGTCGACGCCCTCGTCGCGCCGAGCGGCGAGGACGGGACGTTCGCGACGGCGCTCGCCGAGCAGCGTCTCGTCAAGGACGACTTCGAGGTCGCCCAGCTCCAACTGGCGATCGACTACACCGTCAAGGCCTTCGAGGACGTCGTGCGGGCCCTGCCGAGCGCCGAGGGTCGAGGCGAGCGGGTCATCGAGGGGATATTCAACCTGCGCGCGCGAGTGGAGGGCAACGACGTCGGTTACGACACCATCGCCGCCAGCGGCTCGAACGCGACGATCCTGCACTGGACGAGGAACGACGGCGCCGTGCGACGGGGAGAGATGTTGCTGCTCGACGCCGGCGTCGAGTGCCACAACCTCTATACCGCCGACGTGACGCGCACGATGCCCGTGAACGGCACGTTCTCACCGGCCCAACGCCGCATCTACGAGCTGGTCCTCGCTGCCCAGGAGGCCGGCCTCGCCACCGTCAAGCCGGGCGTGCCCTTCATGGCCCCCAACGACGCCGCGATGAAGGTGCTCGCCCAGGGACTGTTCGACCTCGGCATCCTGACCGAGGAGCCGGCGACGGCGCTACGCCGCGACCGCCAGCTCTACCGCCGCTACACGTTGCACGGGGTCAGCCACATGCTCGGCATCGACGTGCACGACTGCGCCAACGCCCGCAACGAGACCTATCACGGCGACCTGCGCGAGGGCTACGTCCTCACGGTCGAGCCGGGCCTCTACTTCCAGGCGAACGACCTGACCGTGCCCGAGGAGTATCGCGGCATCGGGGTGCGGATTGAGGACGACGTCCTCGTGACCGCGACCGGCTCCCGGAACCTCTCCGCGGCACTGCCGCGCGGGGCGGACGAGGTCGAGGCGTGGATGGCCGCCATCTGGGCCCAGGGCCCGACCGATCTCGGGTTCTGACGGGGCCGCTAGGCCGTCACGCGCAGTGGGATGTGGCGCGGACCGCGGACCTGGCCCTGGGCCCACGTCACGTCGTCGTTTTCGACCAGCTCGAACCTGGGGAAGCGCTTGATGAACTCTTCGACGGCGACGCGCAGCTCCATGCGCGCGAGGTTCGACCCGGCGCAGCGGTGGATGCCGAGCCCGAAGGCCGCGTGGCGGTTGACCGCGCGGTCGATGATGAACTTGTCGGCGTCGTCGAAAGCGGCCGGGTCACGGTTGGCCGCCGGGAAGCCGAGGAGCACCCAGTCGTCCTTCTTCAAGGTGCTGCCGAAGAACTCAAAGTCGTCCTTCACCGTTCGCGCCATCGTCACGGGCGCGTAGTAGCGCAGGAACTCCTCAACGGCGAGCGGCATCAGGTCGGGTTCGTTCACGAGTCGGCTGAGGTCGCCGGGGTGCGTCGCCAGGTGCCAGATCGCCGCGCCGATCGCCGACCACGTCGTGTCGATGCCGGCGATGAGCGTGAGCGCCATCGTGCCTCGGACGTGTTCGGGGGCCAATTTCTTCCCCGCGACCTCGACGTTCAAGAGGTAGCTCGTGAAGTCGTCGCGGGGGTGGTCGATGTGGTCCTGGATCTGGCGATTGAAGTACTCGACCATCGGCTCGCCCGCCGCGGCGCGCTCCTCGGGCGGTAGGTCCACGAGGTCGAGGACGAAGTGGACGTACTCGCGGAAGAGGTTCTCATCCTCGGGAGGGAAGCCCAGCATGCGCGAGATCACGCCGGGCGAGATGAACTGCGCGTACTCCGCGCCCGCGTCGAAGGTCTCCTTCCCGGCGAGCTCGTCGAGGTGTTGCAGGCAGAGGTCGCGCACCTGGGGCTCGAGCGCGTTGACCGGTCCGGGGGCGAGGGCCGGCAGCATGATCCGCCGGGCGATCTGGTGGAAGGGCGGGTCCGAGGTGATCGGCGGCGCGCTACCGATCGGCGCCGGCGGCGCGCCGGCCGGAAACTTATTGTTGGTGATGACGACCACGCGACTGGTGAAGTGCACGTTGTCGTTCGCGACCGCCGACACCATCTCGTGGGTGGTGGGGAACCAGCCGCCGCCGTAGCGGTTGGTGTGGGCAACCGGGCAGCGCTCGCGCAGGTCCTCCCAGATTGGGTAGGGGTCGTGCACCCACTGAGGGTCCGTGTGGTCCCAGTCCGTGGCGAAGTCCTCCACCGGCGGCTTGATCGTCATGTAGCTCCCCCCTGCAACCACGTACCCCTCTCGGTAACCCTATTGCTGAAGAATACGGATCGGCAGGTTCCGCGGACCACGGATCTGGCCCGACGCCCAGGTGACGGCGTCGGGGTCGGCCAGCTCGAAACGGGGGAAGCGCTTGATGAACTCCTCGATCGCCACGCGCAGCTCGAGACGGGCGAGGTTGGATCCCGCGCAACGGTGGATTCCGAGTCCGAAGGCCACGTGGCGATTCTCCTCCCGGTCGATGATGAACTGGTCGGCGTCCTTGAACATCGCGGGGTCGCGATTGGCCGCCGGGAAGCCCAGCAGGATCCAGTCGTCCTCCTTCATCGAACAGCCCAGGTACTCCATGTCGTGCTTGACGAGACGCGCCATCGTCACCGGGGCGTAGTAGCGCAGGAACTCCTCGATCGCCACGGGCATCAGGTCAGGCTCGTTGACCAAGCGCGCCAGGTCGTCGGGGTGGCTCGCCAAGTGCCACAGCGACGAACCGATCGCCGACCATGTCGTGTCGATGCCGGCGATGAGCACGAGCACCATCGTGCCGAACACGTGCTCGGGCTGGAGCTTCTGTCCCTCGATCTCGACGTTCAGCAGGTAACTCGTGAGGTCGTCGCGGGGGTTAGCCAGGTGGTCTTCCATCTGGGCGACGAAGTACTCCTCGACCGGCGCGAACTCCTCGATTCGCTGCTCGAGTGGATGGTCGATCCCCTCGAGCACGATGTCGATGAATTCGATGAATCGCTCGATGTCGTCCTCGGGGAAGCCGAGCATCGTGCGGATGACGCTGGGCGGGATGTACTTCGCGTAGGCCATCCCCGCGTTGACGACATCGCCCTCGAGCCCGTCGATCAGCTTCGCGCACAGGGCGCGGATCATCGGCTCGAGGGCGTTGATCGGCCCCGGGGCGAAGGCCGGGAGGATGAGCTTTCGCGCGATCGCGTGGAACGGAGGGTCGGAGGTGATCGGCGGCGCCACGCCGATCGGCGCCGGGAGGTCCAGCTCCGTGGGACGGCCGTTGCCGATGATGACGGTGCGACTGGTGAAGTTCTTGGTGTCCTTGGCGATCGCCGACACGCCGGCGTGGGTCGCCGGGAACCAACCACCGCCGTAGCGGTCGGTGTGCGCCACCGGGCAGCGCTGACGCAGGTCCTCCCAGATCGGGTAGGGGTCGGCCACCCACTGGGGATCGGCGTGGTCCCACTCCGTGGCGAAGTCCTTGACGAGGGGCTTGTCGGTCATTGTCACTCCTCGATGAAGATCGCGTGCTCGGGGCAGTTGGACTGGGCCAGTTGGGCGAGCTTCATGGTGTCGTCATCGAGCGTGCCGTCGCCGATGACGACGCCGTTGCCCAGGTCGTCGAAGTCGAAGATGCTCGGGGCGATCGAGAAACACCGCCCCTGTCCCTGGCAAAGCTCAGGGTCGATTCTTACTTTCACGGGTATCCCCCCAAATCCGGCTTGTGGTGACCTTACTATGCGGTAACACCCGAATCGTACGGGCCCCACGGTCTGATTCACGACACTGCCCGCTGCTCGAGTGGCGCTACTCCGCCTCGATCTCCTCGCGGCTGATGCCGAGGAAGTAGAGGACCGCGTCGAGGTAGGGCACGGACAGGGCGGTGTCGGCGTGGTCCTGCACGACCGGCTTGGCGTTGAAGGCGATGCCGAGCCCCGCCACGGAGAGCATGTCGATGTCGTTGGCGCCGTCGCCGACCGCCACGGTCTGCTCGAGGGGGACGCCGACCTCCTCGGCGAAGCGCCGAAGCGCCCCGGCCTTGCCGGCCCGGTCCACGATCTCGCCCACCAGGCCCCCAGTGAGCCGGCCGTCCACGATCTCGAGGTGGTTGGCCTCGAGGTAGTCAACGCCGAGCTCGGCCATCAGGGGCTCGAGGACCTCGACGAAACCGCCCGACACGACGGCCGGAACGTAGCCAAGCCGCCGCAGGGTGCGCAGCAGCGTGCGTGCGCCCGGGGTGAGACGAAGCCGGGCGCGCACGTCGTCGAGGACGGTGGCGGGCAGCCCCTCCAGGAGCGCGACACGCCGACGCAGCGACTCGGCGAAGTCGATCTCTCCGGCCATCGCCAACTCGGTGATCGCCGAGACGTCCCCGGCGCAGCCGCACTCGTCGGCCAGCAGGTCAATGACCTCGTCCTGGAGGAGCGTCGAGTCGGCGTCCATCACCACGAGGTGCTTGGACCGGCGGTGCAGTCCCGCGCGCTGGACCGCGAGGTCGAGACCGTCGGCCTTGGCGACGATCGTCAGGCCCTCACGAAGTGCCGCGTGATCCGCACCGCGCACCACCAGCTCGTAGCAGTCGACGGGGTAGCTCGCGAGGTGGACGATCCTCTCGCACGTCGAGCCGGTACGGGCGATCGCCGCGAAGAGGTCCTCCAGTTGGCCAGCGGTGATCCTCGGGGCGAGAAACGTGACCAGCAGTCGATGGCCCTCGCCCATCTCGCTCGGCGTCACCTCCTCGACCGTCGCGGTGATGCCCTCGCCACGGATGTTCCGACCCGCGAGGGCCGCCTCGATCTCCGAGCGCGCCGGCCCCGACGAGACGACCTCGGCGCACAGAACCAGGGCGCCGCGAATCGTGATCTGCGCGACGTCGGAGATCTCCACGCCCCGATCACTCAGTGAGGTGAGGGCCGCGAAGAGCTCCCTTCCGACCCCGACACGGTCCGGGCCGCTCACGGTCACGAGATATGTCGATGCGGTCATCCCCCAATCGTAAGGCGTGACGCGCGATCAGTCGGTCGGTTCGCGGTCCTCGCGGACCCGCAACTCTCGCACCTCGGCCACGTGGACGTCGGTGCGCGCGTCGAAGCTCCATAGCCTCGGCAGGGCCACCACGACACCCGCCACCGACCCGGTGCAGGCGAGGCCGCCGAACGTGAGAGAGATGCGAAGTGTCGTCCACGCCGCCATCACCCCGGCGCGAAACTGTCCGGCCGTCGGTCCGAGGGAGTACGAGATCATCTCGATGCCGGCCATGCGCCCGCGAACGAGGGGTGGTATCGACTCGTTCCACATCGTCGAGCGGAAGATCCCGCTGACCGCGTCGGCGCCTCCGCCGATCGCCAGGCCAAATAGCACCATCCAAAGCGACGAGGAGTAGCCGAACAGGGCGATACCCAGACCCCACACGGCGGCGGAGTAGGCGATCGCCCGACCGTAACGATGGACCCGTCGGGTCCAGGCCGAGGTCAGCGTCGCCACGAGCGCCCCCGCGGGCAACCCGCAGTAGAGCAACGAGAGTGCGTAGGTCTCGTGGAAACGGGCCGCCACGAATGGCAGCATCACTACTGGGAAGGCGAGGACCATCGCGAGCATGTCCACGAGGTAGGTGCCGAGGATATCGGGTCGCGACATCGCGTAGCGCAGACCCGACGTGAGGGCCGCGTACTGGCTCTCGTGTGGCGCAGAGGCCGGCGTGGTGGCCCGCAGAGTGGAGAGCAACACCAGCGAGATCGAGAAGGTCACGAGGTTCGCGACGTAGACGCTAGCGGGGCCCAACGCCACGGCGGCGAGACCGCCTAGGGCCGGCCCAATTATCGACGCCGTCGTGTAGCGGATGTTGGCGAGTGCCGCCGCCGAGCGCTGCAGGTCGTGGCGCACGAAGACCTGGTTAAGTGCGTCGATGCTCGGCCGCTGGAGGCTGGACGCCCCGGCGACGACGAAGGCGTCGGCGTACAGGACCCACGCGGCCGGGTGGGCCAGCAGTGCGTTCACGACGAGCACGACGGTGGAGAGCATCAGCACCACCTCCATGGAGATGATGAGGCGACGCCGGTTGAGGCGGTCGGCGAGGACGCCGCCGTAGAGCCCGAAGGCGACCAATGGGAGCAACTCGGCCAAGCCCAATGACCCAACGGCCAGAGTCGAGTGCGTGAGATTGCGCAGCTGAAAAGGAACTGCGACGTAGGTCGCTTGGCTACCGAGCGAGGTGATGAATCCCGCGACGTAGAGCCGCCGGTACTGCTTGGAGACCCGCAGTGGCGTGAGGTCGACGCCGAGCTTCCGTCCCTTCACTCCCCCGCTCCGGACTGCCACCCACCCTCCGGGCTGTAGTGGCGCAGCACCCTCGCCGGAACGCCCCCGAGCACAACGTGGTCCGGGAACTCACCGCGCACAACCGCGCCAGCGGCCACGACCGTGTTCCGGCCAAGGATCGTCCCCGGCAGTATCACCACGTTGGCTCCGAGCCAGCTGCCCGAGCCGATGCGCACCGCGGCCTCGGTCGGCGTCTGCCAGCCGACGGGCTCGTCAGGGTCCGAGTACGAGTGGTTCTGGTCGGTAATGTACACGTAGGGACCCGTCTGGATCTCGTCGCCCAGCTGGATCGACCAGTGACCGATGATGTGCGAGCCCCGTCCGATGATGCACTTGCGTCCGATGGACACCACGGGCGTGCTCAGCATTGTCTGATCGGCGCTAATGCCCGCCGTCAAGCAGACGTTGGGGCCGATGAGCGTCTCGTCACCGATCGAAAGGTACCGCTCGTTGTAGATAACGCCCTGAGGCGCCATGAGGGCGGCGCGACTTCCGAAGTAGTGGAACTGGCGGGCGTAGGGATCGTCCGGGCCCACCGTCGCGACCTCGTTGAGGAATCGACGTGACGCGCGCACTCGTGCGCCGAGGAAGTGACGGAACCGAAGTCGAAAATTCACTGGCGTCACACTACAGCCACGTCAGCGCATTCCGACCCGGTCCTCTCGGCCGAGCGACGCCGGGCCACCTCACGAACGGTGTTGTTCAGTCCAGCGAGATCGGAGCGTCGATGTCAATCTCGCTGCCGGTGCCGACGACGTCGGGCAGCAGGGCGTTGGCCATGTGTTCTCGGACGCGCGCGTCAATCTCCGCCATCGTCTGAGGGTTCTCACGCAGGAAGGCCTTCACGTTCTCTCGTCCCTGGCCCATCTGCTCGCCCTCGTAGGTGAACCAGGCGCCGGCCTTCTTCACAAAGCCCAACTCGACGGCGACATCAAGCACCGAGCCCTCCCGGCTGATGCCTTGGCCGTACATGATGTCGAACTCGGCCTGCTTGAAGGGTGCCGCGCACTTGTTCTTCACGACCTTCACACGGGTACGGTTCCCGACCACGTCGGTGCCGTCCTTGATCGACTCGATGCGACGGATGTCCAGGCGGACCGACGCGTAAAACTTGAGCGCTCGTCCACCGGGGGTCACCTCGGGCGAGTTGTGCACGACGACGTCATCAACAAGGTAGTTGTGACTATCTTCGACCTCGATGTCGAATCGCTTCATCGAACGCGTCCTCGGCTTCACCTTCACATCGGTGACGGGCATCGCCACTAGCTCTCGCCGATCGGGTGAGAACACCGGCGTGACGTCAAATCGCCCGCGATACACGGGAAGGAGTTTGTAGTCCATGCTCGGGTGCACGAACGGTGCGATGAGAGCGTGAAGCTTGGCGGTCTCCGAGGTCGCGAAGACGAGATTGGCCTTCTTCTTCGATCCGCTCGACGTTAGTGTGGCGTGGATACCCCACGTGTCTGCGAGGTACTCAACCAGGCGGCGGCGAGTATCTGGCTCCATGGCCTCCACACAGATGACCGCTCGACCAGAGAGGTTGGCCGTCCTCGCCTGCTTCCCCTCCGATCGGATCTGGAAGTCTGCGTCATCCATGTACCACAACGCCAACGACAGTGGTGTCAGCGTCTTGAGGTAGTCGTCGTCGAACACCTTCTTGCGATCGACGTAGACCGCATGCCGCAAGGCTGCCAACTCTGGAAGGGGCTGGAAGTCATACGTGACAACTCCGTCGGCACGAACGTTCCGGCTCGAGCCAATGTTGGCGAACAGCGACGCCTTCCATTCCGCGTAGTCGGTCTGTCGCTCGCAGTGGCTGTAGCGGAGCCGCGCGCCGTTCCCGCTGCGCGACAGCGAGATCGCCCCATCGCCCATCAGCGTTCCCTTCAGTACTGCGCTCTGGAATTCTGAAAGAAAATGTGGAAGAGCCTCGAGAACGCGGTCCCCCACTTTCAGTTGCCCCGCCTCAGTCCACCCGCCAGGGGTGCGAATCAAGTGGTTGGCAGTGCAGGCGATCTGCGCTCGTCCATTCTTCCAAGGCTTGGCCACCGTAATCTGCAGAAATTCTTCGGTTGTGCCATTGTCGAACCAGTTCACCACTCGCTTGGGAACCATCACCCCCGTCGTCGCGTCATAGGAGAGAACCTCCACCGGTAGGCGTTGATTCACGATCTTCCCGATCTTCTCCGTGCTCCCATCGGCGAGGACTACCCGAGCGCTGTACTGAAAGCATCCGTAGATCACGCCGATCTTCTCGCGCAACTGGTTGATGAACACCGCGACGGTGTTCGACTTGGAAAGACCACCCGTCAACTTGCGTAGAGCCTGGCTCATCAGTCGCGCCTGAAGGCCGACGTGGGTGTCGCCCATGTCACCTTCGATCTCGGCCCGGGGCGTCAGGGCAGCGACGGAGTCGATGATGATCACGTCGAGCGCGCCCGAGCGGATCAGCACGTCGCAGATCTCGAGGGCCTGCTCGCCGGTGTCAGGCTGGCTGATCAGAAGATCGTCGACATTGACGCCGATGGCGCGGGCGTAGACCGGGTCCATTGCGTGCTCGGCATCGATGTAGGCGCATACGCCGCCATTGCGCTGAGCCTCGGCGACGACGTGCATCGCGAGGGTCGACTTGCCCGAGGACTCGGGACCGTAGAGCTCGACGATGCGTCCGCGGGGCAGCCCGCCGATGCCCAGGGCCATGTCGAGGGCGAGGGCTCCAGTGGGGATCGACTCAATATTCATGTGCAGGTTCTCACCCATGCGCATGATCGAACCCTTGCCGAACTGCTTCTCGATCTGGCCGAGTGCGGCTTCCAGGGCCTTCGCACGGTCGTCGGTTGCCATTGGTATCTCCTTGTTCTTCGTCAAGAGAGGGACGCTACGAACCTCTTGTGACATCGGTCGGTCTCCACCCTCCATTCACGGTACTACGAACAAGTGTTCGTAAAGAGGATTTCCCGACAACCTCCCAATCATGCCTGACGCGGACGAGGATGAACAGACATTTCAATGAAACTGGGCCTAATCGACGAGTGACTGATACACCAGCTGCTGAAGTTCTCGCCGGATCGGGTAGGTCGAGCTCGGCAGCAGCTGGGTGTAGAAGCTCACCGTCAGGTCCTCGGTGGGATCGACCCAGAAGACCGTCGACGCCGCGCCTCCCCAGCCGAACGTTCCCTCAGAGACGAGGCTCTTGTTCTTGCGCCGATCGACGACGACCGAGAAGCCGAGGCCGAAGCCGAGGCCCGCGTCCTCGACGTCGGCGAAGAGCCCGGTCGCAAACCCCTGAAGGTCGACGTCGTTGGGCAGGTGGTTCTCGGTCATCAGTTCGAGGGTCCGGCTCGAGACGAGGCGCGTGCCGTTCAGCTCGCCGCCGCGCAACAGCATGGTCATGAACTGGTGGTAGTCGTGCGCCGTCGAGAGCAGGCCGCCGCCGCCATCGTGCATTAGGTGTGGCTCGAGCACCTGCTTGGCGAGGTCGACGAACGGGAACGACTCACCGTGCAGAGGGACGTAGAGCATCGCCAGACGGTCCTGCTTCTCGGGCGGGCACCACCAGTCAGTGTCGTGCATCCCGAGCGGTTCGAAGACGCGTTCGCGAAAGACGACGTCGAGGGCCTGGCCGGTCCAGATTTCGATCAATCGCCCGAGGACCGCCGTCGACTCCGAGTAGTTCCACCGACTGCCCGGTTGGAACAGCAGCGGGGTGGAGCAGTAGTCGTGCACCGCTCGAGCGAGGTCGTCGCTCGGAAACGCGTGGAAGCCGTAGCCCTTGGCGCGGTAGATCTCGTCGACCGGGTGGCGGTTTTGGAAGTTGTACGTGAGGCCGCTCGTGTGGCTCAAGAGGTGGTGGACCCGGACCGGCTCGACCGCCGGGACGGTCACCGGCTTGATCGCCGTGCCCCCGGCCCAGACACGCGGTTCGGCCAGTTCCTCGATCCACTGGCCCGCGTCGTCGTTCAGGTCGAAGCGACCCTCCTCGTAGAGAATCATCGCCACAATCGACGTGATCGGCTTGGTCATGGAGTAGATGCGCCAGATCGTGTCGTCGGTCACGTCGAGGCCCTGCTCGCGGTCACGGTGCCCGCCCTTGCCGGTCCACACCAGCTCGCCCCCCCTCGAGACGGTAGCCAGCCAACCGGGCAGACGACGGTCGTCGACGTACGCGTCGAAGTGCGGCTTGATCCGTTCGAGGCGCTGGACGTCCAAGCCCATGGCCGACGGGTCAACTCTGATCTCAAGGCTCGACACGCGCACCTCCAGTGGTCTACGACGAGACTAAACCAGCCGCAGCGCCCTTCAGCCCAACCGGTCGAGTGTGCGGCGAAGGGCGTCGAGCGCACTGATCGCACTGTACGAACGGATGCGCGGGCGATCGCCCGGCAGACGGAGGGCCACGTGCTCGACGACGTCGCCGACGGCCACGCCGACGAAGACCGTGCCGGCCGGCTGGCCGTCCTGCTCCTCCGGCCCGGCCACCCCGGTGACGCTGAGACCCACGTCGGACTTCAGCAGCGCCCGGACTCCGCTCGCCATCGTCTCGGCGGCCTCGGCACTGACGACCGGTCCGCGCGGCACGCCCAGAAGGTCGAACTTCACCTCGGAGGCGTAGCTCACGACGCCGCCCCGGAACCATGTCGACGCCCCCGCGATGTTCACCAGCCGACTCGCGATCAGCCCACCGGTGATCGACTCGGCGACCGCCAGCGTCTCGTGGCGGGCGAGCATCCGGGTGGCGATCGCGTCCTCCATGGTCTCGTCGTCGACCCCGAAGATGATGTCGCCGAGCTTCTCTTCGATGAGGGTGCGGACGAGGGACTCCTCGTCGACCAGCAGACTCGTCGCGTGCGCGGCGTCGTCGCCACGTGCGGTGAGCCGGACCTTGATGCCCTCGATGCCCGAGGCCAGGAAGGCGATCGTCACGCGCCCGTCGCCCGCCAGCGCCTCGAAACGCTCGCCCACTGCCTCGGCGAGACCGGATTCGCTCGCCCCCCACGTCCGCAACACCCGACTCGTGATCACGGAGGTCTCCCCCGCGTCACGCTGACGGGCCAAGAGGTCCGGCAGGATCGCCCTTTCGAACATGTCGGTCATCTCGTAGGGCACTCCGGGCACGGCGTAGACGACCTTTAGGCCCACCGCGCAGATCAGCCCCGGCGCCGTGCCCCGGGTCTGGGGGATGATCGCGGCGCCGCGGGGAACGTCGGCCTGTAACAGGTTGTTCTCGGGCATCGCGCGTCCGCGCGACCCGAACATCGCGCGGATCTTCGCGACGATCTCCTCGTCTCGGTCGAGCGGGACGTTCATGACCTCGGCGAGCGCGGCGCGGGTGATGTCGTCCTGGGTCGGCCCCAGTCCGCCGCAAACGATGACCGCGTCGCTGCGAGCGAGCGCGGTGCGAAACGCGAGCACGATGCGCTCGTGATTGTCGCCAACGTGCTGGTGGAAGTGCGAGCCGATCCCGTTCGCCGCGAGCTGCTCGCCGAGCCACTGCGAGTTCGTGTCGGGGATCTGGCCGAGCAGCAGCTCCGTGCCGACCGCGACGATCTCAACTTTCACGGAGCAACCTGCTTGCCGTCGACGTAGTACCGCCATCCCGTGTAGAGCGTCAGGGCCGTGGCGATCCAGATCGTGGTGATCCCGATCCACGCGTGGTGACCGGTGAGGGGCAGGACACAAAAGGCGATGGCCCAGTCCTGCACGAAGGTCTTCCACTTGGCGAGCTGGCTCGCCGGGATCGAGAGGCCCCGCTTGGAGGCCCTCGAGCGGTACACGCTCATCCAGATCTCGCGCAGCGTGATGATGGCGGCCGGGGCGATGAAGCCGGTCAACCCATGCGGTCGCGCCAGGATGATCGCGTACAGCGCGCCAAGGACGATGACCTTGTCGGCCAGCGGGTCGAGGAACGCGCCTGACCTCGTCGTGCCGTGGCGGCGGGCCACGACGCCGTCGAAGTAGTCGGTGAGGGCCGCGAGGAACCCGACGAGCGACGTCCACCACGAGATGCGGTTGGCGATGATCATGTAGATGAACACCGGCGCGACGAGCAGGCGGATCGTCGTCAAAAGGTTGGCCGGCGTCATGAGGGCGGTCTCGCCGTAGGTGGGCCCGGTTGTCATACCTGCACCGCCTCCAGATCCGTTCCGTGACTCGCCACGATCTCACAGTCAACAAGTGTCCCCACCGACAGTGATTGCTCAACCATCACAATGCCATCAATCTCGGGGCATTCTCGGACACTGCGCCCGACGCCGGGCGAGTCGATGAGGAGTCTTTGGCGAGTGCCGACCAGAGCGTCACGGCGCCGGGCGGTGATCGAGTCCTGGATCTCGCTCACCTCGCGCAGCCGTTCGAGGGCCAGCTCGTGGGGGACCTGGCGATCCATGGCGTTGGCCGGCGTGCCCTCCTCGGACGAGAACGTGAAGAAGCCGGCCCAGTCGAGCTGCGCCTCCTCGATGAACTCGATCAGTTCGCGCTGGTCGTCCTCGGTCTCGCCGGGGTAGCCGAGGATGAACGACGACCGGAAGGTGGCGTCGGGCTCGGCGGCGCGGATGGCCGCGATTCGTTCGAGGAATCTGTTTCCGTCGCCCCAGCGCCGCATCGCGCGCAGCATCGGACGAGAGGCGTGTTGGAGCGAGAGGTCGAAGTAGGGGACGCCCGTCTCGAGGATCGTCTCGATGAGTCCGCTCGTGAGTCCGGACGGGTACAGGTAGAGCAGGCGGACCCGATCGACCTCGCCGCTCAACGTCTTGGTCAAGTCGATCAAAGGCTGGGTGCCGCCCTCGTCGAGCACCTCGACCGGCTCGCCCCGGCCGGCCCGACGACGGTCGTGACCCCAGCTGGCGAGGTCCTGGGCGATGAGCACCAGTTCGCGCACTCCACCTTCAACCAGCGAGCGAGCCTCGGCGAGGATCTCCTCGGTGGAGCGCGACCGCTGGTCGCCGCGAAAGGTCGGGATGGCGCAGAAGCCGCAGCGACGGTCGCAGCCCTCAGCGATCTTCACGTAGGCCCAGGGCGTCGCGGACTTCGGACGCGGAAGGTTGAGCAGGTCGAAGGACGGGACGGGGCGTCGGCGCAGGGCGACCGGGGTCGGGGCAGTCTCGACGAGGCTCACACCGAAGCCGGCGACGAGGTCGACCTCGGGCAGCGCGGACGCCAGCTCCTCGCCGTAACGCTCAGCCATGCAGCCGGTCACGACGAGTCGGGCCTGCTGCTGCTTGCGATCGGCCAGTTCGAGCACCGTCTCGATGGACTCCTCGCGGGCGGCCTCGATGAACGCGCAGGTGTTGGCGACGACCAGGTCGGCCCCCTCGGGCGACTCGGCCGGCGCGTAGCCCTGGGACACGAGGAGTCCCGCCAGCTTGTCGGAGTCCACGTGGTTCTTCGGGCACCCAAGCGTCTCGATCCAGTACCTCAGAAACATCTCCTCATGAATGGCACCACCGAGCGCACTGCGCTCGGTGGTAATGGCGGAGAGGGAGGGATTTGAACCCTCGGGCCCACTTTCGCAGGCCGCATTCTTAGCAGGAATGTGGTTTAAACCGAACTCACCCACCTCTCCCAGCCGCTCCATCCTAGTGAAGTGAGGTCGCCCGGGAAATGAAATTCCCATATCCCGGGCTGCCCCTCCGATCGGGCGCCGACCCTGCCGACCGAACCCCGAATCGCGCCAAATGCGAGCGTTACACTGACGGTCACCACTTTGTGGCTACTCATCAGAAGGGATTCACATGCGCAACCTCCGAATCGCCCTGGCTGGCCTCGTGGGCGTCTCCACGATCGGCGTCGCGACGCTCTCGTCGGGCCTCGCCGCGAACGCCAGTTCCTACTCGCTCGCCACGTGCAAGACCACGATCGCCGCCCAGGAATACGCCAAGGGCAAGCTCACGGTCGCGACCGACAATCCCGTGTACACGCCCTGGTTCGTCAACAACAAGCCCACCAACGGAAAGGGCTACGAATCGGCCCTCGTCTACGCGATCGCCAAGACCCTCGGGGTGTCCACGTCGAACGTCAACTGGGTCACTGAGCCGTTCGACAGCAGTTACACCCCGGGCACGAAGAAGTTCGACTTCGACATCAACGAGATCTCCTACACGGCGGCGCGCGCCATGGTCGTGACGTTCTCCAACAGCTACTACGACGTCCAGCAGTCGATCGTGGCGCTGAAGACCAACAGGATCGTGAAGCACCACACGCGCGCCGACCTCAAGACCTACCAGTACGGTGACCAGATCGGCACGACGGGGCTCTCCTTCATCAACAGCTTCATCAAGCCCACCAAGGCCGCGCGCGTCTATTCGACCCTCGACCAGGCGGTGGCGCAGCTGCAGAACGGCCGGATCGACGCGCTGGTGATCGACACGCCGACGGGCCAGTACATGGCGTCTGCTCAGATCACGGACAAGAACAAGAAGCTCATCGCCACCCAGGTCGGCCAGTTCCCCAGCGTCGGCGAGCACTACGGGCTCTTGTTCCAAAAGAACAGTCCGCTCGCCGGTTGCGTCAACGTCGCCCTCGCGGCGCTGAAGACGGACGGGACGCTGACGAAGCTGCAGAACAAGTGGCTGAACATCTATACCAGCGTGCCGGTCATTAAGCCGTAAGAGTCGTGTCGCTAGAGCAGGAGGCCGACGCTCTCCAGACTCCCCCTCGGCTCTTCCTTCCTCGGCGACGACAACTGCTCATCGGACGGCGTGGTCTGGTCGCGAGCACGCTGTCGACCCTCCTGGTCCTCGGCGGCCTCGTCGCGGTCTTCTATCTCGCGCCCGGGGGCGCCTCGGTGAGGTTCTTCTTCTTCAATCCGCACCACATGTGGCACTCGTTTATCGGCGATCCCCGTCAGGGGCTCAGCTCGGTCGGACGTGGCCTGATCGTCAACATCTGGATCTTCCTCGTGTGCGAGGTGCTCGTGCTCTTCTTCGGTCTCATCATCGCCTGGACTCGCATGAGCCAGTCACCGGTGCTCCTCCCGTTTCGGATCCTGTCCACGACGTACACGGACGTCTTTCGCGGGATCCCAATCCTGCTCGTGTTCTTCCTGGTCGGTGACGGCCTGCCGGCGTTGCAGTTGGGCTTCCTCTCCAACCAGTCGCCTGCGGTCTACGGATGCATGTCGCTCACCATCACCTACAGCGCCTACGTCGCCGAGGTGTACCGCGCGGGCATCAACTCGGTTCCCCACGGCCAGACGCTGGCCGCGCGATCACTCGGTCTCACCCACTACGCCACCATGCGCCGGGTCATCCTCCCCCAAGCGGTCCGCACAGTGATCCCGCCGCTCTTGAACGACTTCATCTCATTGCAGAAGGACACGGCACTGTTGTCGATCTTCGGAGCCATCGAAGCCGTTCGCGCCGCCGGGATCTACGCCTCGACGGAGTTCAACTTCAGCGGCTACGTCGTGGCCGCGCTGCTCTTTCTCATCCTCACGATCCCCATGACCCGTTACACCGACCATCTCATCGCTCGCGACCGCTCCCTTCGACTGGCGGCTGCCTGATGGAAACTGTCCTCGAGTTGAACGCCGTCGTAAAGCGATTCGGCGACAACGAGGTGCTGCGAGGCGTCTCGCTGTCGCTGCATCGTCATGAGGTCGTGTGCCTGATCGGGGCGTCGGGATCGGGGAAGTCCACGTTGCTGCGATGCGCCAATCTTCTCGAGACGGTCGACGAAGGGTCGATCTCGCTCTTCGGGCAGTCCCTGCTCAGCCCGCACATCGATCCCGACCTCGTTCGCCGCCACATCGGGATGGTCTTCCAGTCGTTCAACCTCTTCCCCCACCTCAGCGTCCTCGAGAACATCCTGATCGGACCGTTGCACGCCCTGAAGCGCGACGGTGACGAGGTGCGCGAGGAGGCGCTGGCGCTCTTGGAGCGGATTGGACTGCGCGATCGCGCCGACGACTTCCCCGACCGACTGTCGGGCGGCCAGCAGCAGCGCGTGGCGATCGTGCGAGCCCTCGCGATGCGACCGTCGCTGTTGTTGCTCGACGAGGTGACCAGCGCGCTCGACCCGACGCTGGTGGGCGAGGTGCTCGACCTACTGCGCGACCTGGCACGTAGCGGCACGACCATGCTGATAGCGACTCACGAGATGAACTTCGCTCGCGACGTCGCCCATCAGGTCGCCTACCTCGATCACGGGGTCCTCGTCGAGCAGGGAACGCCGGAGCAGATATTCGTGAGCCCCCGGCACGAGGCGACGCGAACGTTCCTCGATCGGGTTCGCTAGGAGGCCTGCGCGCGAATCTCGGGCAGCAGTGCGACGACGTCGAACAGTTCCTGGTCACGGTCCCAAGTGAGATGGGCGCGCACCTGTTCGAGCGGCAGCCAGACCAACTCGTCGACCTCCTCGGTCGGCGCGAACTCGCCGCGGTCGACCGACATGAGGTAGTAAGCGACGATCTTGGGCTTGCCCTTGCGGTGGGTGTAGTTGGTCGTGCCGACGAAGCGCACCACGTCGCAGCGCATGCCCGTCTCCTCGTGCACTTCGCGTAGCGCGGCCTGTTCGAAGGTCTCGCCCTCGTCGAGCTTGCCCTTGGGGAAGGTCCAGTCGCCACGAGACTCGCGAAAGATGCAGGCGACCTCGACGCGACCACCGGCGACGAAGCGGGTCACGATACCTCCGGCCGCTCGAATGAGGTCATTCGGCGCGTCCCTCGGGATTATCAACTCGCCGGTCATGAGGTACACGTCGCCAACGGTAGATGAACAATGTGCGAGGTCCCGGCATTCAACGAGCCAGTTCGCCAAGATTTCACTTTGCCTACGCTAGTTTCTATGTTCGTAGCGACGATCCCCCTTTTGCTTCGCCTCTCCATCTTCCTCCTCGCCGGAGTGGGGGCCGGCGTCGCGAACGGCATCGCTGGCGGCGGAACCTTCATCTCGTTCCCCACCTTGCTCGCCACGGGCATCCCCGCCCTGCAGGCCAACATGACCGCGACCGTCGGGGTGGTACCGAGCTTCCTCGGTGGTATCCGGGGTTTCCGCGACGAGCTGCGTGGGCACCGCGACCTCGTCGGCTCACTCATGCCCTCGTGCCTGCTCGGGGCGGCGGCGGGCTGCGCGCTACTGCTGACGAGCTCGCCGGGTACCTTCCAGTCGGTGGTGCCGTGGATGGTCGGCGCCGCCACCGTGCTCTTCGCGCTCGCTCCATGGATCACCGGTCGCCTGTCGCACATCGAACGGACGCACCCGGGCCGACGGTGGTCGCTCCTCGTCGGGATCTTCGTCGCCTCGGCCTACGGCAGCTACTTCGGCGCCGGGCTCGGGATCCTGCTCCTTGCCGTCATGGCCATCTCGTTGCCGTTGAGCATCCACGAGCTGCAGGGACTGCGCAACGTGCTCTCACTCGTCATCAACCTGCTCGCCGCGGTGGTCTACGTCATCCGCGGCCACGTGGCGCTCGACGCCGTCTACATGCTCCTCCTGGGGACGTTGATCGGGGGCTGGCTCGGGACGCTCGTGATCCGGCGGCTCTCACCGACGATCGTGCGGGTCCTCGTCATCGCCGCGGGCGCCGTCACCACCGTCCGCCTGGCGATCTGAGAGCCCGGAACCGGAGCGGCGATCGACGAGCGACCGAGACTTCGTCAGCCCTCGTGCAGCAGCGTCGTTTCGACCGCTTCGAACTGGGCGAGCTGGTCGGCCTTCACGCTCACTATGTGCGCCCGCATCATCTCTCCGGCGCGCGTCTCGTCGCGGCTCACGATGGCGGTGATGATCTGGTCGTGCTCCTCCACGGACTTCTCGAGCCGGCCGGGAATGCCCACCGCGAGATGCCCGATGCGGGTGAGGTGGTCACGGAGGTTCGCGATCAGGTCGCGCATCCGACTGTTGGGCAGGTAGTCGAACAGCACGGTGTCGAACTCGCTCACGAAGGCGGCGAGCCGCTTGGTATGACCGAGCCGAACGGCCCGCCTCGACTCGTAGGCGACGTCCTGGAGCTGGCGGCCGACGTCCTCGTTGAGGCTGGCCGCGGCGATACGGGCCGCCGCGACCTCCAAGAGTTCGCGCAGCTCGTAGATCTCCTCGAGGTCCTGGCGCGAGTAGCCCGACACCACCGCGCCCTTGAAGACCTCGGTCGTGACGAAGCCGTCACGCTCGAGCCAGGCGAGCGCCTCGCGCACGGGCGTCTTGGATATGCCGAGGCTTTCGGCGATGGCGTTCTCGCGCAACGCCTGTCCGGGGGCCAGGCGCAGGTCGAGGATCGCGGACTTCAACTCCTCGTACGCCCAGTCGGTCAGCTTCTGTCGGCCGCCACCGGGACTGATGACGGGCTGCAGGACTCCGTCGGTCCTAGGTGATGCTTCCACGTTGCGATCCCTTCCTCGGTCCAACCTCGACGGCGTCCCCGTGGGCCACTGTACGGGCCCCTCCTCGATGCAGGGTTCCGCGGTCGGTCATCGACATCGTCCGACCCTCGCCCCACTCGGAGGTTGACCTTCCGGGAGCGACGGGCCTAGTCATCTGGACCATCGACGATCGGCCAGGACAGCGGCGCCGGATCGACTCCCAGGTCACGGAGCACCCGACGATCGGAGGCCTCGGCCCGGGCCCGCGTCTCCTCGAGGTCGATCCTCGTGTGCACGCCATGCTCGAGGACGATCTGGCCGGCGATCACGACGGTGTCGACCGAGTAGCCGGTCGCGCCGTAGACGAGGTTCGAGATCGGATTGTGCAGCGGGCGCCAGTCGAAGTCGCTCGCCGCGAAGAGGGTCACGTCGGCCTCCTTGCCGGTCTCCAGACTCCCGATCCGGTCATCCATCCTCAAGGCCGTGGCGCCGCCGATCGTGGCCATCTCGATCGCCTGCTCAGCGGTGACGGCGCTGGGGTCGCGCCGGGCGTCGCGCGGGAGCAGTGCCGCCAGGTACATGGCTCGGCACAGGTCCGCGTGGTTCGACGCGTTCTCGGCGTCGGTGCCGAGCGCGATGGGGACGCCGGCGCGCAAGAGCTCGGGCCACTTGCCCGTCTGGGTCGTGCCCTTCGAGAGCTTCAGCGCCGTGCTCGGGTTCTGCCCGATGCGCGCACCGCTCTCGGCGATCATCGACACCTCGAAGTCCTCGAGCGAAGTGACGTGATTCATAAAGACGTGCTCGTTGAGCGCCCCGATCCGGTACATGTGCTCCACCGGCCGATGGCCGAAGGCCTCGCGTTCGAGGCGCACCTCCTGCTCGCTCGTGGCCTTGTGCAGAACGAAGAGCGAGTCGGCCTCGCGCGCCAGGTTCGCCGCGGCGACGTTGAGCCCGTCCGAGCAGGTCCCCACCCCCTCGATCGTGACCGCGTCGTCGATCAGGGGATGGTCGAAGGCCCGCACGGTCTCGAGCCCCTGCTCGAGTCGCTGCACCGCCTCAGCGGTCGTGAGCCGAATCCAGTCGGGGCAGTTAGCGCCGGCGACGCCGCCCTGATCCCACGTCCACGGTCCGACGCGACAGCGCATGCCCGACTTGACGAGCGCTTCGAGGACGGCCGGCAGGTGGACGCAGCCGGGCTCTTCGAAGGTCGTGGTGCCGAAGCGGATCATCTCGGCCGTGGCGTGGGCCGTGTAGGCCTGCATGTCCTCCTCGGTGAGCGAGGCGAACGCCGGGTAGACGAAGTCGCGCAGGTTCTCCAGGGTCGTGTTGCCGTCGGGCTGGGCGCCCTTGGGGGTGCACAGCAGGTGGCGATGGCCGTTGATGAGTCCGGGAAGGACGACCATGCCCGAGGTGTCGATCGTGCGCGTCGCCCGGTAGCGCCGGGTGAGGTCCGCGGCTCCACCCACGTCGACGATCTTGGAACCACGGATGGCGACGGCGCCGTGACGGAACACGCGCCTCTGCGCATCGACGGTGAGCACCCACCCGCCACTGAGGAGCAGATCGACCTGCTCCTCAGCGGCGGGTGGTGAACGACGCTGATCCTCGATGTTCGCCATCCGGGGCACTTTGGAAGGAGTCGGATTGACTAGCCGTCCGCCTTCGCGGCGCTGGGCAGGGACTTGAGCTCGATGCGACGCAGCACCATATAGACGACTGCGCCGACCACGAAGCCGACGTAGAACGAGATGTCCGCACCGTCGAGCTTCTTCGAGATGGACCCGACGACCAGGCTGGTGTCCATGAAGGGCACCATGGCGAGGAAGCCCGCGACGAGCGCCACGAGGGCCGACCAGCCCGAAGCCAACTTCTGGAAGTTCATCAGGTCCTTCAGGCGCCCTTCGGTCAGCGATGACTTCTGGTAGTACCAGTCGATCAGGATGATCGCGAGGAAGGGAGCGATCCAGTACGAGGCGAACAGCAGTACGTTCTGGAACTTCGCCGAGACGTTGCCCTGATGCAACCAGATGATCAGGAAGAACGAGAAGAACGTCCCGATGATCGCGCTCCACTGGCGGCGGATCTTGATGCCGCCGGACTGCAACGCGAGCGACCCTGAGTAGTCGTTCATCGAGTTGCTCGCGATGGTGCCCAACACGATGGCGAGCAGCGAGAGGACGCCGATGAATCCACCTCCGACCAGGGTCCGCACGCCCTCGGCGGTCTGATTGGTGAGGATGCTCGCCCCGGCCGCCCCGATGGCGTAGGTCCAGATGTACGAGAGCGAGAGCGCTCCGAGAGTCCAAAGAGCGATGGGCTTGGAGTCGGTGTCCTTGTGCTGATAGCGGCTGTAGTCAGAGGCGTAACTGGCCCAACTGAAGCTCCCGCTGAAGGCGATGGTCGTCATGAGCACGAACATCGCGACGGCGAGAGAGCCGTGGACGGTGTTGTGGGCCGAGAACGTGCCGTGCTGGAGGATCTTCCACGAGAGGAGGACGAAGAGGATCGCGAGCACCAACGAGGCCCACTTCTGCAGCTGGTGGATGAACTCGTAACCGAGGAATCCGACCGCGCCCTCGAGGACGAGAACGAGGATGACGCCCACGTAGAACGGGATGTGCAACAGGGATTGGGCGGCCTCACCACCGAAGATGCCCACCAGTCCGTCCCACGCCAGGGTGCTGAGCCACTGGACCGCCGCCGGAACCGAGATGGTCTTGCCGAAGGGGAGACGGGCGAAAGGCAGTTGGCCCATTCCGGTCTTCGGTCCCCAGGTGGCGAGATAGGCCACCGGTAGCGCCCCGAGGACGATGCCGATGACGATCGCGAGGAACCCGGGCCAGAATCCCAGACCCAGCGTGACGGCCAGGGTCCCGGTGAACACTCCCGACATCTGGAGGTTAGAGGCGAACCAGACGGTGAAGTTCCTCCAGGAAGCTCCGTAGCGCTCCCCTTCGGGGATCGGCGACATTCCCTGGGTCTCGACAGTCATGTCCCCGTGCTTGCTCGGTCGGGCCCCTTCATAGATGTACGACTCTGGCATTTCCCCCCTCAATCCCTTCCAGTCAAGAATCCTGGATATCGAATAGGATATTCAATAAGGACTCTTTAGCATGATTCAGACCAATGAGTCAACTATCCAACCCGTTGCATCGCCACTAAATAAGAGAATTCTTGGTAGTACATCCCTTCGACCACGGATCCGGCTTACCGGAGGTTGCACTTCATATATGAGATACGATACTGTGCAATTCAAGCTTGACCCTGCCTGATCCAGGAATCGATAGTTGGAGGACCACCCGTGAGTTCCAAGAACCAGAACGCAGTCGTCCAAGGAGTCCTCGAGCACCTCGACCTGGACCGCGCAGTCACAATGGTGCGAGAAGTGTGCCGGATTCCGAGCGTCCTGGGCGAAGAGGGCCCGCTGGCCGAGTTCCTCGCCAGCCAGATGTCCTCGTTGGGTTTCGAGGGGGTTCGGCTGCAGGAGGTCCTGCCCGACCGTCCCAACGCCATTGGCCAGGTCAGCTTCGGGGCCGGTCCCCGAATCGTCATGACCGGACACATGGACACCAAGCCGGTCTCGCATGGCTGGAAGGTGAGTTCGCCATTCTCCGGTGACCTCATCGACGGGGCCGTCTACGGCCACGGCGTGATGGACATGAAGGCCGCGCTGGCCTGCCAGATCGTGGCGATTGATGCCGTGGCGCGAAGCGGGATGGTGGAGTCCGGGACATTGGCCATGGCGGCGGTCTCGGACCACATGGGCGACCAGACCGGCTCGATCGCCTACTTCGACGAGTTCGACGCCGACCTGTGCGTCCTGGGTGAGCTCACCGACAACCAGGTGTGCATTGGTCATCGTGGTCGCTACTACTTCGACGTCACGGCCCTGGGACGATCAGCCCACACCTGTCATAAGCCCCTCGCCATCAACGCGAACGTCCTCGCCGCGCAGATCGTCCTGGCCCTCGACCGTTCCAAGCTCGAGCCGGGCCACCTGCCTCGCGAGGTGGTCGACCTGTTCGGTCCGGAGACCTTCATCGTGCCGGGCCGGATCTACGGCGGCCTTGCCCCCGGCGGGCCGTCGATGATCCCCGACGAGTGCGTGATCCGCGTCGACTGCCGGCCCCAGCCCGGCGTCAGCGTCGAAGAGGTCCGCGCCGAGATCGACCGCTGCCTGGACGAAGCCCGACGGGCCGACCCTCGCCTCGTCGCCTCGGTCGAACTCGTCGACGTGAAGTCGGGCTACGTGGCCGAGACCGACAGCGACGTGGTGCGCCTGATGTCCGACGCGGTGGAGGCGATCCGCGGCGAGAAGCCGCCAATCGTCACGGAGAACTGGCTGGGCGACACGGCCAGCTTCGGCGCCAAGGTCCCGACCGTCATCTTCGGGCCGGGGGGATCGCCGGTCTACTGCCCCGACGAGCACTTGACGGTCGATGACATCGTCGAGGCGACCAAGGTCTACGCCGCCTTCTCGGCGATGGCGCTGACCGGTGGCCGGTCGGACGCCTGAGATGGCTGCTGAGGCGTCCGTCGCGACGGGACGACCCCGTCCGGTGCGGGTGCTTCTCGCCAAGCCCGGTCTCGATGGCCACGACCGCGGCGTCAAGGTCGTCGCGATGGCGCTGCGTGATGCCGGGGCCGAGGTTATCTATCTCGGCATGCGACGCACTCCTGAACAGATCGTGCGCGCCGCGCTCCACGAGGACGTGGACGTGATCGGGCTCTCGATCCTCTCCGGGGCCCACGTCGCCCTCTCGACCGAGATGGTGGCGGAGCGCGAGCGTCAGGGATGCTCGTCCATCCCGATCGTGGTGGGGGGAACCGTGTCCGATCACGACGCGCAGACGTTGCGGACGATCGGCATCAACGAGGTCTTCCCCACCGGCACCAGCCTCGCGTCGCTCGTCGAGGCGATCACGGCTCTGGCCCCGGTATGAACTCGCCCCCCTCCCCATCGGGGAGCACGAGGCATCACGAGGCCATCGTCTCGCGGTTCACCGACTCGGGCATCGAGGTCAAAGCGGTCTACACCGAGGACGACATCGAGGGCGGGCCGAGGTCCCTCGCCGAGCGCCTCGGCCAACCCGGCGTCGCCCCGTTCACCCGTGGGCCCTATCCGACGATGTACCGGGGCCAACTCTGGACGATGCGCCAGTTCGCGGGATTCGGCTCGGCCGAGGAGACCAACCAGCGGTTCCACTTCCTTCTCGGCCAGGGACAGACGGCGCTAAGCGTCGCCTTCGATCTGCCGACCCAGCTCGGCTACGACTCGTCGCATCCGTTGGCGCACGCCGAGGTCGGGCGCGTCGGCGTCGCCATCGACACCGTGGAGGACATGGTCGGGCTCTTCGACAACCTGCCCCTCGACACGATCTCGGTCAACTTCACCATCAACGCGACGGCCCCGATCATCCTTGCGATGTATTTGGTCGCCGCGGAGC
>JANXWA010000012.1 GCA_025351385.1 Acidimicrobiales bacterium | reverse complement strand
TCTCCCGCCGCGCCGTCGGGCACGAGGTGTCCAAAGTCATCGACGATCACCGCCGACGTGTTGGCGATCGGACGTCCCAGCGGGACCGACCGCTCGACCCGGTCGCCCCGACCCATGACATGACAACACGAGAACGTCGTTCCCTCCGTCGGCCCGTAGCCGTTGACAAGCACTGCGTTGGCCTCCATTACTTCGAGAAGGCGATTGACGTGCACTCGGGACAGGACATCACCCCCGGCGAGGACCTGGCGCAATCGACACAGCGCCTCAATCTCGTGGTCGACCATCTGATGGAACATCCCAGCACTGAACCACGCAGTCGTCACACAACCCGAGGCCATGACCTCAGCGATCTCACGGGTCGAGAGCGGCCCGGGCGAAGGGAGCACTAGTCGACCGCCATTGAGCAACGGCCCCCACACCTCGAAGGTGGAGGCGTCGAAGGCGAGCGGGGACGCCGCGAGCACGGCCGCGGTGGGCCCGAGGTCGAGGTAATCGGCCGTTCTCGCCAACCGAACGACGCCGCGATGCAGGACTTCCACTCCCTTCGGCTCTCCCGTCGAACCCGACGTGAATGACACGTACGCCACGTCCGACGCCGCCCCTGCGGTCGGCGTCGTCCGCCCATCGACCTCGGACGTCGTTTCGGGTCCGAGTAGTTGCTCGACGTCGACGTCCACGACGACGACGTCGTCGAGCGTGATCTGGCCAGTACTCGTCGACCCGACGCACGCGAGGTGCAGTTGGGCGGCGGCGGCGATCCGTTGGAGGCGTGCTCGAGGCAACGTCCGATCGAGGCCCACGTAGGTGCCACCGCGCTTGAGAATTGCGAGGAGGGCCACCACCATCGCACGCGAGCGATCGTCCACGACCCCCACCACCACACCGCGACCAACGCCCAGCGCGCCCAGTCGGTGGCTCAATCGTTCCGCAGCGACCTCCAACTCGCGGTAGGTCAGACGCGAGGTCCCGGCCTCCAACGCCACCGCGTCGGGTGTCTCGAGAACCCGATCGGCGAAGACCTCATCGATCGTTGCGCTGTCCTCGTACGGCGTCACCGCGATGGCGCGATCGATCATCCTGCCTCGCTGCTCGTCGTCGACGAGCTCTAGCTCCGACATCCTTCGCTCGACCCCTTCAGTCATCTGCTCGAGCAGTGTGACATATGCCGCGAGGAGACTCTCGGCCGTGGCTTCGTCGAAGACGTCGGTCGCGAACTCCCAGACAATCGAGAGCTCCTTTCCGTCAGGCTGGTCGTCGTCGGCCTCCTGGCCACGACGATTGATCACGACGACGTTGAGGTCGGCCTTGGCAGACCCGTTGCTGATCGTGTCAGTGACTTCGACATGCATGCCGTCGAAACTCAGTTCGGGGAACGGAGAGTCGTGAAACGAGAACAGGTGGTCGTAGATCGGATTGTGACCGGCTCGACGAGGAGACGCCAATGCTCGCACGACCTCCCCGAAGGGAAGTTCCTGATTCTCGAAGGCCCCGAGGCACGCCGTGCGTACGATGGCGAAAATCTCATCGACGAACGGATCACCCGAGAGATCGGTTCGCAGCACCACCGTGTTCACGAACATGCCGAGGAGAGTCTCGGTTCCGGGCACCTGGCGGTTGGCGAGACCCGATCCGACGACGACGTCGGTTTCGTTTGACAGGCGAGACAGGAGGGTGACGAACGCCGCCAGCATCACCATGTACGGCGTCGCGCCGGCCCGCACGGCCGTTCGGTGAATACGATCAACCAACTCCCTCGCAAGCTCCCAACGCACCGAGGAACCTCGGAAGCTGCGCGTGAGAGGAGCCGGTCGGTCGATCGCCAACTCTAGAGGGGCGGGAGGATCGGTCAGGATTCGCTGCCAGTACTGAAGCTGGCGCCGTCCCGCGTCAGATTCGACAAAAGCCCGTTGCCAGATCGCGAAGTCGGCGTACTGCAACGTCGGCGCGGGGAATGCCGACGGGTGATGGTCGAGGAGCGCCCGGTAGGTCCCGACGATCTCGCCGACAATGTTCGCGAACGACCTGCCGTCGTGGATGACGTGGTGCTCAACCTGAACGAGACGTGCGTGGTCGTCGGTGATCAGGGCCAGGGTCCAACGAACCAACGGCAGGTCCGAGAGCTCGATTCGCTCGGCGACGCAGTCAGCCAGCAGCGCGTCAAAGGCCTGCTCCGGACTGGTCTCCGTGCGAAGATCGACAATGGGCAGTGACACCCGAAAGGTTGGATGAACTATTGCAGTCCGCTGATCGTCGAACTTCGCGAGGGTGGGATGCACTCGAGGGACGCGACGATCGTCCGCGACGGGATAAGTAGTGCGCAACACATCGTGGCGGTCGACAATACGCTGCAGCGACCTCTCGATCAGGCCGGGGTCGATTCGGCCAAAGAAGCCAATGACGGCAATGGACTGGTACGGCAGCGCCTCCTCGGCCAGATCGCTGAGGAAGCAGGCCTGAGCCTGAGTGATCGACGAAGCGCTTCCGTCAGCTCCGATCACCTCGAGTGGAGCGAGACGAGCTCCGCCACGCCCGGGATCCGACGCCGAGACGGCCAGCTCGTCCACCCTCCTCGCGGTTCCGGACACGTTTCGCTCATCGAATATTGTCGCCAGTGCTAAATCGACGCCGGTCTCGTCGCGAATGAGTGCGAGGAGCTGCATGGCCATCAGCGAGTCACCACCCGAGTCAAAGAAGTCGTCGCGCACGCTGACTTCGATCCCCCCGAATACTTCGCTCCACAGCCGAGCCACCACCCTTTCGGTCGGTGTGTTGGGAGCAACCGTGATCCTCGTCGGAGCCAACAGCGAAAGCGCCGCTCGGTCGACCTTGCCGATCGCCGTCAAGGGCATCTCGTCGAGCATGACGAACTCCGAAGGCACCATGTACTCCGGGAGCTTGTGGCGGAGGTAGCGCCGAAGCCGGTCTGGGCTCATGTCATAGTCGACCACGACGTACGCGACCAGACGTCCGCTCGCCGCCCCTTCCCCGTGGGCCAGGACCTCGGCCACGAGGACCGACGGATGGCCGCACAACACTGCGGCGATCTCGGCCGGCTCCACCCGATACCCGTGAACCTTCACTTGGTCGTCGACGCGCCCGAGGAACTCAAGGTCCCCGGACGTCAGAACTCTGACGAGGTCTCCAGTTCGATAGAGGCGCCCCTGGGGATTTGGCCCGAAGACGTCGGGTACGAACTTCTCGGCCGTGAGCTCTGGTCGACCGAGGTAACCGCGCGCGATCCCGTCGCCGCCCGCGTAGAGCTCGCCGATCTCTCCAGCCTCCACCGGTCGACCTTGCTCATCGAGGACGTACAGCTCAGTGTTCGCGAGTGGCCGGCCGATGGGCACGGAGCGACCAACGTCAACCTCGGTGACGTCATACACCGAGGCCGTGACCGTCGTCTCGGTCGGTCCATAGGCGTTAACCAGCCTCGTGGCCGGAAACGCTTCGCGCAGCCGACGGGCCAGCGCCGGCGAGAGGACGTCGCCAGCGGCGATCAGCACGCGGTAGCGGCCGAGCGATCTCAACTCCCCGCTGATCATCAGGTGGAGCGCACCGGTGGAGAACATGCCGATCGTGATCCCGTGTCGTTCGATGGTCCCGGCGACCTCCTTGGGCTCGAATCGCTCGCCGGAGTGCACAACCAGACAGGCGCCGTTGCACAGGGCCCCCCATATCTCGTAGGTGGAAGCGTCGAAGGCGAGCTGTCCCACGTGAAGGACACGGTCCCCCGGCCGCGGGACGATGTCGTGCGCCCCTCGGACGTATCGCAGGACCCCACGATGCTCGATGGTGACACCCTTCGGTCGTCCCGACGTGCCGGAGGTGTACATGACGTAGGCGAGGGATCTCGGGCCGACGACGATCGGCGCGTCCGGCCGATCTGGCGACGCCTCCGACGGACCGACGGCGGTGACGTCATCGAGAAGGAGCGTCGGCCGGTCGCTCACCTGGGCCGCCAGCCCGACGTACGGCTCGAGAGTGATCAGCGCACGGGTCGCCGTGTCCAGCGCGATGAACTGGAGTCGTTCGACAGGTAGGTCGACCTCGAGCGGCACGTAAGCGGCTCCGGCCCTCAGGACCGCGAGGAACGCCACGACGGCATCGATGGATCGGGGGACGAGCACTCCGACGCACTGGTCGGCGCCGTCGAGAAAGGGGCGAAGGCGCTCGGCGAACACTCCGGCCCGGTCGTCCAGCTCGCGATAGGTGAGTGCGCGACGCCCATCGTCGAGGGCCACCGCCTCTGGGGTCTCGCGAACCCGCTCCTGGAAGACCGAGTAGATCGTCGAGTCGCGTTCGAATAGAGTGGCCGTCTCGTTCCATTCAGGTGGCAGGCCGGTCACGGATTGGCGTGGCCGGCCGTCATCGATCGTCACCGGCCCCCACCCTTAGGTCACCCTCGTCGGGACGGCCAACGCGCACCATGACCCGATGAACATCGAGACGAGCGAAGTACCTCATCTCGCACCAGCTACGGTCGCTTCCGGGCGCCACGCAACTTGTTGAGAGCGATGTTGAACTGGTACCGAAGGCGGCTCGGGAACATCTTGTAGATGGACCACACCGTCGCCACGAGGCCGTAGAGAACCGGATTCGGCCTCAGACTGGCCGCAGGCATCTCGAGTGAGACCATCACCGGCGGCCGCGTCAGCTCGATATGCAACCGCCGGTCCTCCACTGACTCGAAGTCCTGGTCCATGCGCAAGAGGCGCTCCGCCGTGGCGACGACCTCGGCCTGGGCGTTGATGAGGTTTTCGACGAGCTGCTTCTTGTCGACGATGAGCGTGGCGGCGGCCTCGCCGCTTTCCGCGAGCGCGAAGGCCAAACGAAGCTGACGAACGGCGTCGTCGATGTCCGGTTCGGCCCAGAGAGCGTCGCCGTCGTAGGGGCCATTGTCGTGCACGCTCTCGTCGACACGGACCATCTCGTACGACACAGGGAAGAACCCACCTTGGAGGAAGTCGACCACGCCGCCGTAGTTGGTGTAGACCACGGGCAAACCGCGCAGTCCGGCCTCGATCGGCGCGAGACCCATCCCCTCGGAGCGGTGTAGCGACACGAACACGTCACATCCGGCCAGTAGATCGAAGTACGTCTCGTCAGTCAGGTACTCATCCAGAAGCAGTGTGCGCTCCGATTCGTCGATGAGGTCAAGCAACTCGGCCGAGGCGAAGTCGCGCAGGTCGACGCTCTTGATCACGAGTCGGTGATTGGGGAACTCCGACTGCACCCGTCTCCAGAGTTCGAGCACTCCTTCGGGATTCTTGCGACTCAGGAAACTCTTGGCGTCGAGGGTCGTCAAGAGGTAACGGCCCTCGACTCTGGGCGAGATCACGCTCTGCGCGCGACCGTCCGGAAAGTCAAACAGTTCGACGCTGAACGGCGCCAGTCTTTGCACCGGCACCGGAAGGATCTTCGCCATCGCCGCGGCGCTCCAATTGGAGAGTGCGTGTACCCGGGCGATCTCGCCCGACGACGCCGTCTCGAACATGTGAGTTGGAATCTGCTCGAGCTCCCACGCCCACACCGCCTCGACGTGCTGCGTTCGCAGATTCACCCGACGGCCGTCGGTCACGTGGATCCTCCACTGGTCGGCGTTGACAAAGCAGAGCACCGACGAGTTCGACGCGGCCAACGGGTTGTGTCGGCGAAGGAGGGCCGAAAGGTGCTCGTCGGAGTCACTCAGCGCGTAGATGCGATCGATGGCGGGGTTGAGATTCGCCGTCGTCAGGGTCCGCAGGGCCCAACGGGCGATCTGGCCCATCCCGGCGGGGAAGGAGAAGTACCCCACCAGTTTGAGTCCGACGGCGTCACGGACCGCGTCGGCGGATGCGCGCAGCAGCTCTTGGGCGAGCCCGTCGTTGCCAGCCAGTTGGTCGGTGAGCGCGCCCGTCGCCCACGAGAGCTGATCCATCGCTGGCGCCCCAGCTTCGAAGTGAGCAGTCCGGTGGAATGCCGCGATGCCGTTTGGAACGCCGTCAAGCGAGGGATGAATCGCCCATCCCACGAGAAATGAGCGGACCCTAGTGCCGAAGTTGTCATGAAGCTCGCCACAGGTTTGACAGCTCGCCCACTTCGCTGGATCGTCCGGCGCGTAGATCAATTCACGTACTTCGCGCAGCGAGTGACCCGCACGAACGTGGACCTCGGTGTCTTGTCGCACGCAGGTGTTCCAATGCCTGGGGATCGGCTCGTCGAGCGTCGCGCCACCCAGCGTGAACGGGTAGGGCTCTTCCGCAGCGGTCGAATGGCGAATCTGGCGCGCGTACTGACTCACGAAGGCCCGCGGCACGGCGTCACCGACGACCTTACGACTGGAGTGGATCGATAGCGATGGCCCGTGCTCACGAAAACCGCTGAAGTGAAAGAAGTAGAGGGGGTGCACGTACCCGTCGACGTCGACCGCCCAGCCGTCGCTGTCCGCGACCACCCGACGCTCGTGGAGGTTCCAGTAAGCAACGTTGCAACCGGGATCCTTGAGAATCTGAATCGTGGCTCTCAACTGCGCCAAGTCCACGAGCTTCTGGTCGGTGAAGAAACCCTTGTGGTGATCATTGAGGCACTCAAACTGAAGTCGGGCACTCCACCAGTCGAGGAATGCCACCCCAGTCGCGCGAATCGAGCAGAAGCCCAGGTTGAAGAACCCCGCCATCAGTACGTCCTGAGTCGTCGGACGATGGTCGTCCCGGGGAATGTCGACGAGGAAGTGCGGCGTCAACGTCAGTTCAGCGGCTTCATGGAGTAGTGGAGAAAAGTCCTTGAAGACCTGCATGTCCGGGTCGAGGTACGTCACCCGATCCCAGCCTTCGCGAACGAGCGATCGCATGAGCGCCGGTTTCACCGACGTGGCGAATTCGAGGATGTCGTAGAAGAGCGCGGCCGACTCGATGTCGAAGTCACCCCAATCGCACTCGTCAATCGTCACGACCCGATGGCTGGCTTCGCATCCCTGTCGACTGACGTAGGCATCGATACTCATCTGGATGGGTCCGACGTCGTCGCAGTCCTGGAGCACCAACACCCGCACATCCACCTTTGGCATGGTCATGGCAATGGACTCTCCGAGGATCAGGAACTTCCTCAGGTAGTTCGGCGTCACGATGGCGCATATCACGTGGCGCTTGACTGACCTCTCAGAGTGCATGGGCGCGCCTATCTTTTCAATTGCAGTCAAGTCAGTGGTTTCCCGAAATCGGCTTGCCCAAGTGTAGAGTCTGTCGTCACTCGGTCGACCTGATTTCACGAGCCACATCCTGAAAAGCTCCTGTGAATGACACGTAGACTGAACCGCTCGTCACGCGTTGGACCACGCATTGCCTCCCACAATCGAAGTGACTGGCGTCAATTACGACGCTCGTCGGTCCTCGTAGGGGCCAATGGTGAACGCTGGTCCAACGCGACAGGAGTGCCGGGTCGAACACGGAACTACGGGCGCCGCGCACCCTCGCGATTTCCAACGACCTTGTGGCGGCTATGCCCAGCCCAGTTCCTCGAGTCGAGGATCGCCTATTCCGAAGTGGTGGGCAACTTCGTGAATGACCGTCTTGCGGATCTGGGCCCGAACGTCGTCTTCGCTGTTGCATCGACTGCAGATCGTCGTCTGGTAGAGAGTGATGCGGTCGGGCATGACGCCGCTGTAGCTGCGTAGGTCCCGCCGAGTCAACGGCACGCCCTCGTAGAGACCGAAGAGAGACCGACCGGCAGCTTCGTCCTCGACGATAATCGCGACGTTGTCCATCTGTGACGAGAGCGACGTCGGCAGTGACTCGAGGGCTTCGGAGGCCAACTCCTCGAAGCGCTCGTCGCTCACAGTGAACATCTACGAATCGTAGGGGCGGGGCGTTGACCGTCGTTCACAGCCCAACGGTCACGGAGTCGGCGTCACCCCTTTCAAAGCAACCGGGGATCGACGCCGACGCCGCCCGCGTCGCTGCTCGCGTAGGCCGCAAGAGCGAAGCGCAACACGTCCATCGCCTGTTCGGCGCCCCACCACAGCGGACCGTCTCCCGTGCGCAACCACCGAAGCCAATGCCGTCCGGAGTCGCGAAAGCTGCTTCCCCAATCGTCGTCGAGGGCGTGCTGGGAGCGCATCTCGCCGTCGAGGTAGACCTCGAAACTCGGCTGCTGGATGCCACGTCCCGTGCAACGGTTGACTCGCGCAAAGCCCCGCCTACCGGTGACCTCCCAACGTTCATCGTTCGTGTAGTAATCAGAACGAAGCATCATGTCGATGGCGAACGTGATGTCCCAGACGCCCCGTATCCCGTTCACGTGCTCCCAGACCAAAGTGGACGGCGCATCGACGTCGACGCCAGGGATGACCTCGGTGGACCCGATCCAGGCACGGACCTCGGCCACCGGTCCGAACAGCCAGATCGCCGTGGAGAGCTTGTGCCAGCCGTCGTCGAATACCAGCACGCCGTGGCCGCGTCGGGCCTGTTCGAACCGCCACTCGTAGGCCTCTCCTGGGACGTCCCAGCCCCCGCGACCGCTGGCGACCATCTTCAGGTGGTAGCCGCTGATCGGACCGAGCTCCCCGGAGTCAACCGTCGCCTTCAGCCGTTGCAGGGGCTCGTAGAAGAGGTAGTTCTCCATCACCCGGAGTTGGCGTCCGCAACGGCGCGCTGCATCGATCATCCTCGTCGCACTGGCGAGATCCTCGGCAAAGGGCTTCTGCAAGTTCACGTGCCAACCCGACTCGAGACACGCCGTGACGACCTCCTCGTTCATCGCCGTCGGCAACAAGAGCTCGACCGCGTCGACGGCGAGACCGCTCGCCGCGAGCTCGCGGACTGAACGAAAGGCTTGGGCCGCGGACCAGTCGGCCTGGCGCTGGGTCCGACGCTCGTCACTGGGATCGACGATGGCCACGACCTCCACGTCGGCGTTGTCCACGTAGGCCGTCACGTTCAGGTCGTAGATGCGTCCGAGGCCGACGATGGCCGCGCGAACGGGCCGCTCCAGCGGCGTATAACCGAGAGTCGAAGGGTCTTGGACCATGCCAAATGGTAATGCCGTCGTCACTTATCCGGGAGCGACGTCCGACGGCTCGGGGCGTCTGCACATTGTTCAGAGGACGTACGTACCGTGGCCCTCGCAGACGAGTCCATCCCGGAACGTCAGCACCTCGCAGACGAGACCCCTGGTGTGGCTGGCGTAGTTGATGACGAGCGTGTCGACTCCCACATATAGTGCTTCGAGGTCGAAGTGAAGCTCGGGGCTCTGTCGCAGTCCTTGCGCTCAATACTCGCGCAACGCCGTCTTGCCCTGCACCACCCCATCTGACCAGTCGACCATTTCGACGGCGAGCGACGACGTGAAGACGACGTCGTCGGTGAAATGGCTGAAAATCGCCTCGAGGTCGTGCGAGTTCCACGCTTCGAACCAGCGCTGAGTGAACGGCTCCACGTCCTCGACGTCCATGCGGGGACTTTAGCCAACCGGTGCCGCACCCATCGTGAATCCGGTTATCCCCGGCTGGTCGGTCTCTAGATTGGAAGCGCGCCCGTCGCGGACCACGTAGTGCCATGGTCTTTGAAAGCCGCGATGGTGCGCTCAGCGATTCTCATCTGGTGAATTTCGTCGGCCCCATCGGCCAGCCGCGCCCAGCGAGCGTGTTGAAGCATCGAGGCGAGTGGCGTATCGGTGGAGTACCCGAGAGCCCCGTGGACTTGAATTGCCCGGTCGATGATCCGATTGAGGCTGTTGGCGACGAAGTGCTTGGTCATCGACACCTCGGTGCGGAAGTCATCGCCCCGGTCGATCTTGTAGGCGGCGTGCAGGACCATCAACTTGCACTGGTAGAGCTCCATCGCCGAGTCAGCGATCATCCACTGAATCCCCTGTTTCTCCGCGAGCATCGAGCCGTGCGAGTAGCGCGTGGTCGACCGGTCGACCATCATGTCGAGCGCCGTCTCGGCCTGGGCAATCCAGCGCATGCAGTGGGCCAGTCGGGCCGGCCCGAGACGTGCCTGTCCCAATCGGTGGCCGTTCCCCCTTCCCCCAAGGATCTGGTCGTCACTCACCCGCAGGTCTTTGATCACGATTTCGCTGTGGCCAGTCGAACCGTGCATCGTCTCCACCTCTCGCACATCGATCCAGCCCTCTGAAGGAACATCCACGATGAAGGCCGTCGTGGCACCGGATGATCCACTGGGTACGTCCGACTCGGTGCGAGCGATGAGTATCGCGAACTGCGAGCGCCGGGCGTTCGAGATGAACCACTTGTGACCATTGATAATCCACTCGTCGCCGTCCTTCTCAGCGTAAGTGCGAATGAGCGTCGGGTCGGACCCCGCGACCTCAGGCTCGGTCATCGCGAAGCACGACATCACCTTCCCCTCGCAGAGCGGGCGCAGGTAGCGCTCCTTCTGCTCGTCACTGCCCCAGTGCAGCAACGTGTGCATGTTCCCCTCGTCAGGTGCCATGCAGTTGAGCAGCCATGGACCGAGTCGGGTCTTACCGGCTTCGGCCTGGACCATCGCCAGTTCGACGTGGCCCAACCCCATGCCCCCCCACTCCTTGGGCATGTGCGGCAGCCAAAGCCCCAATGACTTGGCCTGCTCCCGTAGCCCCAGGATGACCGTGAGGTACTCCTGACGAGAGAGAACCCGTTCATCGTCGTTGGTTCCGGCCAGCGCCGGTTTCACCGTGTCCTGGATGAAGTCGCGCACCCGTGATCGAATCGCCTCGTGCTCGGGGGCGAGAGTGAAGTCGATGGCCATGTGACTCCTTGACGATGCCGCGTGAGCGGATGTGCCGAGACTAGCGTCGCTCGACGATGCAACCCTCATGGAGCGACAGTCTGCGGACCGCCCGACGCAACGAACGACGTCCGATCGGGAGTGGCCACTCAGGGCCAGGGCCAGCGCTCATCTCCGATCGCCTCTTCGAGGGCCGCCGACAGGTGATGCAGTCGACTGGTGGCGTTATTGGTCGCCTGGTTGTCCAGACGTCGCAGGAACTCGGTCTGCGTCTTGCCGGCCAGGTGCGCGTGTTCGGCGCGACCAAGTATGAACTCCGTCGTCACCGATAGTTCACTCGACACGACACTCCTCTCCCACTTGGGTCTACTTGTCCGCAGCGGAAATAGCCATTCGACCATCTAGGGCCTGATGAAGCGGTGCCCGCTCACCTCGCGTCACGTGGCGAGACCCGACTGCGACGCGGTGCGCGTTCGCCGTCGGCCATTGGACTTCGATCGACGCGGCGTCAGCCGTCGCGGAAATTGATCCTCTTATGGGTGCCATCGCAAAGGGGCTTGTTGGAGGACTGCCCGCAGCGACAAAGGGTGACCCGGTTACGCGTCTCCAACGTCCTTCCGTCCGAGAGAATAACGTCGATCTCGCCGGTCACCCAATAGGGCCCATCCTTCGTGACCGAGACCTCGCGCGGCACGTCGGGCTCCAATGGACCATCCGCGAGCTCGTAGACGAGACGTCCCGACGGGCATTGCTCGACCATGTGCATCAACTGGAACCGCACCTGGATGTCGTCGGTGCGCTCGACCATGTCCCAGACGCTGTCAACGAGGTTCTCGCAGAATCCAGCAGACTGACAGAGAAGTCTGTCGTCAGTGAGGGTAATCGTCGTTCCTACCAAGCGCGTACGGCGGTCGACGCTTGGCTCGATTGGCGCGGTCTCGTCGCCGTCGAACCGGACCCGGGAGTGGGTCCCGTCACAGAACGGCTTATGCGACGACTGTCCGCACCGGCAGAGGCGATACCCTTCATCGACCTCGATCGAGGACTCTTTGCGCCAGGTCAACGGTTCTCCTCCCTCCGAAACGACGGCCGACTTGCGCACCAGGGGAACACCCCCCTCGACGATGTAGGGCCCGTCGCGTCGAACGCTGATGCGAAGGTGGGGCGTCGCACTGCCCGTCACCTTCGACGAGGTCGCGTATTCAAATGTTGGCCCGGCCGTCGAGGCATCAACTCCCGTCGGCAGTTGCATCAGCTCACGCGCACGGTCGCGAATCTCCATCATCTGGGATACGGCGGCGACCAGCCGTGCCGGCTCACCGTTGAACGCACGGTGCAGCGTCCGCAGCACGTCGCGGTAAGCCAGGTTGAACTCCAGCATCTTGTCGCGAACGGGGCTGTCGTCGGGGTAGTCCTCGGAGCGCGGATTCTCGCGCATCGGGTAGACGGCACCCCAGTCCACCGCGAAGGCTTCACCCGTCGGCCCGGATTGTGGCGTGTCACCCCGTCGGAAGAAACGCCCGTTCATAACCTCGACGAAACGGAAGTAGTGCGCAACCTCGTCGCGGTCGGGGTGGAACATGTCACGATCACCGTCCCACACCTCGGCGTGCTTGAGACCTTCACCCTGCTCCTCGATCTCGTTGATCGCCTCCAGCGCGGACGCGAGGTCGAGCACCACCACGATCCGTCCGCTCCCGTCGTAGTCGAGCATGTCCGGGGTGATCTGGCGCGTCGGGTCGCCGCAGAAGACATCGGCCTCACTGGTGTGCGCGCAGAGATCGACGAGACCGTCCTCAATCGCCCGATAGAACTGACCAATGGTCTCGAAGCCTTCGGCCTCGGAGGGAGAGTCGATCTCCTCGGGCTTCTCGATTCTCATGAACGTCTCAATCGTCGAGGGCGAGAATCGAGCGAGCGGCACGACGAAGGAGTTGTCACTGTTGGGCAGGGAGGTCGGGTAGCGAACCATGAAGTCAACGCCGTCGATCACGGGCGAGCCCCCGATGGCGTTGAGGACGTTCGCCGCCAGCGCCATATGCAACATCTCCTCGACGAAGACCGACTTGATGATCTCCACGCATTCGGGGTTACTTCCGGGGATGATCGAATAGAGGGCGCAGAGGTAGGGGGGCAGCGTCGCGTGCTCGAGCTGGATCGCTCCTTGGAGGAGAGTGCGAACCCCCTCGAGCGTCGCGTGGGTGGTCTTACTCATGGTGCACCGTTCCCCCTGTCGATCAGCGACGTCGAATCGGACTGGTCGGAGCATAGAGGAACCGCGGTCCCGCGGTCGGGCTCACGGACTGGTTAATGGGACGTGAGATACTCGCGCACGAACATCGCCGCCGTCGACCCCTCACCGACTGCCGCCGCCACGCGCTTGATCGACCCGAACCGGATGTCCCCCGCTGCGAAGACACCGGGCATGCTCGTTTCGAGCCACGCCGGAGCTCGTTCGAGCGGCCAACTCCCCGGCGTAGAGTCCGTGAGCTCGCTGCCCGTGAGTACGAAGCCGTTGTGGTCCATGGCGATGACCCCCGCCAGCCACGCCGTACAGGGCTTGGCGCCAATGAACACGAAGAGGGCGTCGGCGGCCATGATAGTCTCCTCGCCGCTCTGTCGGTTCCGCAGGACCACGTGGTCGAGTCGGCTCCCCGACCCAGCGTTGACGACCTCGGTGTCAAGTCGAACCGAGATCGACGGTGACGCGGCAATCTCCTTCATCAGGTAGTCCGACATGCTCGACTCCATTGACGGTCCTCGCACCAGGATCGTCACTCGGGCTCCGGCCGCCGCCAATTGGGCCGCAGCCTGGCCGGCCGAGTTCCCGGCGCCGAGTACACAGACGTCGAGTCCGCCCATGACGCGGGCCTCGGACGGCGCCGCTCCGTAGAAGACGCCCGCGCCGACGAGTGCGTCGACCGAGGGCACGCCGAGACGGCGATACTCCACGCCGCCGGCGATCACGACCGCCGGCGCGGCGACCTCCTCACCGCTCGCGAGCGTGATGATCCGCTGTTCGCCGTCAGCTCTCAGCGATTGAGCCGGCACGGGAATGATGATCTCGGCGCCGAGCTGGTCGGCTTGACGGAACGCCTGGTAGGTGAAATCGGGACCACGCAGGCCCCACGGGAAGCCAAGGTAGTTGCGGATCTTGGCGCTCGTGCCGGCCTGGCCGCCCAGCGTGTCGTGTTCGATCACGAGGGCTCCGAGGCCTTCGGAGCCGGCGTAGACCGCTGCGGCCAAACCGGCCGCCCCCGCGCCGATGATGAGAAGGTCATAGTCGTCTCGGCGGGGGTGGAGGTGACCACCCATGTGGGACGCGAGCTCGGTTTCCAGAGGTTGAACAAAGGCCATTCCGTTGTAGAGCACGACAACGGGCAACCGGTTGGCGGAGAGGCCGTGCTCGACCAGCAGCGACGTGGCCCGAGCGTCGTCGACACTCAACAGCGTGGTCGCCGCGGTGTTGCGCTCGAACCATCCGCGAAGCTCCATCCCCCGAGCGCCGTTTGCGACATCGATGACCACCGCCTTCTCGTGGCGGGGCTGGTTCTCGATGGCCCATCCCCGCAGCGCCTCGCCGAGGACCGGATAGACCTCCTCTTCCGGACTGGCCCAGGGCTGTCCGAAGTAGTAGTCCACTTGATTGCGGGTGAGCGCTTGGCTCAGATCGTCGGCTGCCGAGACGTCGCCCACGTCGAGCACGACGATTCGTCGAGCCCGGGGATGGATCGCATGAGCGTGCTTCAAGAACTCGATGCCGTGGTCGTCACCCAGTCGGAACGACGCCAAGAGAAGCGCCACCACCTCGCCCGCATCGTTGCGATTCGAGAGCTCCGCCAGTCCCTCCTGAGCGTCCTCGGCCACGCACACCGAATAGTCAGCACCGAAACGTCGCTCGAGAGCGCTCTGGAGCGCGCTACGAACATCGGCGTCGTGCGAAACCGCGAATATGACCGACGTCATCGGACATCCAGGAGGATCAACACAAGCCTCGAAGGCACGCGATCGAACATGAGCCAGCATCCTCGGTTCACGACACGTGCGCCGGGTTGACCGTCACCGGAACCCACGATTGAGTGAGTGGTGGGCCCCAACCAGTCGCGAGTGGCGGCGACCGATTCAAGTCACTCGGGTTCGTGACAGCACGCCTCGACGTTGTTCCCGTCGGGATCACGCACGAATACCCCGTAGTAGTTCGGGTGGTACTCCGGCCAGAGGCGGGGCTCGTGAAGGACCTCGGCCCCCTGGGCGACGGCGGCCTCATAGAAGGCCTGAACGGCGGCTCGGTCAGGAGCCGAGAAGGCGACGTGGGCCTCGCGGAATCCCTCACCGGTCTCTTGAGCGCCGATCCAAAAGTCGGGCACCGGTGCCACGCCAAAGCCGATGACGACACCGAAGTCCATGACGCGCCTTCCCCCCAACGGGGCCAACACCGCATCGTAGAAAGCCGCGCTAGCGGGAACGTCAGCACACTGGATTGAAAGATGATCAAGCATGGGCCAATAGTGCCACACGTCCGGCCGACGCGCCTCGGTGTCGCGAGGTCACCATCCGAGTGTGACGCATTTACAATCGAATGGATAACGAGCTTCAATCGGAAGGACGATTCCATGCCACTCCAGGGAGAGTACGAGCCAAGCACCTCAGGCTGGGTTCGCGACCAAGTCGAGGCCTACGAGCGTTCCAATGGTGTCGAAGCAAACACGTTGCTGAACACCGGACTCGCGATCATCATCGTGACGACTCGGGGAAACCGTAGCGGGAAGCTTCGAAAGACTCCCCTGATGCGTGTCGAGCACGAGGGACAGTATGCGCTGGTGGCCTCCCAGGGCGGCGCGCCGAGCCATCCGGTCTGGTACTTCAACCTGAAGGCCGATCCTGAAGCCGCGACGATACAGGACGGCCCCGAGCCGTTCGACGTGTCGGTGCGCGAGACCACTGGCACCGAGCGGGCCGAATGGTGGGAGCGGGCCGTAGCGGCCTTCCCTCCGTACGCGGCATATCAGACCAAGACCGAACGGCTGATACCGCTCCTCGTGACGACTCGAAGAGGTTAACGCCACTTTCTTAGTCGCCTGCCGCAAAGACGATTGGTCGCCGCTCTGGCCGGTGTCGACAGTGGCCCAACCTGGCGGGCCAAATGTTTCGTGGTGATGAATTCACAATACGATCATTGCTTCTCGGCTCCACGGGCGTCACAGTGGGACCACGACGTCTGACGCAATTCGGAGGTGGAACTGTGAAATATCGACTTGGCGCGAGTGCCGACCCCACCGGGTGCTCCACCTCGAAAGCTGCCGCTTGGCGAGGACTCCCTACGCCACTTTGGAAGGGCTGGCGACCGACACCGACGTGATTGCAGCGCTCGGCGCCGGACTCGAGTGGACCACCGGTTGCCAGCTCTGCATGCCCAAGCTTCGCCGCAAGCTCGCGGCCGCCCGCCTTTCAGGGATCTACGGCCGCCAACATTGACCGAGCAGGTCGACCGGCGTCTGGACCGCTAGAGAGGGTCAACCCTCTTGTAACCGCCAACAATGGAGCGGCAATGAGCACAGAGAGTCCGGTAGTAGCCCCGACCGGAGACTGCGATCCCCCTCTCGGTCACGGCGCTTCCCACTGGACACTCAGATTGATTGTGAAACACCAGCTCATCGCCATCTTCCACGCCCGAGGTGTGGAAGTCCGGAACCTCTGCCATCGACCACTCCTTCGTGCGATGCCACCACTGGTGACAACGTCTGGAGCGTAGCGGAGCGTCCAGTGCAGGCGAAGGACGCTTGGCTCGAGCCCTTATGAGAACTAAGTCATGACCGTGCTCGCTCAACGCACGGTGTCAGCGCCATCGATCGGTTTTTCGGTGGCCGGCCAGATACGAGGTCCGACCTTCTGCTCTCGGCGCAGAGACGCCTCTCGGAGTAGATGGGTCTACCGTCAACCTGGCGTTAGCGATCAATCAGTCGGTGGTTGGTTCGATCTGTTCGGCCATGATGGCCAATTGTTCGAGGTCGGTGAGATCAAGCAATTGGAGATACAAACGTGTGACTCCAGCGTCAGCGAACAGCTGAATCTTCGTCTTCACTTCGTCGACGGTCCCGGCGAGACCGTTGGCGCGAAGTTCGGCGGGCTCTCTGCCAATTCGATCGGCCCGTCTCGCCACGTCAGGTTCACTCTCACCAATGCAGAGGACCTGCGCGGCCGAGAGGACAATGTCGGTGGTGCGACCTCGCTCGTCACACGCCTTCAAAACCCTTCGAAACTGCTCCTTCGTGTCATCGATGCTGGAGAAGGGCATATTGAACTCGTTCGCGAACCTCGCCGCAAGTCCCGGAGTGCGAACCTTCCCTCCCCCACCGATGATGATCGGAGGGTGGGGCTGTTGAACCGGCTTGGGCAGCGCTGGAGAGTCGGTCAACCGGTAATGCGCGCCGTCGTAACCAAAGGTCTCCCCAACCGGCGTCGACCAGAGTCCCGTGATGATCTCCAGCTGCTCCGTCAACCGGTCGAATCGCTCCCCCATCGCGGGAAACGGAATGGCGTAAGCGGTGTGCTCCTCGTTGAACCATCCCGCACCAATGCCGAGTTCAATGCGGCCGCCGCTCATGTGATCTGCCTGGGCCACCGCGATAGCGAGCGGACCCGGTAGACGAAAAGTCGCTGACGTCATGAGCGTGCCGAGACGAATGCTGTGCGTCTCACGGGCCAGTGCCGCCATTGTCATCCACGCGTCGGTGGGACCGGGGAGTCCCGACCCCGAACCCATCCTCAGATAGTGGTCAGAGCGAAAGAAGCCGGCGAAGCCAAGCCGTTCAGCCTCTTGCGCGACCCGCAACAGGTCGTCGTAGATGGCGCCTTGTTGCGGCTCGGTGAAGATTCGAAGTTCCATGAGGTCCCCCCGTCGGTGATCAACGACCATGCTACGCACGGGACCGCGATTCAGAGTTGGCGGTTCACGCTGCAGCCTGCGTGATGCTCGAATGCACCACATGTCGTCGAACTGACGATGTGGCGCCCGAGTCGATCCCTCGCCACGTTGTCACGTCATGCTGCGCCCAGAGGCCGAGGGCAACCCACGGCAAATGGAGTCTCGCTGATTGAAACCCAATGCACGGCGATTGGCATCGATCGAACCACGGGACTTGAGACTCGCCAATCCTTACGCGAACTGAGGCTCATGAACTCCTGGCCACATAAGGACCACTACGACGATCAGTCCTCCGACGAACTTCGCAGATCATCCACGCTTGAATCGTGACGCTTCTTCGGAACCCGCGGTGGCGTTTCCCTCGCCGTACGAATGAGCACCCGTTCCCGCCAGTCGGCCCCCGTCCACGATGAGGTACTCATCACGAATAGGACGTCCCTCGAAGAAGCACTCGAGTATCTCGCGCGTTCCGGCCGCGTAACGGGCCTGGGCCGACAATGAGGTTCCCGATATGTGTGGGGTCATGCCGTGATGGGGCATCGTACGCCAAGGATGGTCCTCCGGGGCCGGCTGCGGGAACCAGACGTCACCCGCGTACCCGGCCAGTCGTCCGGACTCCAAGGCCCGCACCACCGCTTCAGTGTTACAAATCTTCCCTCGAGCGGTGTTGACCAGGTAGGCCCCTCGCTTCATGGTGCCGATCAGCTTGTCGTCAAAGAGGCCTTCAGTGCCTGGATAAAGCGGTGCGTTGATGGTCACCACGTCGCAGACGGGGACCATCGCCTCAGTGCTGTCATGAAACGTCAGGCCAAGCTCACTCTCGACGTCCTCGGGTAGCCGGTGTCGGTCCGTGTAGTGCAGTTCGACACCGAACGGCTTCAGCCGTCGAAGCACCGCCGTGCCGATTCGTCCAGCGGCCACCGTGCCCACCGCCATGCCCTCCAGGTCATACGAGCGATCGACACAGTCCGCGATGTTCCAGCCTCCCCGCACTACCCACCCGTACGAAGGTATGTAGTTGCGTACCAATGCGAGGATCATCATCACCACGTGTTCCGAGACGCTGATGCTGTTGGAGTAGGTGACCTCGGCGACCGTGACCCCGTGAGCTGCAGCGGCCTGGAGGTCGACGTGATCCGAACCGATACCGGCGGTGACGGCCAGCTTCAGATTGGGCGCCTTCTCGATCCTCTCTGCCGTCAGGTACGCCGGCCAGAATGGTTGAGAAATCACCACATCCGCGTCAATCAGTTCTCGCTCGAACCGCGAGTCGGGACCATCCTTGTCGGACGTGACGACAAGCGTATGGCCTGCTCCCTCGAGAAAATGGCGCAGTCCTAGCTCCCCGGAGACACTCCCGAGCATGTGACCTGGTGTGAAGTCGATGCCGGAAGGTGTAGGGGTTGTCTGACCTCCGGGATACGAGCCAATCACCGGAATCGTGTCGCGTGGATATTCGAGCGGAAGTCCACCGACCGGATCGTCGTAAAGAACACAGAGGATCTTCGCCATTCATCCACCCCCACATCGTCTGCAGAACTGTGACGACATGCTAGTGCACAACTGCTCCGCTCCTCACGGGACGCGAGGCCCGAGGCCCGAGGCCAGTATCCCTAGGCGAAGCCCTCACACACGAGTGGGCTCACAGTGACGAGATCCGGAACAACTTCCCTCGCGAGGATCGTGCCCGCGGTATCGCTCGTCGGACTGCGGTGATTCGCGAGGCGGGATCACCCAGCCGGTCCGGTCATGCTCGTCCAGGACCGACGGTGTTACCTTGGTCTCGATCTAGTTCCACTTAGACTGTGCCGCAACTCTAAGTGGCAGAAACGACTTGCCCGAGGGGGTTGTCATGACCGCAATGGAATCTGCTCTCACGATCGCACGCAATGCCACGCTGCGACCAATCGTGGACATCGCCGCCTCCATCGGCATCGACGAGTCCCTGCTCGACACCCATGGCAAGTACGTGGCGAAGGTTCACCTCGACGCGATCGACTCGTTGGCCGACCGCCCGAGGGCGAAGTACGTGGTCGTCACCGCCATCACGCCGACTCCGCTCGGTGAGGGCAAGACAACGACAACGCTAGGTCTCGCCCAGGCCTTTTCCAAGATCGGACTCCGAGCCACCGCCGCCATCCGCCAGTCGTCGATGGCCCGACGCTGGGAATCAAGGGCGGAGCGGCCGGCGGTGGGTACAGCCAGGCGGGACCCTTCGAATCCTTGAACCTGCACCTCACTGGCGACATGCACGCGGTTACGGCTGCACACAACCAACTTTCGGCCATGGTCGACAATCACCTCTACTTCGGCAACGAACGGGAACTGGATCTCAACGCAATCACATGGCGACGCTGCCTCGACGTCAACGATCGGGCCTTGAGAAATATCGTGCTCGGACTGGGCTCGAGTCAGGATGGCGTGCCTCGCCAAAGTGGCTTCGACATCACCGCCGCGAGCGAAGTGATGGCGATCCTCGCCCTCTCGACGTCGTTGCAAGACATGCGCGAACGGCTTGGACGGGTGGTAGTCGGCTACACGAAGAAGGGTCGTCCGGTGACTGCGGAGGAGCTGAAGGCCGCGGGCGCGATGGCCGTCATCCTCCGAGAAGCGCTCAAGCCGAACCTCCTGCAGACCATCGAGAACACGCCGGTCTTCGTGCACGCCGGACCGTTCGGCAATATCGCCCATGGGAACTCGTCGATCGTGGCCGATCTCATCGGAATTCATACCGGCGACTACCTGCTCACCGAGGCCGGTTTCGGTGCGGACATGGGCGCGGAGCGCTTCTTCAATATCAAGTGCCGAGTTTCCGGGCTGGTCCCCGACGCGGCGGTGATCGTTGCCACCGTGCGGGCGCTGAAGGCCCACTCCGGACGGCACAAGGTCGTCGCCGGAAGGCCGCTGCCGCCCGACATGCTTGCGGAGAATCCTGACGAGGTGCTCGCCGGTAGCGCGAATCTCAAGAAGCAGATCGAGAACGTCATGATTCACGGTGTCACTCCCGTAGTGGCGATCAACGCCTTCCCCGAGGACTTCGAGTCCGAATACGACGTGATTCGCGAGGTCTGCACCGAGATGCGGGTGAACTGCGCAGTATCCCACCACTTCGCACTGGGCGGCAATGGCGCGACGGACCTCGCCGAAGCGGTCGCCGAAGCGGCCAACCGACCATCGAACTATCGAACGCTGTACCCGAGTGACATGGGACTGCGCGAGAAGATCACCACGATTGCCACCCAGGTGTACGGCGCCGACGGGGTCGATTTCGCTCCCGCAGCGGCCCAGCGGCTGGACCTCTTTGAGCGCAATGGCTTCGGGGGCTTCATGGTCTGCATCGCCAAGACCCACCTCTCCATCTCCTCGGATCGGACGTTGCACGGCGCACCGACGGGCTGGCGTCTGCCAGTGCGCGAGGTACGCGCCTCGGCTGGGGCCGGATACATCTACGCAGTGAGCGGCGACATGCGCACGATGCCGGGACTCAGTTCGCATCCGGCCGCCGAGTCGATTGACCTCGACGAGTTCGGCGAGATTGTTGGCCTCTATTAGTAGCCAGTGCTACGCCTGTTTCGTGGCGTCCCTCGGGACTGTCCAGCTACCGCCTGGTCCGCTTGACTTCATTTCTGCCAGAGTCCCCGGCAGGATCGCCGCCGTCGGTGACCCTACGCGCCAGGCCTGTCCCCGGTCATTGGCGACCGATACCTGAGGCGCTTTGGGAATCGAGAGGACGAACGTGGCGTCCGGAGCCACCAACGCATTGCATGTCGAGTCCCGGAGCCGGTGTCAGACACGTGACTCGACGACTGTCCTGTCGGGAGTGGCGTTGGGGGTTTGCGAGCATCGCCAACCATGTGATTGGCGACCTTGCGACCGGATCAACGCGGTCTATAGAGTGTCAGCAATCTTGGAGGTCGATCAGTGGGAGACATTCGAGTACATGAATTCATGTCTCTGGACGGAGTTATCGACGCCCCGACATGGACTTTTGAATACGGATTTGATCCTCGGATGGGCCACGCCATCGCGAAGGCCATGGACGGCTGTGAGGGGATCCTGCTAGGTCGGAATACCTACGAGATGTTCGAGCCGGCGTGGTCGGTGCGAACGGCCGACGACGACCCGGGTGCACCTTTCATGAATGACACACACAAGTACGTCGTCTCATCGACCCTTGACACGGTCGCATGGAGGAATTCGACAGTTTTGGGACCCTATCAATCCGATGTCGTCCGCGGGTTGAAGGAGAGCACGAAGGGAGCGATCTACGTCAGTGGAAGTGGAACACTGGTTCGCGCGCTTCTCGCCGACGGGTTGGTGGACGAACTTCATCTGTGCATCTATCCACTGATGCGGGGCTCGGGGCCACGCCTCTATACCGACACCGCGTCAGCGAGCAAGTGGTCACTCACTTCGTTGGAGAGCTACGACAACGGTGTCACGTACCTGAGCTACCGGTTGGTGTCGTCAATGTCCGACCGTGAATCTGCGGTCAGCGGTTAGAGCCAGTTGTCACAAGTTCGGCGCAGGGGTCTTGGCTCCGTCCGCTATTGAAGGGCACTACTTCGAGTTGCCGTCGGCCGAGGTCGACGAACTCCCGCTTCGTCTGAATGTACCTATGTGGCCGATGTACCGGTGACGACGAAGAGTGCGAAGCCGTCGTAGCCCTTACTGCCAACGGTCTGCACAGCCGTTCCATCGAGTCGGCCGTCGGCCGCCGCACGCTCTAAGAATGTTCGTACGCCCAGTACCCGCGGGTCAGAGCTCTCAAGGTTCGCGACCTCCCCACTTCGCACGACGTTGTCAGCCACTATCACCGTTCCCACTCGCGACAGAAGAAGTGAGAGTTCCAAATAGTCGGGGTAGCCCTCCTTGTCCGCATCGATGAAGATGAAATCAAAGGGATCAGCGCCGTCATCGATCATCTGGCGAAGCGACGCGGTGGCCGGTCCGACGCGAATTTCGACGAGTGACCCAAGCCCCGCCCGATCGAGATTCTCACGTGCAACGTGCGCGTGGTGGGCATCCAGCTCCAACGAGACCAACGCCCCGTCGCTCGGCAACGAGCGCGCAAGCCAGATGGTGCTGTAGCCACCGAGAGTACCAATCTCAAGAATGCGTGATGCGCCACTCATTCTCGAAAGCAACGTGAGCAACTTGCCTTGATTCGGCGCCACGTTGATCTTGGGTAACCCCGCCTCGTCGCTGGCCGCGAGCGCTTGGTCAAGCGCCTCGTCTACCGGCAAGAGCAGAGATACCAAATAGTCATCCACCTTCGGCCACAGTTGTTCGTTCATCTACGGAGTCTCGCAGAACTTCGCGCGACCGGCGCACCATTCAATGACAGTGCTCAGTTGTGGTGCCGGCGCTGCTCGACTTCATTCGCCTTTGTTGCAGTCGTGATGATTGAAGGAGTCTTGAGAGTTCTGCAAGCAGGCGTGTCACCAGTTTGACGGTCATTGGCTCGGGTCGGGGGTCCCAGAAACTGGGTTACGTCAGAACTGGGTCCGGTACCGAGCTCCGGTGGCGAGTACCCAATGGCATCATGAAGCGTTGATCGCAGCGTTCCGTCGCTTCCGCAATTCGGCGAACGACTGCCATCTTGAGCCACGCAATTGTTATCAACGTCGAGTCGCTCGGCTGTTTGGATCATCCGCCCGTTGTTAGGGTGGGCCGTGATCCTGTCGGCTCGCGTCTAGCGGTTCCTGGGCCGCCAGCCGATCACTGGCTATCAGATCAAGAAGGAAATTGAAATTGAGAAGGGTTCGTTCTCGTAGCGTTAACCCGTTGGCACAAGATCGCCGGCGATTGCGAGCATTGACCTCGATCGATGGTGGATTGACACGCTCGCCCTCTCCGATTGCTCCACTCCGAAGCAGGGTCTTGCCCTTGTTGCGACGCCTTGCTGCCGGCCTGCTCGTCGCCGGTCTCTTGGCTGGGTGCGACTCCACGTCACACAAAGGGCCGTTCGCGCTTGGCACGGTGCACCAGAACTTGACCTACTGCAACTCGCAAAGGCTGGACCTCTACATCCCACGTGTCGCAGTGACTCATCCGCTGCCCATTGCGATATTTGCTCATGGAGGAGGAATGACCGGAGGCGCCAAGTCCGACCTGAACCCCATCTTCCTTGATGCCCTCGCTTCAGCTGGATATGCGGTCGCCAGCGTGAACTATCGGCTTGCTCCTCGGTTTCACTTTCCTGCGCAGATCGAGGACGTCAAGTGCGCAATCAGATATCTGCGAGACAAGGCACGGAAGTACGGACTGAACCGAAGCAGGGTATACGCATTCGGAACCAGTGTGGGAGGGCAGCTCGTGGCGCTGGCTGCGCTCACTGGTCCGAACTCCGCATTCGACATCGGTCCCTATCAAGCCGATTCGAGCGACCTAGTTGCGGTAGTCGACATGTTTGGTCCGGCGAACCTCACGGAGAAGGGTTCGGGGTTTTCGCCCTTCGACATTCATCAGGTCTTTGGGCCAAATCCGCACAATCTCGTTCTGGCGAGTCCGACGAGTTCTGTTACTCCCAACGCGCCGCCAATACTCATTGTTCAAGGTATTGACGACAAGCTGGTCCATGAGTCGCAATCGATCGAGCTGTATAGGGACCTCAAGGCCGCTGGTGACCAGACTCAACTGGTCTTGGTGAGACACATGGGACACATGTTCGCGCAGGTTGGTCCATTGCCGATCAGGCCTGGCATCTCACAGATCGCGAAGGACATGGTGCACTTTTTCGATAGTGCATCTAAGGAGTGACGTCTCGGTCGCTCCGGTCGGGACGACCACACTGCACACACCGACAGGCGACGGTTCTTCAACCGTTGATTCGAAGGGGTCTGCTCAAGGACACTGAATATGCTCGCCGTCCAGCCGCGTCGCGCAGCAGAAACAGAACTTGAAAGGTCTGGTGCCAAGCACTCGCGGTTGGCCGAATCAGCCTGATGGCAGGGGCTTGACGCAGCGGTACTGCTACGAGGCACTGAATCCTTGCTTCGAGGGCTGATTACCTCCGCGAGCTTGACGCGTGATCGAGCGCGGCGCGACCGAATTCAGTCGCCAGCCACGACCGTCAAGTCGACGAACTCTGGAGGACCTTCGAAGATCTCTGCCATGAGCGCCCTGGCCCCTTTCAAACCTTCCTCTCGCTGAGAGTCTTGTTCGCGCTCGCGGGCTTTCTCTTCGCTCTCGAAGACGACGAGCGTGTAGATGCGGCTCGGGTCACTCTGGTCCCTCATGGTCACCGATCGAAGCAGTCCCGAACCTGGCTGTTCGGAATCGCGCAAGAGCTCGGTCACCTTCACCAGTTCATCGTCCTTCCCCGCTTTCAGCCGCATTGTGATGAGTTGTGCCCACATGTCAGAATCCCCCCCTAGTTTGTTGAACCGGAAACCTAACACCCCGACTGAGACTTCGTTGGATAGTCCAATGAGTGAGCCTTCGATACGACGAGCGACTGACCGGATGCCACATTGTCGTGGCTGCCTTGCTGCCATTGCCACAGACCCACAGTGAACGATCTGCGGCCGAGCATCGGTGGTTGACCGAGAGAATTTGGTGAGTACGGCCCCGCTTGATGGGTCTGGCACCAAGCACAGGAGGTTAACTGACTGAGTCTGGTGTCTGATGTCCGATGTCCGATGTCAACAATCTCTAGCTGACGTATCTAGTTATTGGGTGAGACCGCCCATGATTGAAGGACAGACTGCTCAAATCCATGAGGGGCATCGTGCAACATGGATCCGATTGGCAGTCTCCAGCCTGCGGTGTTCCAGAAGAGGCGAAGACCGAAGAATGTCAACCTCGAGGCGCGACCGGGACGTTCGGGCATCTAGCTGAACGCGAATGGCTCCGGCGACGTCGGTATGAAAATCGGCGAAGTTGGTGGTAATGGGCGTCGAACTATCCCCTTCCTCCGAATGTCACTGAAGTGGATGAAGCCAGTGAATGAGGAAGGTGCAACGGTGCGCTCATCGAAGGTGCCTCCGATGTTGTAGTTGTACTCGTCTACGGTCACCGTGTCGTTGCCAACGGCGACCACCCAAGCGACATGGCCCAGGCGACTCTGACTGAACCACGCCACCGCACCTACTGCAGGAGTTGAATTCACCGCGTAGCCGCGCTGACGTGCGTCATAACCCCAGCCGATGGCGTTGTCGTGGAACGGCATCTCGAAACCGTTCCGGGAGTGAAGCGCCCAGGCGACGAAACTGGTGCACTCGCGGTTGTACTCTCGCCAGGGATCGACTAGGGAGTCCATCCAGGCATTCCGCAGGTACGCGGGGTAGTCATCCCCCTGTGATCCGACTTTAGTAATGACAGCAAGAGATGTTGAAACTGCGGTGACGCCCGAAGCACTCGCACCGGTCGATATGACGGCGAATGTTGTTCCAGTCGCTACTGATGAAACGACCATCATCTTCAGAGTCAGGTTAAGTAGCCGAAGTCTGCATTTTCGTGTCACTTTGGCTGACAATATCACCGAGAATTCGAAGAGATGTCGAGATCCTGGCTCCCAAGGGCGGCTAGCCGTTGATGAATTGATATTCATGATTGATAGTCCGACTCCCCTTCTATATACCTCACATTGGCCGTAGGAAGTCCGACGCAATCATTCTCATTCCACTTACCGGCGACTGACTGTCTAAGTATGGTGTCGGAGGCCCGACTTGACAGTTCTGCAACCCTTCATTGGCGACTTCTCGGAGCCGGTGGCGAATCGTCAGATTAGGGGTTGCACGGTCATTGCTCGAAACACAAAGCCATCCTGATCAACCACGTCTTC
>JANXWA010000026.1 GCA_025351385.1 Acidimicrobiales bacterium | reverse complement strand
TACCGACTTGGGCGAGCTCGCCCGCGGCGAGCGCAGCGAGGGCGCCATCGAGTCGCTGCGTCTCGACGAGTGCGTCGACGAGTGCGTCGACACCGCGCGAACCTACGCCCGCATCAAGGACATCACGATCGACGCCACGGTCGAGTCGTCCACGGTGCTCGGCCGCCACGACCGTCTCGTGCGGGCCATCTCGAATCTGCTCACCAACGCCGTGAAGTTCACGCCGCGCGACGGGCGCATCGTGGTCATCTCGCGCGCCGGCGCCATCACCGTGAGCGACAGCGGCCCGGGCATCAACGACCAGGATCTGCCCTTCGTCTTCGACCGCTTCTGGCGGTCCCCCTCGGCGAGGGCGCTGCCGGGCTCGGGTCTCGGCCTGTCCATCGTGGCCCAGGTCGTCTCCGAGCTGCACGGCAAAGTGCGAGTGGACCGCGACCCCGATCTCGGCGGCGCACGCTTCACGATCAGCCTGCCGATCGCCGACGACCGCGATCAGTAGCGAACGAAGCCCAGTTTCGTGTCCACTTTTGTCGATTTTCTTACGAAGTGGCTGAGGTCTCCTTAGGCGGCGCTGCGAGACTTTGGGGGAAAGGATCCGCCACATGACCCCCTCGCACCGCACCCCCCAACAACGCGATCGCCGCTTCGCGCGGATCCGACGCCTCACCCAGGCCATCTTCATCGGCTCGGGCGTTGCGTCCGCCGTGCTGGTCGGCTACGTGGCGAGTGCCGCCAAGCCCCCCACCACCGTGCCCGTCACCCTGCCGACGACCACCGTGCCCGCAGCGACGCCCACCACCGTGCCCGGTCACACGACGCCGACCACCGTGTACAAGTCGCCGGTCGTCGCGCCGGTGACCACCACGACCATCTGCTACAGCACGCCTTCAGGCCACGTCACCTGTTACTAATACAGTTACTGGGACGCCATGAACTTCGAGATATGGGGCCTGACCGGCTCAATCGCCACAGAGCACGACGGCCAGATGCGCTTCGCCGAGGAGCGCCTCTGGCACTGGCTCAACGCCTTCGACGCTTCGTGCAACCGCTTCCAGTCCGACTCGGAGATCTCGCGGCTGAACGGAAACCACGGCGAGAGAGTCGCCATCAGCGAGACGCTCGAACTGGCCCTGGACGCCGCCTTTCGCGCCGGTGAGGCGACCGGCGGGATGTGCGACCCCACGGTCCTGCCGGCCCTGCTCGCCCTCGGCTACGACCGCGACTACGACGAACTGGCCCGGCGAAGCGACACCGTGACCCGGCCACCGGTCCCAGCCCCGGGGCTCGGCGCGATCGAACTCGACCGCGAGCACCACACCGTGACCCTGGCCCCCGGTTGCCAATTGGACCTCGGCGCCAGTGCTAAGGCGCTCGTCGTCGACCTCGTCGCCGACGACGTGGCGCCCTTCGGCGGGGTCGTCGTCGAGCTCGGGGGCGACGTGGCCGTGCGCGGCCGCGGGGCCAGCGGCCCCTGGGTGATCGGGGTGAGTGAGTCACTCGTCGTCACCGGCCACGAGCCGCGGATCAGCATCGAGCACGGGGGCATCGCCACGTCGTCGACGACCACGCGCACCTGGCGAGCCGGTGACACCGTCGTCAACCACATCATCGACCCGCGCACCGGCTCGTTCGCCCGGTCGGTCTACGCGACCGCCTCGGTCTCGGCCGCCGACTGCGTCCTCGCCAACGCCTTCGCCACGGCCGCACTCTTGTGGGACGAGGACGCCGGCTATTTCATAGCCCAAGCGGGGTGGTCGGCACGGCTCGTGCGAACCGACGGTACGGTCGAGTTCGTGGGCGGATGGCCCCAAGAAGGAGACACCTCTCCGTGATTGCCCTCACTTCACCGTACCTGTGGTACACCACCCGGGCGACCGGCTTCGTCGCGTTGATCCTGCTCACCCTCGTCGTCGCGCTCGGCACCTTCGTCGCCACCCGGGTCGGCGGCACCCTCGTAGGGCGCTTCGAGCTCAACGAGCTGCACCGATCGGTCTCGATCATCGCCGTGGTCTTCCTCGCGATCCACATCACCAGTACCGTCATCGACAGCTACGTCCCTACCGGGTGGATCTCGATCTTCCTGCCGATGACCTCGAGCTACAAGCGCCTCGCCGTGGGTCTCGGCTCGGTCGCCTTCGACCTCGTCCTCGCGGTGTGGATCTCGAGCCTCTTGAAGGTGCGGATCCGCAACTCGACGTGGCGGTTCATCCACTGGTTCAGCTGGCTGGCCTTCGCCACGGCTGTGGTGCACACCCTCATGGCGGGCACCGACAGCCGACGCACCTTCGGCCTCGTGGCCGTGGTCGTCTGCTCCAGCGCCGTCTTCGGCGCCGCGCTGTGGCGCTACCTCGGCCGCCCGACGCGCGCCGCCGGACGCACCGCGCTCTCGCCCCTCGCACCCGCCGATTCCGACGCGGCGCTAGGCCGTCCCCTGGTGGACACCCCGCCGATCGTCGCCCCGCCGCGAGGGGACCGCCCCTTCCCCACCGTCCCCGTGGACGACCCGAGGCGGGGACGTCGGTGATCCCAGCGAACACGCTGCCGCGGGTCCTGCACGGGGCCAGCGGTCGCCCTCTCACCCTCGAGCAGCACGAGGAGGCCTTCGCCATGACGGCGCGCCCGGGCACGGTCATGGACCAGCTCGAGGCGTCAGGGCTGACCGGACGCGGTGGCGCGGCCTTCCCCACCTATCGCAAGGCCGCGCTGATCCGCAGTCAGCGCAGCCACCACAAGTACATGGTCGTGAACGCAATGGAGGGCGAGCCGGCCGCGCACAAGGACCAGACGCTCCTCTCCTCCAATCCCCACCTCGTGCTCGACGGGGCCGAGTTCCTGGCCTCGATCATCGGCGCGAAGAACATCGCGATCTGCGTGGCCCGCGACAACCCCATGGTCGTGCACCACGTAGAGCGCGCCATCCACGAACGTGATCGGCGTAGCCAGCGCGGAGCCAAGCTCGAGCTGCACGCCCCGCCGTGGCGCTACGTGGCGGGCGAGGAGTCGGCCCTCGTCCACTGGCTCGACGACAACGAGTCGCTGCCCCAGTACCGTCCCGGTCGGCCCCACATCATGCGGATCGGCAACGGCCCGGTCCTCGTGGACAACGCCGAGACCTGCGCGAACGTTGGGCTGATCGGGCGCTTCGGCGCCGAATGGTTCCGCGGTCTGGGCACCCAGGAGAGCCCCGGCAGCACGCTCGTGTCGCTCTCGGGCGCGGTGAACCGGCCCACGGTGCTCGAGGTGCCCCTCGGCACCTCGCTACGCTCGATCCTCTCGGCCGGCGGCGCCGACCTCGATCCCCAGGCGATCCTGACCGGAGGCTACGGCGGGCTGTGGCTCTCCGGCGATCACCTCGACACCCCCTACACCAACCAGGCCCTGGGACCGATCGGCGCGACGGTCGGCGCGGGCATCCTGGTCGTGATTCCGAAGGAGGCCTGCGGCCTCGTCGAGACCCAACGCATCGCGCGCTGGATGGCCAACGAGAGCGCGCGCCAATGCGGACCGTGCGCCTTCGGCCTGCCGGCGATCGCCGAGGACCTCAGCCAGCTGACCCACGGTTCGCGCAACTTGCCGGCCGTCTACGAGCGGCTCGTGGAGCGCTGCGGGGTAATCGAGGGCCGCGGGGCCTGTCGCCACCCCGACGGCGTCACCCGAATGGTGAAGTCGGCCCTCAAGGTCTTCGAGCACGACATCGAGAACCACCTGCGCGCGGCGCCCTGTGCCGGGTCCCGGTCCTCCCAGCACTGGGTGCCCATGCCGGCCCTGGAGCCCGAAGACGAGATGGTCTGGGAATGAGGCGCAAGGTCGGCGGTTTCGTCCTGCGGGTGAACCCGATCCTCTGCGACGGATTCGGCCACTGCCACGAGCTCGCGCCCGAGCTGGTGAAGGTCGACGAGTGGGGCTACCCGATCATCGTCACGACCCCGACGCCGCTCGCGGACCTCGGGGCGCTCGAGTCGGCCCGCTACGCCGTGCGGGGATGTCCGCGCCAGGCGCTCAACATCGAGCGCATCGCGGAGCAGCTCTAGGTGACCTGCGAGAGGGGGCCAAAGGCCCCTTTCGAATATCTAGTAAGGTCGTACGAGCCATGGGATCACTAATCAAGAAGCGCCGCAAGCGCATGCGCAAGAAGAAGCACCGCAAGATGCTCAAGCGAACCCGGTTCCAACGTCGCCAGAAGTAGGCAGCGGGCGACTGTCACTGAGTCGCCTCGCCGACGGCGTTCCGATCGACGCTGTCGGCCGTTCTGACGTCAGGTCATCACGACGAGCACGATCGCCCCTGGCAACTGTTCCGCGAGTGCTTCGTATGCACCATCGAGGAACCATGTCGAGCCGCTCCCTGCCATCCGCGGAGCGGCACCGGCGCGTTCGGCAATCATCCGTTTCCAACTGACGAGCCTCGGCTCGATGGCAATCGCCGCCGGTTCGAGGTCGTTGCCGTTGCTGCCCCGCGGCCCGCCGAGGTCGTCCCATGCCCGATAGACGGCTGGTGTCGACATGCCGAACGGCGGGATGACGATCGTGTAGGTCGCCGTCCGCGGTGGCAGTTGCTCGACGACCTCGCCGATGCCAGAAACTCTGGCCCGCCCGCCGATCAGGCAGAACGGGATGTCGGCCCCGAGCCGGCTCGCAGCGACGAGATCGCCGAAGCCCGCCCACCTCAGCACGGCCGCTGCGTCCGACGATCCACCGCCGAGACCGCCGCCGTGGGGGATCTGCTTGTCGAGGTGCACGTCGCCCGATCGTCCCGCCAGACGCAACGCCTTGACGACCAGGTTGCTCTGGTCCGTCGGGACACCTTCGGCGAACGGGCCGGTGACCGTCAACCGGTGCTCGTCACTGCCGCTCGCGGGCGCGGTGACCCGGACCGTGTCCGCCAGGCTGAGGCTGACAATCTCGGCGTCGATGAGGTGATAGCCGTCCGCTCGCACGCCGATGACGCGAAGTTCTGTCGTCAGTTTCGCCGGCGCCCGCAGGATCGCCGTGGTGCTCGTCGTCGACGCGTCAGACGGTGACATCCGCTAGCGGCGGTGCGTGTTCGAGGCCAGCAGGCCCCAGGCGTAGACGTCGAGTTCTTCCGCCCTGGCCTCGGGTGAGACTCCGGCCCGCACGAACTCCTCCGGCTCGACCAGCCCGGCGAGCGAACGGCGCAGCATTTTGCGGCGCTGACCGAAA
>JANXWA010000022.1 GCA_025351385.1 Acidimicrobiales bacterium | reverse complement strand
GTTCGTGCATCGCTACCGCTTCGCCTCGAGGGGTGACGCTCGACGAGCGATCACCGGCTGGATCAATCGCTACAACGCAGTTCGACAACATTCATCAATCAACGCAATGACGCCGATCGCATGGGAGTTACAATTCGCTCGACGTCAAAGTCAGGCGGCATAGAAATGTGTCCGGAATTTGGGGGGAAGGCCAGCCGCTGGCTTACCCCAGGGTCCCGGGGACCATGGACCAACAAATGGACCCACAAATGGACCCACAAATGCTATTCGTGGGTCTGTAAACGAACGTACGGACAACCTCCAAGAGCGATGGTGTCTGGTTGTCGTGGCGCGCAAAGACCTGCTATCTTACGGCTTGGACTACCTGATGTGCACACCAGAGATGGCGCGCGCAATGATCAGGCGCTGAATTTCAGAAGTCCCTTCGAAGATCGTGTAGATCTTCGAGTCGCGGTGCCAGCGCTCGACGGGGTGCTCGCGGATGTAGCCGTAGCCGCCCATAATCTGGATCGCCTCCTCGGTCACCTTGACGGCCGTCTCGCCAGCGAAGAGCTTGGACATCGACCCCTCGCCGTTGAGGAACGGCTTGCGCGAGGCGGCCATCCAAGCCGCGCGCCACACCAGCAGTCGCGCCGCGTCGATGTGGGTCTTCATGTCAGCGAGTTTGAAGGCGATTGCCTGGTTCTCGATGATCGCCCGACCGAACTGCTTGCGCTCGATGGCGTAGTCGAGGGAGTACTCGTAGGCGGCGCGCGCGATGCCGAGCGCCTGGGCACCGACGGCCGGTCGGGAGGCCTCGAACGTGGCCATGGCCGCCTGACTCGAGGACTTCTTGCCTTCGCGCACCCGGGCCAGCTTCTCATCGAGCTTGTCCTTGCTGCCGAGCAGGCAGGCGCCGGGGATCCGGCAGTCCTCCACTATGACCTCAGCGGTGTGGCTCGCGCGAATGCCCATCTTCTTGAACTTCTGACCCATTCGCAGGCCCTTCGTGCCCTCGGGCACGATGAAGGAGGCCTGACCGCGACTGCCGAGCGACGGGTCGACCGAGGCGACGATGACGTGGACGTTGGCGATGCCACCGTTCGAGATCCAGGTCTTGGTGCCGTTGAGCACCCACTCGTCGGTCGCCTCGTCGTACACCGCGCGCGTGCGCAGCGACGACACGTCGCTGCCGGCGTCGGGCTCGGAGACCGCGAAGGCCGCGATCTTGATGTCGTCAGGGGTACCGAAGCACTGAGGGATCCACTCCATCTGCTGGGCCGGCGTCCCGTTGGCCATGATCGCGGCGACCCCGAGGGTCGTGCCCATCAGGGCCATGCAGATCCCGGCGTCGCCCCAGGCCAGCTCCTCGAGCGCGAGCATGATCGACAGCCCGGACTTGTCGGTCATGGCGTTGGCGAAGAAGTCCAGACTGTAGAGGCCGATCTTGGCGGCCTCTTCGATGATTGGCCAGGGTGTCTCTTCGCGCTCGTCCCACTCGTGCGCCGCAGGGCGCATCACGTCCTGGGCAAAACCGTGGACCCACTCCTGGAGGGTCTTCTGGTCCTCGTTCAACTCCATCGTGAAATCAGCCATGCCCGTCCTTGCGATCGTTCCGAGTCGTTACCCGTGGGTAACCATGACCAACTTTAGGTGCAGTTGGGGGGACGAAAAACGACCGCCGCCCGAGGGCGGCGGTCGTTCACTTCTCGATGGTTTGGTTAGTTCAAGACGACGCGTTTGGCGAGAGGACCTCGATCGCCCGGCTCGATGTCGAACTCGACAGTCTGTCCTTCAACGAGGGTCTTGCGGCCCTCACCTTGAATCTCCGAGTAGTGCACAAAGACGTCCGGCTGGCCATCGACAGCGATGAAACCCCAGCCCTTCTCGTCATTGAACCACTTGACGGTTCCTACAGCCACTGTGGGCCTCCTTGTATCTGTGGCGCCGGTTCTCGCCGGCCCCGGAGGGAACCACAACGGCAACCTCAACTGGACATGCTAGTTCCTGACCGGTCCGCTGCCAAATATTTCTAGGGCCTGTGGATGAGGGTTCCCGAGGCAGAATCCTCCACCACCCAGCCGAGCGCCACGAGTTCGTCACGGAGCCGGTCGGCCTCGGCCCAGTCCCGGGCCGTCCTCGCGGCGTCGCGTCGCGCGACCAGTTCGGCACTCTGCGGATCGACCTCGTCGTCGCGAGCCCGCAGCGCCAGCCCCATCGCCGCGAAGAGCAGGTTGACGGCGACCGCCAACTCGTGTGCCGTTCCCTCGTCGCCGCGGTCCGCCGCGACGTTCGCCGCGCCGACGGCCTCGAAGAGCTGCGCGACGGCGAGGGGCGTGTCCAGGTCGTCGTCCATGTTCGACGCGACCCTCGCGTAGAGGTCGAGGGCCTCCCCGGGCCACGGGTGGTGCGCGCCGACCTCGAGCCGCTCGCCGGCCAACGCGGGCAGCGCGAAGCGCCGCGCGAAGCTGTCGAGTCGCGCCAGCGCCCGCTCGGCGTCGGCGATCGTCGAGGGCGTCACCTCGATCGGCGAGCGGTAGTGCGAGCGGAGCACCAGGAGCCGGTAGGCCCGAGGGTCGGTGCGTGAAAGCAGGTCGGTCAGCGAGGTGAAGTTGCCGAGCGACTTGCTCATCTTCTCACCGCCCACCATCACCCAGCCGTTATGGGCCCAGTGCCTGGCGAACTCCCGACCGGCCGCCACGGCCTGGGCTCGCTCGTTCTCGTGGTGGGGGAACTTGAGGTCGAATCCCCCGCAGTGCAGGTCGAAGCCCTCGCCGAGCAGTCCGAGCGACATCACGACGCACTCGGTGTGCCAACCGGGCCGGCCGTCGCCGAAGGGCGCGGCCCAGCTCGGCTCACCGGGCTTGGCGTTCTTCCAGAGAGCGAAATCGAGAGGCGATCGCTTCTCGTCGTTGGCCTCGACGCGAGCGCCGGCGCGCAGGCTCTCGAGCGGCTGTCCGGCGAGCAGGCCGTAGTCGGCGACGCGTGAGACGTCGAAGTAGACGCCGTCGCTCGTCAGGTAGGCAACGTCGCTCGCGAGGAACGACGAGATCAGATCGACCATTTCGGTGACGAACGCCGTGGCGTGGGGCGAGTCGTCGGGCGCGCAGACCCCGATGGCGGACATCGCGTCCCACCATCTGCCCTCGTACTCGACGACCACCTCGGAGGTGGTGCGGCCCTCCTGCTCGGCCCGGGCGATGATCTTGTCGTCGATGTCGGTGATGTTGGAGACGAAGCGCACGTCGAGTCCCTGGAAGGTGAACCAGCGCCGCGCGACGTCCCAGACGAGGGTGAAGCGGCCGTGACCGAGGTGGGGCAGGTTGTCGACCGTTGGACCGCAGACGTACATCGAGACCCGGCCAGGGTCGCGCAGTTCGAGGTCACGAACCTCGCCGTGGACGGAATCGAAGAGGCGAATCACTGTTCTAAACTACGCCAACCATGACAGACGCCCTCACCCCCTCGCCCGGCGAGGTGCCCGACAAGCCCACCATCGACGGGCTCGAGGCGACCTGGCTCGCGCGATGGGACGACGCGGCGACGTACCGCTTCGACCGCGACGCCACGCGTGAGACCATCTACTCGATCGACACCCCTCCGCCGACCGTGTCAGGGTCGCTGCACATCGGCCACGTCTTCAGTTACACCCACCCCGACGTGGTCGCTCGGTTCTGGCGAATGCGCGGACGCGACGTCTTCTACCCCATGGGCTGGGACGACAACGGCCTGCCGACCGAGCGGCGCGTCGAGAACTACTACGGGGTGCGCTGTGACCCCTCGCTCCCCTACGACCCCGCCTTCGAGCCGCCTGACACGCCGGGCGCGCAGAAGGTTGCCGTCTCGCGCAAGAACTTCGTCGAGCTCTGCCACTTCTTGACCGCCGCGGACGAGGAGGTCTTCAAGAGGCTGTGGCGCCACCTCGGCATCAGCATCGACTGGAGCCTCGAGTACTCGACCATCTCCCAGCACGCCCAAGCCGTCTCCCAGCGCGCCTTCCTCGAAATGCTGGCGCGCGACGAGGTCTACTCCGCCGAAGCGCCGACGCTGTGGGACGTCGACTTCCGCACGGCCGTCTCCCAGGCCGAGCTCGAGGACCGCGAGCGACCGGGCAACTACCACCGGGTCGCCTTCGAGCGGGCCGACCACACTGGCACCATCGAGATTGAGACCACCCGTCCCGAGATGCTCGCGAGCTGCGTCGCGCTCGTCGCTCACCCCGACGACGAACGCTACCGGCCGCTCCTGGGCACGATGGTGGTCACGCCCCTCTTCGGCGCCGAAGTGCCGATCCTCGCCCACGAGCTGGCCGACCCCGAGAAGGGCACGGGCATCGCGATGATCTGCACCTTCGGCGACACGACCGACGTGACCTGGTGGCGCGAGCTCGCGCTGCCGACCCGCGCACTGATCGGCCGCGACGGACGATTCCTCCCGGCCCGCTTCGGCGACGACGACTGGCCCGTGCGCGACGCGGCGCTCGCCCACGACTTCTACGACCGCGAGGTCGAGGGCCGAACCGTCAATCAGGCCCGCGTTGCAGTCGTCGACGCCCTGCGCGGGACCGGGGCCTTGATTGGCGAACTGCGCGCCATCACCCACCCGGTCAAGTTCTACGAGAAGGGCGAGCGGCCGCTCGAGATCGTCACCTCGCGCCAGTGGTTCGTGAAGACCCTCGAGCACCGGAGCGAGCTGCTCGCGCGCGGCGACCAGTTGCGTTGGCACCCCGACTTCATGCGCCACCGCTACCGGAGTTGGGTTGAGGGACTCAACCAGGACTGGAACATCTCGCGCCAGCGCTTCTTCGGCGTGCCGTTCCCGGCGTGGTACCCGACCGACGGCGCTGGCGAGCCGGACTTCGATCACCCCATCGTGCCAGAGATCGCCGACCTGCCCGTCGACCCCTCGAGCGACGTGCCGAGCGGCTTCACCGAGGCCCAGCGCAATCGGCCCGACGGCTTCGTGGGCGACCCCGACGTGATGGACACGTGGGCGACGAGCTCATTGACGCCCCAGATCGCCGGGCACTGGGGCACGAAGCTCTTCGAAAACGTCTTCCCGATGGACCTGCGCCCCCAGGCCCACGAGATCATCCGCACCTGGCTCTTTTCCACCATCGTGCGCAGTCACTTCCAGCACGAGAGCCTGCCCTTCACGAACGCGCTGATCTCGGGGTGGGTCCTCGACCCCGACCGCAAGAAGATGAGCAAGTCCGTTGGCAACGTCGTCACCCCGATGCCCCTCCTGGAGCAGCACGGTGCCGACGCGCTTCGTTACTGGGCCGCCGGAGGACGCCCGGGGGCCGACACCGCGATCGACGAGGCCCAGATGAAGATCGGCCGGCGACTGGCGATAAAGATCCTGAACGCCTCGAAGTTCGTGCTCGGTCGGCTCGAGGGCGCCGACATCCCGGGGCCCAGTGAGGTGACCGAGCCAATCGATCGGGACCTGCTCGCCCTGCTCGCCGGACTGGTCACCGAGGCGACCGACAACTTCGAGGGCTACGACTACGCGAGGGCCCTCGAGCGCACCGAGACCTTCTTCTGGTCGTTCTGCGACAACTACGTCGAGCTGGTCAAGATCCGCGCCTACGGCGAGGGAAACGACCCCGCCACCCGCTCGGCCCGCGCGACGCTCGCGATCGCCCTCTCGGTCCTCCAGCGGCTCTTCGCACCGGTGCTGCCCTTCGTGACCGACGAGGTCTGGCACTGGTGGCACGAGGGATCGGTCCACCTCGCTCCGTGGCCGGCGCTCGACGAGCTGGCGACCCTCGACGTGGTCGATTCCGGTTCGGTCTACCAGCCGGTCTGCGAGGTGCTCGAGGCCATCCGCCGCGAGAAGAGCACGGCCAAGGTCTCTCAACGGGCCGGGGTCTCGCTCGTGACGGTCGCCGGGCCCCCGACTTTCCTCGCCGCCGTGCGGGCTGGCGAGGTCGACCTGCTGGCCGCCGGCGGCGTCGCCCAGCTCACGACCAGTGACAACGACGACGTCACCGTGACGGTGACCCTCGCCCCCGTCTAGGCAATCACCTCACCGGTCGCGACACTTCGCACCAGCACCTCGTCCTCGGTCACCTCGTAGATTGCGAACTGGTCCCAGGTCTTCGCCATCTGTCGCGCGTAGTCCACGCTGCGATCGAGCAAGGCGAAGCCCTCCTCCTCGGGCCACTCGCCCGAGGGGTCGCGTCCGATCGTGTGGCGTAACCGAACCCCGCGACGCTGCAGCTCGCCCAGCAGATCGCTTCGCCGCTCGCCGTTCTGGTCGCCGTCGAGTCGTTGGGAGAAGGGGTTGTCCGAGGTCAACACCGTGAAGGGGCCGAGCTCGCGCGCGGCGTCGCGCGCGGCGACCCACTCGCCCGTCGACACCTTCACGACGAGCTCGGTCGGCGGGACCTGGTAGCTCCTCACCAGCGCCGGAGTCATCGGCGGGCGCGCGGGGGCCACGGACGTGGCGAAGGCGACCGCGGCCCTCGTCGTGGCCGAGGTGCGGGGGCTGGCGGTGATGTCGAAGGCGTGCTGGGTGAAGGGCAGCTCAACGTAGTAGGCCGGCGAAAGGGCGATCTCGCGGAACCGGGCCACGAAGGCCCGCGCCACGTTGACGTCCACCAGCGTATCGTTCACGCCGTGGACGACGAGGAAGGGCGGGGCGTTCGGGTGGACGCGCTCGTAGGGGGACATGGAGCGGTAGAGCTCCTCGTTCTGCGCGAACGGCACCTGCACGATGCGGTGCTCGAGCAGGTGCAAGAGACCCCGACCGAGTCCGCGCCAGTGCGTCTCGTCGCCGGTCATCTCGAGCACTCCGTAGAAGGGCATGGCGCCGCGCACCGACCAGTCGCTGACGCCCTCGAGGTCGCTCGGGCGCCACGTCGGGTCGTCGGTCGTCAGCGCCACCAGGGCCGCCAGGTGTCCGCCAGCCGACCCCCCCGAGACGACCACGCGATCGGGGTCGCCGCCGTAGGTCGCGACGTTCTTCTTGATCCACCCGAGGGCTCTCATCGAGTCCTCGATCTGGGCCGGCCACGGGTAGCGCGGTGCGAGGCGGTAGTTGATCACGATCGCCACCCAGCCCCGCTCGACGAACTCGTGAAGCATTGGCCGGCCCTGCTCGCGCTTGTCACCGAAGGTCCACGATCCGCCGTGGATGTAGAAGACGACCGGGGCGTTCGACGGCGTCGTGGAGGTGCGCCACACGTCGAGCCGGTGGCGCCGCTCGGGGCCGTAGGCGACGTTGCGGATGAGCTGCATGTTGCGGGGGTGGTAGGGGAATTGGAGCGCCGTGCGCCACCATGACCCGAAGACGTCGTCGCGGGGCCGCGGGATCTCGATTGGTCGAAGTGGCGCCTCTCCCATGGCACGGCGCACGATCTGGCGCGAGAAGAAAGCGATGCCCACGAGCGCGACGTTCTCGGCGAGCACGACGGCCGACAGCACGAGCACGAGCAGGCTTAGCCACTCGGTTCTCGGCCAGCCCCACCACGAGAGCAGCCCCAGCAGCCCGAGCTCGATCACAATCCCCTGGGCCGGCAACTCGCCGGCGGCCCACCCAACGGGGTAGGCCACGACGGCCGACAGCCCCCGGCGTCCGGGACGCAGCGCCGTCGCCGCCGAGAGCGCGAGGAAGGCGCTGGCGAGCGTCACGAAATAGGCCATCCGACCAGTTTGCCGGTTACGAGGCCGGTTGTGTCGCCGCTACCTAGGCTGAGGGACATGTCGACCTGGCCACCGTTATTGGAGACGCTCCGCGGCACCGTCGGCGTGTGGACGACGACCCACGAATCGGTGCCGGCCGACGCAAGCGGCGAGCTCGCCGCGGAGTTGGAGTCGCTCGGCTACGCCGCGCTCTGGATACCCGAGGCCTGGGGACGTGAGGCCTTCACGAGCGCCTCACTGCTGCTCGCCGACACGTCGAGGATGGTCGTCGCCACCAGCATCGCGAACATCTGGGCCCGCGACGCGGTCGCGGCGGCGAACGCCACTCGGACCCTCAATGCCGCCTTCGACGGCCGCTTCCTGCTCGGCCTCGGCGTCAGCCACCGTCCGCTCGTCGAACGACTCCGTGGCCACAGCTACGAGTCGCCCGTGGCGGCCATGCGCGACTACCTCGAGGCAATGGACAAGGTCCCGATGTTCTCCCCCGAGGGCCAGCTCCCCTTCGCCCGAGTGATCGCGGCTCTCGGACCCAAGATGCTCGAACTGGGTGCCGCGCTCGCCCACGGCGTCCTGCCCTACCTCGTCACTCCCGAGCACACGGCCCGGGCGAGAGCGATCCTCGGCGACAAGTTCATCGCGGTCGAACAGGCCGTGGTGCTCGGTCAGAGCCGCGAGGAGTACCTGGTCCGCGCCCACTCGCACCTCGAGTTCTACACCGGCCTCGACAACTACAAGAACAGCTGGCGGCGACTCGGCTTCACCGACGAGGACTTCGTGCGCGGCGGCTCCGAGCGGCTCTGCGAGGCCCTGGTCGTACACGGCGACGAGGGCGCTGTGATGGCGCGAATTGACGAGCACCGTGCAGCCGGGGCCGACCACGTTTGCCTGCAGGTCCTGGGCGCGACCGACAATTCACCACCCCTCGAAGAGTGGCGCCTCCTCGCGCCCGTCGTGAACCGGCGATGACATCCATCACCGTGTGCGCCGTCTACGACCCGGCGCCGACGGTCGTGTGGTCCGAGCTGCGACAGATCAATCGTCACGCCGTGTGGATGCGCGACGCCGTTTCGATCACCTTCCTCACCGAGCGCCACGAGGGCATCGGTACGAAGTTCCGATGCGACACCAAGGTCGGACCGTTGCGCACGGCCGACCTCATGACCATCACCGAGTGGGTCGAGAACACGACAATGGGCGTGTCTCATCACGGGATCGTGACGGGCGAGGGGCGATTCACCCTGACGCCCGCGGGCATGGCGACCCAGCTCACCTGGAGCGAGACCCTGCACTTCCCGTGGTGGCTGGGAGGTCCCTTGGGGGCGGAGGCGGCCAAGCCAGTGCTGCGCGCGATGTGGCGCAAGAACCTCGAGCTGCTCGGACGTCAGCTCGTAGAGCGGCGAGCGTAGAGGTCGAGTCGACTACCGCTCGTCGCCGCGAGGGCCGAAGAGAACGACGTCAGGCTCGCGGGGTCCGGCCGATCCGCGCAGCATCCGTACGAAGGTGGCCACGAGGAAGAGCCAGACGAACTCCGCCAGTCCGATCATGAACCAGCCAATCGTGATCCAGAAGAGTCCCACCGCGAGGCCCTTGAAGAACCCATCGTGGATCATCGAGGCGACGACCAACGGGAACCACGCGACGAACCAGCTGACGATGGGGGCTACAAAGGTCGCGGCGACTCGGCGGTGCCAGCCGAGGTACGCCCCGAACAGCCCCGTCGCCCCGACGCCGACCCACGTGACGCTCGTGCGGGACCCGAAGCGCGCCTCGAGCATGAACAGCACGACGGCGACGACGAGCGACCATACGATCATCGGGGCGGTCACGTTGCCCCGGGCGCGGTCCCGAACCTGGACGATGACGGTATTCACGCCTCCAACTTAGCGAGTGACCCGCCGTGGCCACCACCCGTTGCCGGTACGCTGCTACCTGTGACCTTGGGCGTCCTCGCACTACTCGGCTCGGGCGAGATCGCCCCCAGCATGACCAAGGTGCACCGCCAACTCCTGGGGCGACTTTCACAGGTGCGTGCCGTCTCCTTGGACACGCCATACGGATTCCAGGCGAACGTACCCCAGATGACGGAGAAGATCGCCGAGTACTTCGCCACCTCGCTCAAGGTCCCGATCAAGTCGCTGCACTATCTGAACTTCGAGGAGTCAACCGCCGTTGAGCGCGAAATCTTCCGCCAAGAGGTCCGAGCGGCCAACTACGTCTTCGCTGGACCGGGCAGTCCCAGCTACGCCGTGGCGCAGTGGGAGCCCCTGTCCCTCGATGACGATCTGCGCGCCACGCTTCGCGGCGGAGGGATCGTCTGTTTCGCGTCGGCCGCCGCCCTCACCCTCGGTGCACAGACGGTTCCCGTCTACGAGATCTACAAGGTCGGGGCCAAGGCACACTGGCTGTCCGGCCTCGACGTCCTCTCGATGACTGGCCTGCGCGGCGCGATCATCCCCCACTTCGACAACGCCGAGGGCGGCAACTACGACACCCGCTACTGCTACCTCGGCGAGGATCGCCTCATCGCGCTCGAGAGTCAGCTCCCTGACGACGTCGGCATCCTCGGGATTGATGAGCACACCGCCGGCATCATCGACCTCGAGGCCCAGACGCTGAACGTCATGGGGAAGGGCAACGTCTACTGGCGCCATCACGGTGAGACCAGGGTCCTCGAGAACGCGTCGACCACGGCCCTCGATTCAATCCAGGTCCTCCAACCGACTGACGTCACCGATCCCAACACGGCCTCAGTGGCCACGACGGACGTTGCATTTCTCGCCCAAGTCGCCTCGCACGGGGGCGACGCAGCCATCGATGCCATCGCCCGGCTGGCCCGAATGGCGACCACCGGCGGTACGGACCATATCGACCCATCCCAGCTCGTGGAGAGCCTGCTCGCATTACGTGTGCAGGCCCGCACCAATCGCGAATACGCCCTCGCTGACCAGCTGCGCGACATTCTGGTCGAGTCGGGTTTCGAGGTGAACGATGGGGCTGCGGGCTCGACGTGGTCGATCAAGTGACAGTTCGACGCTGCCGCTGAGCTTCAAGTCCCTCCACTGCGATCCCTCGTCCAATTCATCTCCGCCAAAGTAGTAGTGCCGGTCCCGGCCGCGGAGTCTGCCGCCGCTAGCACCAACAGTGAGAGGCCCCCTCCTTGCGGAGGGGGCCTCTCACTAGATCACTACCAAATACGGGCTACCTCTGGTTGTACTTCACCGAGGTCTGCTCGCCGTTGGCGAAGATGATCGTGAAGGTGTGCACGCCACGCGGGGTGGTCTTGGCAACCTTCACCCTTACTGTCAGCACGGTGCCGGTGTCACCCGTAACGCGAGCCGAAGTGCCCTTGGCGTTGCTCTTGATCTTCGGCTGAGCGTAGAAGTGCGAACCGATGATCTTCACTGTCGACGTCCTGCCGGTCCACACGGCACCCACGACCCTCTTGGCCGCCGGCGGAGGCGTAGCCAATGCGGGGTTCGGTCCACCGTTCAGCGGGAAGGAGACCGTCCCACCGTCAGGGTTCGTGAACGTGATCGTCGATGACGTGCCCGACGTGGCAGCCGAGGTCGTGGAGACCAGCAGTGTCGCCGTCGTGTTCGTCAGGCCAACCAGGCCAACCGTGTAGGCAGCATTGCTGCTCGTGGCAGTCATGAGGTTCTGGAAGCCCGTACCGGTGATGATCACCAGGACGTTCGACGAGAAGGTCGGCACGTAGTACGTACCAATCACCGCCGGGCCCGGGTTGACGATCAAGCCGTTCGATCCAGTGGTCGTTGAACCACCACCGATCGGGTTGGTCACGGTGAACGCGGTCGAGATCGGCGTAGCGCCGGCGTTGACAACGTAGGTGACCGGAATCGTCAGCGTGGTGCAGGGACCGGTGCCGCAGGAGACGGCGCCATTGCTAGCAACAGGGGTGCCGAGCGTGGCCATGGCCGGAACGGCCAGGGTCACAACTGCACCTGGGTAGAAGCCGGTGCCGGTAATGACGAGCGAGGTCGTCTTACCGGAGAGGCCCACGTAGGTGCCGACAACCGTCGGAGCAACGTCGATGGTGAACAGCGTGCCCGTGACGGATCCGCCACTGGTGTTGAGGGCCGTAACGGCCACACCACCAACGGTTGCCGTCGACAGGATCTTCATCGTTCCGAAGATCGCGTTGGGCGTGACTTCGGTCACCGTCAAGGCGCCATCAGCCGCCGGAATCGAGACCGTGGTGCCGGGCAGGAAGCCAGATCCCACGAACTTGAACGGCACGTTCACTGAACCTTGTGCAACGTGGGTCGGAGAGATGACCGAGCCCAGGTAGGCGAAGAACAGGAACGGGTGAGGCTGGACGACAACACCAGGCGTGATGAACGACGAGGTGCCGTTACCGAGCTGGAAGGTGATCGTGTCCCCGGCCGGTTCCCAAGTGCCGTAGCCCGAAATAGTCACTGAAGTCGCGCTGACCCATGTAACAGTGCAGACCACGACTCCGTCGACGGTGACGCCATCAGATTCAATGGCGGTCGCCATGCAGTATGGGGAGTTAAAGCCGTTGACGCTGGACGGGATGCCCGTACCAGTCACGGTGAGCGTCGGCGCGGAGCCCTGAGGGATTGCGTTGGGCGCAATGGAGGTCGCGACGGGCTGACCAGCAATCTTGAACGCGCCAGCCAGTGTTCCGGCTCCCTTGTTCACGTTGTTGGTGACCGTCAGCGAGTCCGTGCCATTGAGCGATGCGGCACCAGCGGTGAGCATCACGGTCATGACCGTCGCACTGTCAGTCAGTGCCGGAACGACCACACAGGCGACCGCCGGGTCCGAGGTGCTGCAGGACATGCTGCCGACAACGAAGTTGGTGCCGTAGACACCAATCGTCTCGCTGCCGCCCGCGCCCAAGGTTCCGACCAAGGTCACACCGGTGACGGTAGGACCAGCCACCGTTGCGATGGTCGACGTGTATGTCACGAAGCCGTCAGTGATCTTGATCGGCACGCTCGCCGCCGGAGTTGAGCCCGGAGCGACGGAGATCGTCGTGTCGAACTGAGTTGCGGAAGCCAAAGTAACGGCACCGAAGGTGACGCCGGCCGTCGTAGAACTGACGGTCCAGTGAAGCTGGTTCGTGTCAAGGTTTGCCGGAGCGATGCTGGTGAAGTTCTCCGCAGCAGCTGCGGCGCCAGTGCCGACCGGGTTGAGGGTCGCGGTAGCGGTGCCATTTGCAACGAAGCTGAAGAACGACGGGCTGACGTAGGCCTGGCCCGCGCCGTTGGTGATGACCGCCTGGATTGTGTCAGTCGCGGACTGGGGCGCTGACAGGTCCAACAGGGTCGCACCGGTGGCGTGGTTCAGGGTCACAGGAGTCGATAGCGAGACCACGTTGCCACCCGGCAGACCGGTAACCGTGAAGGTCTCGGGCGTCAGGTAGAACGGGTCGGCGTTGACCGTGATCTTGTCGCCGACGACGATTCCCGCAGTGTTGTTCAACGTCAGGGCGTTCTGTCCGGGAACCGCAGGTGCGGCCAGGATGCCGACCAACGTCACTGTACGAACGGCCGGCACGACGACATTCAGGGTCGCAACGTTACCGTTGACGACCGTAACCGTGCCCGTGACGTTGTCCTTGTTGAAGGTAACCGCCGAACCGGCGGCGAAGCCGAAGCCCGCGATGTACGCGTTGATGGCGTAACTACCAGGGTTGAGGGAAGTGATCGGCACACCGTTCGCGGCACTCGTGAAAGTGACAGCGTCGGGGCTGGTCGCCACGACCTGTACAGCGGTCGACTCGCTCAATGTCCCGTTGTTCACCGTCAAGATGCCCGTGCCCGTAAGGAACGAGAACTCAACGGTGACGCCGGTGAGGTGCGCGAGGTCGATCGAGCTCAGCGTCAGCACGTTGCCGGTCCTGGAGCTGTAGTTCACAGCCTCAGTCTTGGCACCATCGACGATGTAGATCGTTCCCGACGCGGGAGCACCGGTGGCGTCTGCGAGGGTCAACGTAGGGTCAGTACCAACGGCGGCGCCGTTCAAGGTCGTCGTCGCGAAACGGGGGATGATCACTCGGACCGTCGCGGTGTTGGTCGCGTCGACCGAGAGAACGGTGCCACTGACCGTCTCAGATGCGTTCGTGATACCGGCGACCGAGAACTTGACGGTGGAGCCGGTGGTCATCGGGAAGGTTGAGCTGCCAATGACCTTGATGATCGACGACGTACCGGGCGTCAGGACGCCGGAGACCCAGTTGACCGTCGGGGCGACCGGCGGGGTGACCCCAGCGACCGTCGCCAACGGGACTTGCGCGATGCCCAAGATGTTCACGCCCGTGAGGGTCGTGGTGTCGGGGTTCAGGACCTTGATATTGGCCTGGCCGGGAGTCGCGCCAGGGGCCACGTTCACGATCATCGTCATCGTGGTGCTGTTGACGAACGTCGAGGACACGAAGGTCGTGCCGGCGGGAGCGACGGGCAGGCTCAGTGTCGCGCCGACTTCGAAGCCGGTGCCGCTAACAGTCACCAAGTTGTTCGAGCTGCCGGGTCCGGCGGGAATGCCGAGTTGATTGGGAGTCACGGAGGTGATGGTCAAGGGAGTCGCAGCGATGTTCACCGTATAGGTGCTCGCGGTCATGCCATTGGCCGGGAACGGCCAACCACCGATGACGACCAGAGAGTAGGTTCCAGCAGTCGCCACGCCGTTGTTGGCGGTGAACGAGAGGCTCGTACCGGCGGCATTGGAGGTCACGCCGCTGATGCCAGGAGGAGTACCCGTTCCCACGAACCCCACCGAGGCGCCGTTGAGGAAGGTACCCGTGATGTTCACCGTGGATGCGGCGCCACCAGCGGTACCGGCGTTGCCGGCGATAGTGGCGATCTGCGGACCGTGGTCCACGCCCAGACCCAGGGCCATGGTCGAAGCGCCATTGGTGTCGGTCAGCGTGATCGGGTAGAAGCCGGGAGTCGTGGCCGAGGTCGAGGTCAACGTCGCCGTCACGGTGGTCGCGGTCTCATTCACGTTGGTGAAGGTGACCCCGGGCGCCGTGGTCGTCAGCGTTACGTTGCCGCCGATCGCCTGGTCATTGGCGAAGCCAGTGCCGAAGGCCTTGAAGTTCCCAGAGAAACCCTGGCCGATGATCGCGTAGCCCGATGATGGGCACGTCGGTACACCAGAGGTTTGGGCGGCTGAGCAGGTCAGGGTCCCGGGAGTCGCGGCACCAGCCGTGCCAGACATCGCCACTACGGGCAATGCAGCAGCAACCATCACGGCGCCGGCAGCAACTGCCTTGACCATGTGTCGAGATATCCGTCGCAAAGTATTCACAAAGAATCCTTCCGTCGTAGCGGCGTTCGTTTTCACTTCACTCCATTCACAGGGGCCGACTCCCATCGACCTTTTAACTTGAGGTACCACAGCACAGCAAAAATCAACACGAGGCGGACGCCCCGTGACAATCCACGGCCGCTTCCTCTGCCATGAGTATAGAGAACCTCCAAGGCACAGTGCGAATACCGAAATGCATTCTTCATCAGGAGAAGCTTGACGTGACGAAGGTCACAACTTTCCCGAAACACCTGATGAATAACGGAAAAAGTCAACCGTGCCCATGTCGTCCCCCACGTTGCCGCTCCCTGCTGAAAATCGTCACAGAGTCGTAACCCCTTGATTTGACAGGTTGTTCGCGGCATCGCGGCGCGTCGCTTCGTTACTTTCGAGGCTCCGCGCGTGCGATTCATCGACCCGAGAAGGTGCAAGACGGGCGAGTGCGTGGACGCGATAATTCGAGGACCAGAGAGTCAATCTTCAGTTCCATTGACGCAAGCAACTATCGATTCGCAGCGGAAACCTCTGCCACAAGTAGGAGGTCGGAGATGAACGAATTGGCCACGCTGCGATCGCCATGGAGATACGTGATCCGAGTTGCGAACAGGTCCCGACGAGTGTCGCGGAAGGTAGGGCCCATTTTCCTCAACCTCAGGGGACGCCGTGCTGAGCGTCTAGCCAGTCACTATTGCTCGTCAGTCCATTCGGCGCACGATGTGCACGGTTGCACAAGCCAGCCCGGCATTGGCTCCTTTGCCGTGCCATTCTAGAATCCGGGTACGAATCGGCCTAGGCGACGGCGCAGCGATTCGGTCCGAGCTCCAGTTCCGCTACGCCACTGCCCATCGCCTCGCGGCCGGCATTGATCAGGACGATGTGTTGGTAGTTCGGAGGACGGTCCTTCACGTTGGCGATCGCCCATGCGACGAAATCATCCTCGCTGAGTGCGAGGGCCGGCAACGTCGAACGGAGTTGGCCCAACGGGCGGGCGACGAACTGGCCCACGGCGACCTCGACGCGGGCACCGTAGTGGGCCGGGAACACCATGATGTCGTCACTCAGCGGCAGTACCCGCTCATGCAGGCTGCGATAGAGGTGGTGCGCGAACTGCTCCGCCTGGTCGGCGAGGTCGGGCCGACCGACGCTCTCCAGGAAGACGGTGTCGCCGGTGAAGATCGCGGCGTCGCCGAGCTGATACATCGTCGAGCCCTCGGTGTGACCAGGCACGCTCACCGCCGCGACCGTGAGCTCGACCCCCGGCGCGAGGACGATGGCCCGTCCGTCGCTTAGCGGCTCGAAGGCGAAGTCGAAGTGATCGGATGGGTTCAACCAGAGCGCGGCGCCGGTCGCCTCGACCAATGCCCGCGCGCCGCTGATGTGGTCGGCGTGCAGGTGGGTGTCCAGTACATGGGTGACTATCCATTGACGCTCACGAGCCACGTCGAGGTACTGGTCGAGGTCGAGCGCCGGGTCGATGACCACGCAGTTCGGACCGGCGCCAATCACGTAGGAGAGGCAGCCCTTGCCCCTTCGGCGCAGTTGGACCACCGTCGCCCCGGCCAACTCGCCGGCGACCGAGTCGAAGGTCGAGGCCCACGCGTTCATGCCGCCTTCGAGAACCTCGCTCGCGATCCCGTGGCGCGCCAGTAGCTCTGCACCGAGCAGCGCCCGTGCCCCTTGCGCGCAGATGACGACCAGGTGGGCGTCGCGCGGAACCTCCGCCACTCGGGACTCGAGTGAGCCAATAGGTATGTTGTGCACCCCCGGGATGTACCAGTCAGCGACCTCGTCGGGCTCGCGCACGTCCAGCAAGTACAACCGCTCTTCATCATCCAAGAGAGGGACTAACTGGTCGGTCGTAATCCTCGAGATCGGTTCGCCGTGCGCCACGTGAAAAGTCTAGGAGTAGGTTCGCTGGCGCGGGACGAAGTTCCACCCGCGTCAACCAAGGAGTCGCCATGACCGAACTGCGCAACGTCAACGTGGTCGAAGTTCTCGAGCTCGTGGTGGGCGGCGCCCTCGTCCTCGACGTGCGAGAGGACAATGAGTGGGAGGCCGGCCGAGTGCCGGACGCGTTGCACATCTCACTGAGCGAGGTGCCCGACCGTCTGGACACGCTGGCGAAGGATCGGCTGGTCGTGTGCGTCTGTCGGTCCGGGGCCCGCTCGTCGCGGGCCGGCAAATTCCTCCTCGAGCAGGGTTTCGACGCCGTGAACCTCGAAGGCGGCATGATCGCCTGGGTGGCCCAGGGTCAGGTTCTCGTCGCCGACGTCGACGAGCCGACGATCATCTAGCCAGCTGCCCATGCCCACCACACCCGGCCCCATCAGCGCACTCGCCTCCGCCATCCGCGACGGCCGACTCACGGCCACCGCGTTGGTCGGCGCCTCGATCGAGCGGCTCGAGCGAGCCAATCCCGAACTCAACGTCCTGGCCGAGTCGGCCTTCGATGAGGCCCTTGCCGTCGCCGCCAACGCCGACCGAGGCGAACGGTTGACGGGCCGGCTCGCTGGGATACCGACGCTCGTCAAGGACCTCGAGGACTGGAGGGGCCATGCGACTCGCAAGGGATCACTGGCCCTTCGCGACGTGCCCCCGGCCCCGTCGAGCGGCGTCGTACCCCAGCGTCTGATCGACGCGGGCGCGATCGTCGTCGGCAAGTCCACCTTGCCGGAGTTCGCAATCGAGGGCTACACCGCGAACCTGCTCACCGGCGTGACCCGCAATCCGTGGCGCACCGACTACTCGCCGGGCGGTTCGAGCGGCGGCTCGGCCGCCGCACTGTCAGCCGGACTGGTGGGCGTCGCGACCGCCACCGATGGCGGAGGGTCGATACGGATCCCGGCCTCGCTCTGCGGTCTCGTCGGCATCAAACCGACCAACGGGATGATTGGACGATGGCCGGCGCACGATTGGATCGACTACTCGACGGACGGGCCAATGGCGACGACGAGTGACGACCTTCGGCTCTTGATGGACGTGATGGTCGGTCCAGTCGCCGGCGATCCGACCGCTCCTCCGAGGCAGACCATGGGACACATGGCCCGTCACGATTCGCGGCCACTCCGTATCTACGCAGCCGAGCGCACGTCACCACTGGGCCCCCTGCCCGACGGGGTCCGGTCGACGCTGCACGACGCGGCCTCGGCCTTCGCCGATCTCATGGGGACCCCACTGGAGTGGCGCGAGCCCGTGGGCTTTTTCCCCGATGGCGACCCCGACCTCGACTGGTTCACGACAACCACCGCGGAGCACGTCGCTTCGCTCGGGCCCGCATGGGTGCGAGAACACATGGACGAGTTTCACGTCGCGACCCAGGAGTACCTCACGACGGGGCTCCGCGTCTCAATCGACGAGTACCTCGCCGCCCGTCGTCGACGTTTCCTCTACGTGCGAACAATGGACGAACTGCTCGGCGAGAACGGACTACTGCTCACGCCGACGGTCGCGAGCGACGGCTGGCTAGCCGACGGCCGACTCAGGGCCGACGCCGTGGTCCACGGCCTGCCTCCCGAGGTCTACTCGACGGCGATGCAGAACGTGACGGGCCACCCGGCGCTGACCGTCCCCTTCGGAATGCTGGCGACGGGGCTGCCGTTCGGGCTGCAGATTACAGCGCCCCACTTCCACGACTTCCGGTTGCTGGACGTGGCAGCACTGGTCGAAGAGGCCTTCCCCTGGCCGAGGTCCGCGCCCGGTTGCGACACGCTCGACATTCTGCTCGACACACTCTGAGTCGTCGCACCGGCCGGGTTCGCAGTCCGCACTGGCAACGACGGCGACTCATGGCCGCGTCCTTCGGTCACCCCACCTCTACGTGGGGTCCAGGTCAATTTGCAGTCCCGGCAGTATCTACCTTCAATACATACTGAACGCATCTGTCGCGACATAGTGAACACTTCGGTGGGGGTGTGTCGTGGTGAAGAATCAGATAATCGTGTCGTCGGTGGTGTCCCAGGGCTTGGGCGTGCGCGCGACGGCCAAGA
>JANXWA010000014.1 GCA_025351385.1 Acidimicrobiales bacterium | reverse complement strand
TTTCGCAGAAAGGCCGGAGCCGTGAGCGCCAACTGTCGAAAAGGGCTGTATGGTCGTTCCCCTTATGGGTTCGCTAATCAAGAAGCGCCGCAAGCGCATGCGCAAGAAGAAGCACAAGAAGATGCTGAAGCGAACCCGCTTCCAGCGTCGCGCCGCCGGTAAATAGTCTCGCCGACGCCTAGTTGGGCGTCGTGGTGGTCTGAAGAACCTGGAGAGGGCCCGCGGGGCCGGTCATGTCCCAGTGGCCCCGGTCCTGGTCCAGGCGTCCCTCCACGAACATCGTCGATCCCGACCCGGCCAACTGCACGCCCGGGCCCAACTCCGCGCGAAGCCACTCGATAGTCGAGCGGAGCCTCGGCTCGACCACGCCGGCGGGAGTCTCGAGGTGGTTCGAGCTCCCCGGCGTCCAGCCACTGTTCCGCAACTCGTCGTAGGCGCGGTAGCAGTCCGCGGTGCTGACCCCGAAGTCGGGCATGATCAACGTCACCCAACGCTGCTCGAAGGCGAGGGGCGTCAGGCGCTCGCCGACGCCCTCCACCAGCGCCCGGCCACCGAGCTGGCAGAACGGCACGTCGCCACCGAGCGTCACCGCCCGCTCCGGCTCGACGCCCCCGGCCCAGCGCAGGATCGCCGCGGCGTCGGCGCTGCCGCCGCCGAGTCCCCCGCCGACCGGGATCGACTTGTCGATTCTCACCCCGGCGCGCCGACCGACCAGGCGCAGCGCCCGCGCGACGATGTTGGTGTCGTCCGCGGGCACCGACACTCGGAACGGGCTCACGACCGTGAGGTAGTCGGCGCCCTCCTCGACGAGGACTTCGTCGCTCAGTCCGATGGTCGTCATCTCGCTGCGCAGCTCGTGATACCCGTCGGCGCGCCGCCCGGTGACCTCGAGGTGCCAGGTGAGCTTGGCTCGGGCCGACAATCTCTCAACGCCCCCGGTCACCGGGCGGCCGCCAGTCGCGCGAACTCTTCGAGGGTCAGTTCCTCGGGCCGGCGGGTCTCTTCGACCTGCGCACGTGCGAAGACGCCGTCGGTCACCCAGCCGGCGAGCGATCGGCGCAGCATCTTGCGACGGTGGCCGAACGAGGTGCGGATCACCTCGAAGAGGTCGGCCTCACTCACGAGTTGCGGGTCGATGCGCACCCGCTCACGGCGCACGATCGAGACCAGGGCCGAGTCCACGTTGGGCCGAGGCAGGAAGACCGTCGGCGCGACCTTGCCCACGACGCGAGCGTCGGCGAAGTACTGCAGCCGCAGTGACGCGGCGCCGTAGGCCTCGTCGCCGGCCTGCGCGGCGAAGCGCTCGCCCACTTCGCGCTGGACCATGACGAGCATCCGTCGCACCAGCGGTTCGGCTTCGAGCAGGTGGAGCACGAGCGGCGTCGCCACGTTGTAGGGGAGGTTCGCGACGATGACCGCCTCGCGACCGGCGAGGATCGCGTCATAGTCGGCCGTGAGGGCGTCGGCGTGGTGCACGACGGCTCCGCGGGACTCGACCACCGAGCGCAACGGCTCGAGGAGGTAACGGTCGACCTCCATGGCGTGGACCTCGGCCCCCGTTTCGAGCAGCGCCAGGGTCAAGGACCCGAGCCCGGCCCCGATCTCGAGCACGAGGTCGCCCGCGCCAACCTCGGCGAGGCGCGCGATTCGCCGCACGGTGTTGGGGTCGACCACGAAGTTCTGGCCGAGTGCGCGCGACGGGCGAAGTCCGTGGGCCTCGAGCAGCGCGGCGAGTTCGGTGCGGGTGTGGGTCACCAGGACACTTTTACCGCAATGACCCCAACGTGCAGTGGCGCGAGCTTGGCGAACTCGGTCTCGGAGAGGTCGACCACCCGGTTGCCGTGGGCCGCCTCGCGGTCGGTCACGATACAGGTGACCGAGTGACCGGTCTTCAGATCGAGGACCCGGATCCGCGTGCCGAAGGGCAGGTACCACGTCGCGCAGTGGCCCGGCACGTACGAATACCACGTGGCGACGCCGATCCGGTAGCGCACGGGCTTCCTCTTCACGGTGGTCGTCGTCACGCGCACCGTCGTGGTGGTCGTCGAGGTCGTGGTGGTCGTGGGTGGCGTCGACGTCGTCGTAGTGGTCTCGCCGGGGTACGTGGTGGTCGTGACCGGGACCGTCGTCGTGGTGGTGGTCGAGGTCGTGGTGGTCGTCGCCTTCTTCGACGTCGTCGTGGTCGTGCGCCGGACGGTGGTGGTGGTCGTCCTCACCGTCGTGCGGGGCTTGGGCCGCTTGGTCGAGACGGCGAGCCTCACCGTGGCGTGCCAGGCGACTCGGGTCCCCGGGGCCGGTGACTGGTGCAGCACGATGACCCATTTTCCGGTCGAACTCCCTGGTCCGCGGGTCGAGAAGTACAGCTGGGCCCGCTTCATGACGGCGAACGTCCGGGCCCTCGACAGGCCGATCAGGCGGGGGACGCGGCGCGGTCCGTGCGGCGAGGTCGTAGCCACCGTGAGCGCGGCTTGGGAGTGCCAGGCGACCATCGTCCCCGGGGCCGGCCTCTGCGCCACGACGACGCTCCACGTGCCCGTGGCCGATCCCGGGCCGCGGGTCGAGAAGTACAGCTGCGCCGTCTTCATGCTCGCGAAGACCTGCGCGCGGGAGAGCCCGATCAGGCGGGGCATGTGCCGAGGGGCGTGCGCGGGCGCGGCGCCGGCGTCGAGTGGCGCAGTGAGGACCAGCGAGAACACCAGTGCGGCGACCACGGTCAAAGACGGCAACGGGCGACCGGGCGCCCGCCGTATTGATGTCCCCAGAACTCCACCCTCCACCAGGACAGCGGGTCGATAGCGAACTCCCCGCCCTCCAACGCTAGGCAAGGGGGCCTCCGGAAACAACTCGGACCCGAAGGTAGCGTCAAACTACCTGAACAGAGCCGGTTTATCGGTCTGGAAGGCCGAAGAGTCGTGCCGTGTTGGCGTAGGTCGCGTCGCGCAGCTCCTTGAAGCCGATTCCGCGCAGCTCGGCCACGTACTCACCCACCACTGTCACGTACGCCGGCTCGTTCGTCTTGCCGCGGTACGGCACCGGCGCGAGGAACGGGCTGTCCGTTTCGACGTGGAGCCGGTCGAGGGGCACGGCGCGCACCGCCTCGCGCAGCGAACCGGCGTTCTTGAAGGTCACGACCCCCGAGACCGAGATGTCACAGCCCAACTCGAGGCAGGCCAGCGCGTCGTCGGTGTCGCCGGTGAAGCAGTGCACCACCGTGCGTGCCGGCACGCCCTCACTCCTCAAGACCTCGAAGAGGTCGTCGAAGGCGTCGCGCGCGTGGATCACGAGGGCGAGGTCCAGCTCGTGGGCGAGGGCGATCTGGGTCGCGAAGGCCCGACGCTGGTCCGCTCGCGGGGCGTGCTCGTAGAAGTAGTCGAGCCCGCACTCGCCGATGCCGACCAGCTTCTCGTGGCCGGTGCGGGCCAGGTCAACGATTGGGGCCACGTCGCTCGCCGCCTCGTGGGGGTGCAGCCCGACGGTCGCGTAGATCTCGACCGGCCCCGGGAGCGTGGTCAGGGCCAGGGCCTCGCGCGAGGTCGTCTCGTCGGTGCCGATCACCACGACCCGGTCGACGCCGCCGTCGTAGGCGCGCGCAAGGGTCTCGCGCACGTCGTCGGACACCCGGCCGTCCTCGGTGAGGAACTGGTCCTGCAGGTGACAGTGGGCGTCGGTCCAGTGGCTCATTGGTCGGTCGCGATCCGCGGGAAGAGCGGCTCACCCCGCTCGACCTTCGTGCCGCCCCGGTACTGGCCCCACGTGGCGCCCTCGTCGAATGGTCGCGAACTGGGCGAGCCGTCCAGTCCGATGCGACGCCAGATCTCCTCGCAGACGCCCGGCATCGCCGGCGTCGCGAGGATCGCCACGAGCCGGATCGCCTCGAGGGCGTTGCCCAGCACGGCGTCCACCTCGGGTCCGGGCTCCATCTTCCACGGGGCCGTCGTCTCGAGGTAGGCGTTCGTCGCGCCGATGAGGCCCCACGTCGCCTCGAGGGCGCTCTGGGGGGCGAAGCGGTTCCACCCGTCGGCCGTCTCGCGGATCGCCCGCTCGGCCTCGGCGCGCAACGCCGAGTCGGCCTGCGCCGCCGGTCCGACGCCGGCGCACTTGGAGCTCACCACCGCCGTCACGCGCGCCACGAGGTTGCCGAGGTTGTTCGCGAGGTCGGTGTTGTAGCGCTGGGTGATGCCCTCGTGGGAGAACTCGCCGTCGTTGCCGAGCGACGTCTCGCGCAGCAGGTAGTAGCGGACCGGATCGACGCCGAACTCGTTGGTCAGCATCACCGGCGCGATGTCGCTGAGCCGCAACTCGCCCTCGGCGGCCATGGTCTTGGAGAGCTTCTGACCGCCGATGAGCAGCCACCCGTGGACCTGGACGTGGCTGACCGGCTCGAGGCCGGCGGCCATGCACATCGCCGGCCACCACACGCAGTGGAAGCGGATGATCTCCTTGCCGATGAGGTGGTGCGAGTGGGGCCACCACTGGGCGACCTCGTCGTCGTCGCGGCCGTAGCCAATGGCGGTCAGGTAGTTGATCAGCGCGTCGTACCAGACGTAGAAGACGTGCTGGTCGTCCCAGGGCACCGGCACGCCCCACGAGATCGAGGTGCGCGTGATTGAGATGTCGCGCAGCCCCCCCTTGATGAACGAGTAGGCCTCGTTGCGCTTGGTCTCGGGGGTGACGAAGCCGGGATGGTCGGCGTAGTGCGCCAGGAGCCGGTCCTCGAAGGCGCTCAGACGAAAGAACCAGTTCTCCTCTTCCATCTCGATGAGTGGTCGGCCGTGGATCGGGCAGTTGCCGTCGACGCTCGCCTCGGGCGTGAAGTAGTCCTCGCAGCTCACGCAGTAGAGGCCCTTGTAGACGTCCTTGTAGATGAAGCCGTTGTCGTAGATCGCGGTGAGGAACCTCTGCACGCTCTCGTAGTGACGGGGTTCGGTCGTTCGGATGAAGTCGTCGTAGCTGATGTCGAGGGCGTCCCAGGCCTCGCGGAAGCGCGCCGAGTACCGGTCCGTCCAGTCGCGCGCCGACATGTCGTTCTTCGCCGCGGCGTCGGCCACCTTCTGGCCGTGCTCGTCGGTCCCCGTCAGGAACTTCGTCTCGTCGCCGATGAGTCGGTGCCATCTCGCCATTGCGTCGGCGTTGACGGTGCAGTAGGCGTGGCCGACGTGCGGGGCGTCATTGACGTAGTAGATCGGGGTGGTGATGTAGAAGCGACCCATCCGTCAAGGGTACTGAATCAACGGCCCTCGTCAGCCCGCCGTTCCAGCGCGAGCTGGTAGACGACCCGGCGCGCCACCCCGAGCGACTCGGCGACGAACGACACCGCGTCGCGCGTGGAGACCCCCTGGGCGAACTGCTCGGCCAGCGCGGCGCCGATCACCGCGTCGTCGACCGGCACCTCAGCGTGGCCGCCCTCGAGCACGACGACGACCTCGCCGAGGACGTCGCGCGCACCGAGCAGGGCCGCCACCTCGGCGACCGTCCCGCGCAGCACCTCCTCGTGGAGCTTGGTGATCTCGCGGGCCACGCAGACCCGCCGCGTGGCGAAGTGCACGGCCATCTCGGCGAGCGTCGCCGCCAGTCGCTGGGGCGACTCGTAGAAGACGATCGTGCGCGTCTCGCGCCCCCACTGCGCGTAGAGCCGCTCGCGCTCGCCGGACTTGCGCGGCACGAACCCCTCCATGCAGAAGCGCTCGGTCGCGAGGCCGCTGATCGACAGCGCCGCGACGACCGCCGACGGCCCTGGCGCGGTGGTGACGTCCAGTCCGGCGTCCGCGACCGCGGCCACCACCCGCGAACCGGGGTCGCTGATTCCCGGCGTCCCGGCGTCGCTGATGAGCACGACCACGCGCCCCTCGCTGACGTGGCCAATGACCTCCTCGCAGAGGGAGGCCTCGTTGTGCTCGTGCAGTGCTCGCAGGCGCCCCCGGACCGGGATCGCGTGGGCGCTGAAGAGGGTGCTGGACCGTCGCGTGTCCTCGCAGTAGACGAGGTCGGCGCTGGCGAGGAGTTCGAGCGCCCGGCGCGAGATGTCGCCCAGGTTCCCGAGCGGCGTCGCTACTATGACCAGTCGTCCCCGGGTAGTCGCGCCGTTCTCCACGAAAGTCCTCTCGTTTGGCCAGAAGTACCCGCCACCCAGTAACCTTGTCACCTATGTCAAAGCGGACGGTAAAGCGCAAGCTTCGCGCAAAGAAGAAGGCCAATCACGGCAAGAAGCCGAATTGCGGCCGCGGCTAAGGCCGCCCCTACAGCACCCCGTCCCACGCGCAGCCCCGTTCCTTCAGGACCTGGGCCAACCGCGTCGGCCTGTCGCTGACGATGCCGTCGACCCCGAGGTCGACCAACGCTCGCATCTCGTCCTCCTCGTTGATGGTCCAGACGTGCACGGCGAGTCCCGCGTCGTGGGCCGCCACGACGAATCGTTCGTCCACGACGGTGACGTCGCCGAAGGTCGCCGGGACCTGGAGCGCCTGGGCCGGCGGGACGGACGGCGAGCCCTCCTGGAGTGAGAAGTAGAACGCGGCCGTCTCGCCCGTCGCCGCCGACGTCGCCACCTCGGGCGCGATCAGTCGGAACGCCTGGATGGCGTGGTCGAGGAACGAAGCGACGATGACCGAGCCGGTCCGTCCGAGACGACGCAGTTCGTCCGCGAGCAGCTCCTCGTAGGGCTCGACGTCCGGGCTCGAGCGCTTGATGTCCAGGTTCAAGAGCACTCCAGGGAACCTCTCGGACACCTCCTCGAGCGTCGCGACGCCGAAGTCGCGGTCCCGGGGCGCCTTCGCGCGATGGACGTACTCTCCGTCGGCGCGCCCAAGGGTCACCGCCTCACCGGCGATCCACCAGTGGGCGTTATCCATATCGCGCAGCTGCGCCAAGGTCAGGTCCGCGATCTCGCCGTGGTGGTTGGTCGTGCGATCGACGGTCTCGTCGTGGCACACGACGATCCGACGGTCCCGGGTGGCGTGGACGTCGAGCTCGACGGCGGTGGCGCCTCCCTCGAGGGACCACCCGATCGCCGCGAGCGTCGAGGACGGCCCCTCGAAGGATCCGCCCTGGTGGGCGTAGGCGATGACCCGGCGCGAGAGCCAGGGGCTCGTCACGGGCTCTCGAAGCCGCTCGGGTAGAGCCGCTGGCGCATCCGGTACTCGAGGTAGAACGCCAGACCGGGCACGAAGCCGGCAAGGAACATCAGCGCCAGCAGCGCGACGTTGAGATGGAACTTCAGCACGACCTGGAAGCACGTGACCATGTAGAGCGGGTAGAGGAGCACCCCGTGTCCGACGCCTACGACCTTGACGAACCACTTCAGGTGCTCCCAGAACGTGAGGTCCACCGCGTGCACGAAGAGCGTGACGAACAGTGTCAGCAACGTCGTGCCGGTGACGAACGACATCAGGCGGTAGCGCCGGAAGGCGGGGTCCATCAGTGGCCCCAGAGCTTCTTCTTGGGCGACGAGGCAATCTTGGCGAGGTGGTCGTTGTAGGCGGCGAGGATCGGATCCTCCGGCTCGCCACTCGCCTCGCGGGCCGCTCGGGCCTCGGAGCGCTTGTGCTCCTCGTAGTCGCGCCGGGCCTTCTCCTGGTGTTCGGTGACCTTCTCGAGGTTCAAGAGAGCGAACCAGCCGAGGACGCCGAAGATGCCAAAGACCGGCCACTCGATCGCGTAGAAGTAGCTGAGCGAACTGCCCTCGATCGCGCGGCCGACCTGCCACCACGCCGCCACGGCGCACACGCCGATCCACAGGGCGAGCGCCAGATGGAGGCCGAGCGCCCGGCGAGAGAAATACTTCGACGTCACCGCCACATCCTAACGAGGGGCCTAGGACGCTCAACGCCCGTCGTAGGATGGAAACCGTGCCGTTGACAACGATTCAGCAGTTCTCATGGCACCACCTCAACCAGTGGCAGCTCGACGCCGTCCCGATCGTGATGCTCCTCGCGGCGGGCCTGCTCTACGTGATGGCGGCCCGTCGAGTCGGCGCGTGGTCGGTGTGGCGAACGACGTCCTTCGCGGCCGGACTCGTCGTCACGTTCCTCGCGACCGAGTCGGTCGTCGGCGTCTTCGACAGCGCCTACTTCAGCGACCACATGATCCAGCACCTCTTGCTGATCATGATCGCGGCCCCACTCTTCGCCCTGAGCGCCCCGTTGGACCTCGCGTACGCGGCGGGCGGCGGCGGGCTTCGCCGGCTCCTCGACGGACGAGTCATGACCGTCCTCACCCACCCCCTCTTCGCCTTCGCCCTCTACTTCGCCTTCATTCCCACGGCGCACCTAACGGGCCTGTTCGACCTCATGCTGCGTCACGAATGGCTCCGCAACCTCGAGCACATCGGTTTCCTCGTGACCGGCTACCTCTTCTTCCGGGTGGCCTTCGGACTCGAGCGCGGCACGACCATCCACCGCGGGCTGCGCCTCGTCTACGTGATGGCGGCGGTGCCGGTCGACACGTTCACGGGACTGGCCCTCGCGATGTCCTCGAAGAACCCCTTCCCGAGCTACCGCCACCTGTCACCGACCGGGTCCACGGCGTCGTCAATCCTCGACAGCATCCACCTTGGTGGCGCCATCATGTGGATCGGTGGCGACGCGTTGATGCTGCTCGCCTGCATTCCGATCTCCGTGGCGTGGGTGAAGTGGGAGACCGTGCGCACCCGAGAACTCGACGCCGAACTGGACCGCCAGGGACTCTAGAGGAGGCCGGCCTGGATGGCCAGCTCCTCGAGATCACTCTCGGGGCGAGCCCCCAGATGGGTGATGATCTCACCGGCGCACAGCGACCCCAATTCGGCCGCCTCCACCGGGTCGGCGCCCAGCGCGAGGCCGTAGAGGAACCCCGAGGCGAACATGTCACCCGCCCCGTTCTGGTCGACGACGTGCTCGACCTCGTGGGCGGGCACGCTCACGACGCCCGACACCGTGGCGACGTCGGCGCCCCGAGGACCGCGCGTGACGACCGCGAGGATGCCGAGCTCGTCGAGCGCCCCGAAGGCCGCCTCGAGGGTCGCCACGTTGAACAGCGCGCGGATCTCCGTCTCGTTGGCGAGCAGCACGTCGACGTCCTGGGTCACCAGGTCGAGGAAGTCCCGTCGGTGGCGCTCGACGCAGAACATGTCCGACAGCGACAACGCCACCATCGAGTCGTGCTCGTGGGCGAAGTTGACCACCTTGCGGATCGCCTCCTTGGCCGGAGGGAGGTCGAAGAGGTACCCCTCGACGTAGGTGATCTCGGAGCGGGCAATCAGGCGCTCGTTGATGTCCGAGACGCGCAGTTGGTTCGATGCGCCGAGATAGGTCGCCATCGTGCGCTGGGCGTCGTCGGAGATGAACACGTGGCACCGGCCCGTCGCGCCCTCGTCCTGGCTCGCTGTCGCGAGGTCGAGCTCCACGCCCATCGAGGCGAGGTCGTGGGTGAACCGGTGACCGAAGTCGTCGTCGGCGACCTTGCCGATGTAGCCGCAGGTTCCACCCAGCGCCGCGACCCCGGCGATGGAGTTCGCGACCGACCCGCCCGACATCTGGATGGTCGGGCCCATGGCGTTGTAGAAGGAGTCGAGCTGGTGCTCTTCGATGAGGGCCATCGCCGCCTTCACGAGTCCCAGGTCGCGAAAGGCCTCGCGAGAGTCCTGCGTGATGATGTCGAGCATCGCGTTGCCGATGCCGGTGACCGCGAGTCGATTCGGACCCGGTTTCACTCGCAGTGAGACGGGCGTAGGCGTATTTGTCACTTAGCGAGCGTAGAACGTTTGGGCGTAAGGTTGAAACTCGTGAATACCTCTTCGAACCCCTACCGCCTCGAACGCTCGGTCGTCCCCTCGGCCTACCGCCTCTTCATCACGCCCGACCTCGACGGCGCGAGCTTCGCCGGACGGGTCGAGATCGACGTCGTCGTGAGCGAGTCGAGCCAGGAGTTGACCCTGCACGCGGTGGACCTGGCGCTCGGGGCGGCGACCGTCACCGCCGCCGGCACGAGTCTGCGGTCGGTCGACGTGCGCCAAGATCACACCTACGAGACCACGTCGTTCCTCTTCGACCACGCGCTGCCCGTGGGGCCGGCCGTCGTCGAGATCGCGTTCACGGGAGTCCTGAACGACCTCCTGGTGGGCTTCTACCGCTCCACGTTCACCGACGTGGAGGGCGTCTCGCACACGATCGCCACCACGCAGTTCGAGCACTCCGACGCCCGTCGCGCCTTCCCCTGCTGGGATGAGCCGTCCTTCAAGGCGACCTTCCAGGTCAACCTCACCGTCCCCAGCCACCTGGCGGCCTACTCCAACTCCCCGGTCACCTCGAACACCGACCTCGGCAACGGTCAGCGCACGGTCAGCTTCGCGCCGACCATGTCGATGTCGACGTACCTGGTGGCCTTCGTGATTGGGCCGTTCGAGGAGACGGCCGCACTGGACGTCGACGGCGTGCCACTGCGCATTGTCTATCCGATTGGCAAGGGCCACCTGGCCGCGCTCGCCCTCGAGGCGGGGGCGCACGCACTGCGCTTCTTCTCCGAGTACTTCGACATTGCCTACCCCGGCGACAAGCTGGACATGGTCGCGATTCCGGACTTCTCCTTCGGCGCCATGGAGAACCTCGGGTGCATCACCTACCGCGAGTCGGCGCTGCTGGTCGACCCGCAGAGCGCGTCACTGTCCGAGAAGCAGCGCGTCACGGCTGTGGTCGGACACGAGATCGCCCACATGTGGTTCGGCGACCTCGTCACGATGGAGTGGTGGGAGGGCATCTGGCTGAACGAGGCCTTCGCCACCTTCATGGAGGTCCTCTGCACCGACGACCTGCGCCCCAACTGGGAGATGTGGGTCGCCTTCGGCGTCGACCGCGACGCCGCGCTGCAGGTCGACGGACTGCATTCGACGCGCCCGATCGAGTACGAGGTCATCTCACCCGACGACACCCGCGGGATGTTCGACATCCTGACGTACGAGAAGGGCGGCTCGGTGCTGCGGATGCTCGAGCAGTACCTCGGTGCCGAGGCCTTCCGTGACGGTATCCGCTACTACCTGGCCAAGCACAGCTACGCCAACACCGTCACCACCGACCTGTGGGACGCGCTCGAAGAGGTCTCCGGACAGCCCGTGCGCGACCTGATGAACACCTGGATCCTCCAGGGCGGTCACCCCCTCGTCACCTTCGAGGACGGCCTGCTCACCCAAGAGCCCTTCTCGTACGGGCCGGCGCGGGGCGCCAGCTCCATCGGGTCGTCGTGGATCACCCCCGTTCTCACCCGCTCGCTGAAGGGCGGGCCGGTCAGTCGCCACCTCCTGGCCGACGTGGCGCTCGAGGTCGCCGACGCCGCGCCGGTCGTGGTGAACGCCGGGGGCTCGGGGGTCTTTCGCTCGCGCTACGGGCGCGCGGAGCTCGCCGAGATCGCGGACCACATTGGCGAGCTGGAGGAGCTCGAACGCGCGACGCTCGTCGCCGACAGCTGGGCCTCACTCTTGGCCGGTCGCATCACCCTCGCCGAGGGGCTCGCCATCGCGCGCGGACTCGGCAACCAGGACGAGCCCACGCCGTGGGGCACTGTGGCCACCGCCGTCGACTTCGTGCACCGGGCCCTCGCCGAGGACCAGCGCGCGACCTTCGCCGGCACCGTGCGCGAGCTCTTCGCTCCGCAGCTCAACCGCCTCGGTTGGGACGCGAAGGACGGGGAGGGCGAACGCACGCCCCAGTTGCGCGGCATCATCATCGGCACTCTCGGGACCATCGGCGCCGACGAGTCGGTGCGCGCCGAGGCGTGGCGCCGCTTCGAGGCCAACACCATCGACGGCGACCTCGCCCACGCGATCATGCGGATCGTGGCGCACGAGAACCGACCGGGCACCTACGAGATGTTCCTCGAGCGATACCACCACGCACCGAACCCCCAGGAGGAACAGCGCTACCTCTTCGCCCTGGGCGGCTTTGGCGACGAGAAGGTCGCCCTCGACGCGGCCGAGAAGTGCTTCTCCTCGTTCCGCACCCAGGACGGCCCGAGCGTGCTCGGCCTGCTCACCCGCAACGAGAGGACCGGGCCGAGCGTGTGGCGCTATTTCACGGGGCGATGGGACGAGGCAATGGCGAAGTTCCCGCCGAGCGCCCACTCGCGTATGACGCTCGGCCTACCGACGTTCATCCGCGACGAGGCGTTCGCCAGCGAGGTCGAGAGCTTCCACACCGCCCACCCGATCGGCGGCGAACAGCGCACGGTCGAACAGCAGATCGAGCGCATGCGCATAGGTCTCACCTTCGCCCAGACCGTACGCCAGCAGCTCTAGGCGACGTCGATGCACGTCGGGACGTTCGTGGGCATCTTCGCCCTGATGTTCGTCCTCGAGCTGCCCGACAAGACGTTCATCGCGACCGTCATCATGAGCACGCGGGCCCGGCCCGCGATGATAGTCATCGGCGCGTCGACCGCCTTCGTCCTGCAGATGGGCCTCGCCGTCGGCGCCGGCTCGCTGCTCACCCTCTTCCCGGCGCGCTGGAAGGACCTCATCGTCGGACTGCTCTTCCTCGGCGGCGCCGCGTACCTCCTGCTCGTCTCGGAGGCCGAGGAGGAGGAGAAGGGCGAACGTGAGGCCGAGCCGGAGAGACGCAGCACCCGGTGGCGCGAGGTCACGACGGCCTTCGCCGTCATCTTCATCGGCGAGTTCGGCGACCTCACCCAGATCCAGGCGGCCAACTTCGAGGCGAAGCTCCACCAGCCCCTCGAAATCTTCGTCGCGTCGTCGCTGGCCATGGTCCTGGTCTCGTTCCTCGGCGCCTACGGCGGCGCGGCGCTGGTGCGCGTGATCCCCTTGCACCGAATCCGCCTCGCAGGAGGCCTGATCTTCGCCGGCCTGGGACTCTGGACGCTCGTAGCCTTGGTGGTCTGATGAGCCGCACGGACGACCTGCTCGACTTCGCCGACACGGTGAAGGGTTTCATGCCCCGCGAGGAGGGCCTCGCGCTCTTACGCCACGGCGCCGGGCACGGCGAGCGATTCCCGGCGGGCACCTGGCTCGAGGTCGGCGCGTGGTGCGGCAAGTCCGCGGTCTACCTCGGAGCGGCGGCCGAGAGTTCGGCCAGCGTCCTCTACTCCCTCGACCATCACCACGGCAGCGAGGAGAACCAGGAGGGTTGGGAGCACTTCGACACCTCCCTCGTCGACGCCGACGACGGCCGGCTGAACACGTTGCCGACCTGGCAACGCACTATCGCTAACGCCGGCTTGGAGTCGACGGTGGTCGGCCTCGTCGGCCCGTCCGTGCGTGTCGCCGCGCACTTCGCCCAGCCACTCGAGCTGCTCTTCGTCGACGGCGGCCACGGCGCGGAGGTCGCGTGGGCCGACTACGAGGCGTGGACGCCGAAGGTCGTGCCCGACGGGCTCTTGATCATTCATGACGTCTTCGAGGACCCGGCCGAGGGGGGACGTCCGCCCTACGAGATCTACCTCGCCGCCCTCGAGAGCGCGCTCTTCGTCGACGTGGAGGCCACGGGGTCGCTGCGGGTGCTGCGACGCGTCTAGCGCGCGAGCGGGCAGCCCGGTTCGGCGAGGTCGACCGGTCGGGGCAGGGCGTCGTGACGGAAGAGTCCGGCCGCGGGCGACGAAGAGGTCAGCGCGTCGGCGGCGAGGATGACCGCCGCAGCGGTGTACGACGTGGTCTCGAAGCCCGGGAAGGTCACCTCCTGGGGGTACGCGATGCCGGTCCAGTAGGCGCCGTCCTCTCGACGGTGTCGCCGCGTGTAGCTGAACAGGTCTAGCGCGAGGCTGGTCAGTCCCAGGGCGTCGAGCGCGAGCACGCACTCCGCCGTCTCGGCCGCGGTAACCCAGTCATTGGTGGACACGCAGCGCACTCCGTAGCCGTCCATGACGTGGCGCTCCCAGCCGTCATTGATGCGCTTCTCGCCGGGCGCGCCCCCGAGGGCGCCCGAGAAGATCGGGTAATACCAGTCCATCGCGAACTCGTTCTTCGGCGCGAAGGCGCCGGGGTGGTGCGCGACGGCGTGGCCGAGGCGCCCGGCGGCGAGCTCCCACGCGGGCCTCGCGAGGCCGAGGCGCTCGGCGAGGGCGACGGCGCTGCAGAGCGAATGGAAGATCGACGAGGAGCCGGTCAGCAGCGCGTACGACTCCGGCCGACCGATCGAGTCGAGCGACCAGCGAACCGTGCCGTCGTCGAGCTGCCAGCGGAGCACGAACTCGATGGCGCGCTCGAGTGCGGGCCACACCTCGACGGCGAAGTCCACGTCGTCGGTGGCCAGCACGTAGTGGTACACCCCGGCGGCGAGGTACGCACAGACGTTGGTGTCGAGCCTCGTGTCCTTCACGCGCTCGCCGAGGTAGTAGTTGAACCAGCTACCGTCGCCCAGCTGGTGACGGACGAGCCAGCGGTAGGCGGCCTTCGCCTCGTCGGCGTAGCCGGTGACCGTGAGGGCCATCGCCGCCTCGACGTGGTTCCACGGGTCACAGTGGCCGCCGGTGAACCAGGGGATCTGTCCGCTACGCACCTGCAACGAGGCCAGGTGGGCCGCGGTGCGGGCGATCTCTTCGGCCGTGAGCAGGCCCGGCACGCCGGCCAGGGTGGTCACGGTCGAGGTCACGACGGAGCCGGCTTCGCGAGGTAGACGACGATCGACTTGCCCATGAGCGGCGCCAGCACCCGCTCGGCGTAGCGCGTGGTGCGCGGCGCCTTCATGATGTCCCACACCAGCAGTCGGTGATAGTGGCGCACGAACCAGTTCTTCTCGTTCGTGGTGCCGACGAGGCACTTCAGCCACCAGTAGGGGCTGTGCAGCCCGTGGGCGTAGTGGTGGCCGGTCACCTGGAGTCCGACCGATCCGAGCCGCTCGCTCAGCACCGATCGCCGGTAGATGCGGATGTGGCCGCCCGGCACATTGTGGTACGCGTCCGAGAGCGCCCAGTTGACCAGCTCCGGTCCGAACCTCGGTACCGTGACCGCCATCGTCCCACCCGGGCGAAGCACCCGGGTCAGCTCGCGCATCGCGCCGACGTCGTCGGGGATGTGCTCGAGCACCTCCGAGCAGATCACCCGGTCGAAGGTCCCGTCGGGGAATGGCAGGTGCAGAGCGTCGCCCTGGACGGCCGCGGTGTGGAGAGTGCCCGACTCCAGCTCGCCGGCGGCGACCATCGCCGCGAACATCGCCTTGACCCCCTCGACCTCGTCGCGGCCGGCGTCGAGGGCGACGACGTCGGCCCCCCGTCGGGCCGCTTCGAAGGCGTGGCGGCCGAAGCCGCAACCCAGGTCGAGGAGTCGGTCACCGCGTCCGAGGCCCAACTGGTCGTAGTTGGCGGTCAGCATCAGTCGAAGTCCATCGATTCGGGCAGCGGCCGTCCGGAGAGGATGGCGTCGTAGCAGGCCGCCGTGCCGCGCGCCGTGACCTCCCACGTGAAACGTTCGATGACGCGCTGGCGGCCGGCGGCACCGAGTCGGGCCCGCAGGTCCCCGTCGTCGAGGAGTCGGCGGATCGCGCCGACGAGCGCCTCAGGGTCGTTGGGCTCGACCAGCAGTCCCGTCTCGTCGCTGACGCCGACGACCTCGGGCAGGGCGCCCCCGGTCGTCGCCACGACCGGCACGCCACAGCTCATCGCCTCGATCGCCGGCAGGGAGAATCCCTCGTAGAGGCTCGGCACGATCGCCACCTCGGCTTCGCCGTAGAGGCGGGCCAGGTCCTCGTCGCTCACGCCCGAGATCGTCGTCACGATGTCGGTGAGGCCAAGGCGCTCCAGCGCGTTGGCCACTCGGCCCTTGGGCCGGGGCTGGCCGATCACGATGAGGTCGATGTCGCGCTCGGTGCGCAGCTTCGCGATCGCCTCGAGCAGGGGCACGAGGCCCTTCATGGGCACGTCACTGCTGGACGTCACCATCAGGCGACCCTTCTTCTTCGTGACGTCGTCGTAAGGGCGGAACACGGTGTGGTCGACCCCGACCGGCACGACGGTCAGCCGCTCGAGGGGCACCTTCATCTGGGCGTTGATGTCGGTCTTGGAGTTGTGCGACACCGTCAGCACCGCGGGCAGCTGCTTCACGACCCGCACCTGCATGCGCAAGAAGCCGAACCAACGCCGGGTGTTGAACCGCTTCCACGCCGTCTCGGCGTGGTCGAGGGCGATCGAGCGGTCGACGGTGATGGGGTGGTGGAGCGTCTCGAGGACCGGCCAGCCCTGGCGGTGCAGCGTAAGGATTCCCGTCCCGATGCACTGGTCGTCGTGGATGATGTCGAAGTCGTCACGCCGGTCCTTCAACATCTTCGCGATGCGCTTCGAGTAGGCGAGCGGCTCGCCGAAGCCGCCGCTCAGCATGACTCCGAACTCGGTCAGGTCCGCGAGCGACGTGAACTCCTTGCGTGCCGGGATGCGGAAGGGGTCCGGGTCCCGGTAGAGGTCGAGACCGCGAACTGCGGTGAAGCCCACGCCCTCGTCGAGCTCGGGCCACGGCGGGCCGGAGAAGACCTCGACGCTGTGGCCGAGGCGGACGAGCTCTCGAGTGAGGTGGCGGGTGTAGACGCCCTGTCCCCCGCAGCGGGGGTTGCCTCGGTAGAGCAGGAAGGCGACCCGGTGCTTGCCCGGACCGGCCGGGCTCGCCGGCACCTGCTCGGGCGTCGTGATGGTCGTGGAGCGGGCCCAGGACGCACGAGTCTCGTCGATGGTCTGGCGGAGGGAGCGGGGCACGGGCCAACTTTCAAGGAATCGCAGTTCTCCATTCTCCTTCAGATTCCACCGGGGGCACAAATGGCCCCGAACCGCTGCGCCGGCGTTGGCTACGCTGCCAGATATGGATCTGACCTACCCCCCAGAAGCTGAACTATTCCGCGCGGAGATCCGCGCCTGGCTCGAGGAGAACCTGCCCGCGGGCTGGTTCGATCCGGGCTTCAAGATGAGCCCGGTCGAGCGCCGAGCGTTCAACGAGAGCTGGAACCAGAAGCTCTTCGCCGGCGGTTGGATCTGCGCCGGGTGGCCGGTCGAGTACGGCGGCAAGGGCCTCACCCTGCTCCAGCAGGTCGTCTTGAACGAGGAGTTCGCCAAGGCCGGGGCGCCGATGCGCGCCGACTTCTTCGGCGACACCCTCGTCGGTCCGACCATCCTGCAGTGGGGCACTGAGGAGCAGAAGAAGGAGTTCATCCCGGGCATCTTGCAGGGCAAGATCGCCTGGTGCCAGGGATTCTCCGAGCCCGACTCCGGATCGGACCTCGCCAGCCTGAAGACGAGCGCGGTGCTCGACGGCGACGAGTGGGTCATCAACGGACAGAAGGTGTGGACCTCGCAGGCCCAGCACGCCGACTACGTCTTCTTGATGGTGCGCACCGACCCTGACGCGCCCCAGCACGCGGGCATCAGCTACTTGCTGGTCCCGATGCACCAGGAGGGCGTCGAGGTGCGGCCCATCATCCAGGTCGACGGCTCGGGCGACTTCAACGAGGTCTTCTTCACCAACGCGCGCTGTCCCAAGGGCAATGCGGTGGGCGGCGTGAACAACGGCTGGAAGGTCGCGATGACCACGCTCGGCTTCGAGCGGGGCTCGTCGTCGACGACCGGCTACCGGCGCTTCTTGAAGGAGTGGGAGCAGATCGTCAAGGAGGCCACGCGCCTGGACAAGAACGCGGACCTGCGCGTGCGCGACGACCTCGTGAGGGCCTGGGAGCGGTGCAAGATCATGGAGATCAACGGCTATCGCTCGCTCACCGACTCGTTGAACGGCACCCACAATACGGCCCTGCTCGGCGCGTGTAACAAGATGTTCTGGTCCGAGGCCCATCGCGCCACGATGGAGCTCGCCCTCGACGTGCTCGGCATGGAGGCCCAGATCCTCACCGGTAGCGCCAACGGCGACGAGGTCGAGCCCGGTCAGCGTCGCGGGCGGGCCGACTACCCGGTGTCCGAACTCCAGGGCTCATTCTTCTTCAGCCGCTCCGAGACGATCTGGGGCGGCACGGCCGAGATCCAGCGCAACATCATCGGCGAGCGGGCTCTCGGACTACCCAAGGAGCCCAAGCCCCAGAAGGTCTAGGCCGTTCGCAGAGTCGAGGCCTCGCGGGCGGTCCCGCGAAGTTGCGCGACGAGCATGAGTCCGGTTAAGAGGGTCACTGACGCACCGAGGAAGAGTCCGATACGCGGATCGGTCCCCGAGATGATCAGCCCGATCAACGGCGCGCCGATCGGGGTCGTGCCGAGGAAGGCCATCGCGTAGAGACTCATGACGCGCCCACGCATGTGCTCGGCCGAATTGAGCTGCAGCGTGGCGTTCGCACTCGACATGAAGGCGATCGAGAAGGCTCCCGTGGGGATCATCGCCACCTCGGCGAGCAGCATCGTCGGCGCGAAGGCCACGAGGGTCATCGAAACGCCGAAACCCAGGGCGAGCACGGCGAGGAGGCGAGGCGTCGGTCGCGAGCGGTGCGCGACGTAGAGGCCGCCGATGATGGCGCCGATGCCCATCGCGCCCATCAACAGCCCATAGTGGGCGGCCGTCCTCTGGTGGAACGTGATCCGGGCCAGTAGCGGCAGCGTCACCGTGAAGTTGAAGGCAAAGGTGCCAACCAGGGCGACCGAGGTGATCACGTTTCGCAGCACCGGGGTCTCCCAGACGTAGCGAAGTCCGAGCCGCAGCTGACCACGCTGGCGCTCGACGATCCTCATCGGCAACAACTCCGCCTGTCGCATCATCGCCAGCGCCACGAGCACGGCGACGAATGAGACCGAGTTCGCGTAGAAGCAGCCCGCGGTGCCGATCAGCGCGATGAACGCCGCGGCGATGCCGGGGCCGATCACGCGGCCTGAGTTCATCAGCACGCTCTGGAGGCTCACGGCGTTGGCGATGAGGTCGCGTCCCACCATCTGCTGGACGAAGGCCTGACGGGCCGGGACGTCGAAGAGGTTGACGATGCCGAGGCCGAAGGCGATGAGGTAGACGGTCATGGGGACCACCTGGTGGAGCGTGATGAGGACGCCGAGCAGGAGGGCCAAGAGCCCGGCGCCCGACTGGGTGAAGTAGAGGATCCGACGCTTGTCGTAACGGTCGGCGACCAGTCCGCCGTACGAGCCGGCGAGCAGGATCGGGAGGAACTGCAGAGCGACCGCGATACCTAGGTCGAGCGACGATCCAGTCAACTGCAGGACGAGCCAGCCCTGGGCGACCGACTGCATCCACGACCCTGACACCGAGATCAGCTGGCCGACGAAGTAGAGGCGAAAGTTGCGGACCTTCAGCGCGGCGAAGGTGCGCGACGAGATCTGCTGAGCGGTCACTCATCCTCCAGAAGCACTTCGAGGAACGCGACGAGCGCTTCGGCCTGGCGCTGTTCGGTGGACGAGAGCGCGAGCAGCCGGCGCTCGAGGAACTCGGTCTTGCGCAGGCGGATCCTCTCGAGCTCCTTACGACCGGCCGGCGTGATCTGGACTCGCGTGCATCGCCGGTCGTCGCGATCGGGTGCGCACTTGATCAGGCCGGCCTGCTCCATCACCTGAACGAGCCTCGTCACCGACGGGGGCTGGATCTGCTCGGCCATCGCGAGGTCGCCCAGCGAGGGGTGGTCGAGCTTCTCGACCGAGGAGAGCAACGAGGCCTGTGCCGGAGAGACGCCGCCCAGCGCCGAGTAGCGCAGCTTGCGGTTGAGCCGAGTGATCGCCCGACGAAGTCGGGCGGCGGTCTCGGCGGTAGTCAGAGTTTCCATTAGTTCACCTAACTAAATAATACCGTACTTCGGTGGCGATCGCGCGGTCTTCTTGCCCTACAGCTGTCGGTAGCGCGGCACGTAGCCGCCGGCGCCCAGTGACATCGATTCCTCGGGGTCCATCGAGTCGTCGACGCCGCCGATGACCTCGGTGACCCACGCGAGGCGGTCCTTCAGGATCCTCGTGACGCCGCCTTGGAGCGTGTCCGATGAGATGGCGCAACTCGAGCAGGCGCCCTGCAGCTGCACCTCGACGACCCCGGTCTCGACGTCGGCGCGCACCAGAACGAGGTCCCCGCCGTCGGCCTGGACCGCGGGGCGCATGAGGTCGAGCAGCGCGTTCAGCGCCTTCAACCGCGTTCCGCGCTCCTGGTCAGATAGTTCCATGGGCCCAGTCTGCCGTGGAATCCGTGGCGCGTGACGCCAGGTGCCAGTCTGTACGATGAACGCCGTGGAGCACACGATGAATTGGAACGTCAACGACATCGACCTATCGGACCTGGAGTTCTGGAAGCGACCGTGGCCCGAGCGCGAGGCGGCCTTCGCCACACTGCGCGCCGAGCGGCCCATCGCGCACTACGACGACCCGGTCATGGAGGACCTCTCGATGGTGTTCCCCCCGGGCAACGGTCACTACGCCTTGACCAAGCACCGCGACGTCGCTGAGGCCTCCCGACACCCCGAGGTCTTCCTCTCCGGGCCGGGCGCCGTCTCCCAGTTCGACCTCCCGCCCGAGATGGTGGAGTACTTCTCGGGGATGATCTCGACGGACAACCCGAAGCACGCGAGGCTCCGTCGCATCGTGTCCAACGCCTTCAATCCACGCAACGTCCGGGCCGTCGAGGACTCGATCGAGCGGGTCGCGGACGAAGTGCTCGCGAAGGCGCGAACGAATGGCACGGGCGACTTCGTCACCGACATCGCGGCCCCCCTCCCCCTCGTGATCATCTGCGACATGATGGGCGTGCCGCCGAGCGAACAGGCGACGGTCCTCAAGTGCTCGAACACCATCCTCTCGATGGGCGACCCCGAGGTGATCGGCGAGGGGACCGACCCGATCGTGGCCGTCCTCGAGGCCGGTGGGGCGCTAACGGCGCTCATGGAGGACCTTGGCAAGTACCGGCTCGACCACCCCATCGACGACATCACGAGCGCGCTCGTCAACGCCGAGATCGAGTCGGAGAAGCTCACCCAACAAGAACTCGCATCGTTCTTCGTGCTTCTCGTTACGGCCGGCAACGAGACCACGCGCACGGCGATCGCCCACAGCCTTCACGCGCTGACCGAGTTCCCCGACCAGAAGGCCCGACTGGCCAGTGACTTCGAAGGCCTCGCCAAGACCTCCACGGACGAGATCGTGCGTTGGGCGTCGCCGGTGATCTGGATGCGCCGCACGCTCTCACGCGACTACACGCTCTCGGGCGTCGACCTGAAGGAGGGCGACAAGGTCCTGCTGTACTACAACTCGGCCAACCGCGACGAGGATGTCTTCGCCGACCCGTTCACCTTCGACGTCGGGCGCACGCCCAACGACCACTACGGCTTCGGCGCCCCGGGCCCCCACTTCTGTCTCGGCGCCCACCTCGCCCGCCGAGAGATCACCGTGATGTGGCGAGAGATGCTCGCGAAGACCCCGAGCATCCACGCCACCGGCTCCCCGTCACAGTTGGCGTCGAGCTTCGTGAACGGGATCAAGTACCTCCCCTACAGCTTCTAGGCCTTCAGGTCCGCCAAGGCCTCGTCGTATGACCGTAGGGCCCGCGGACCCCAGACCGTGCCCGGTCCCCCGTTCATCATGATCGCGACGCCGATGGCCTCGGCCATCTGCTGGCGACTGACGCCGTTGCGTGCGGCGCCCCTCGTGTGCGACACGATGCAACCGTCGCACTCTCTCGTGATCGCCATCACTGTCGCGAGCAGCTCTTTCACCGCGACCGACAACTCCCCTGCGGCCATCGACGCGCCCGACAGCGCCACGTAGCCCTTCATCACGTCGGGGATCATCGCGCGCAGGTCAATCGCCGGCTGTCGGAGCTCTTCTCGCACCTCATGCATGCTCTCCATAGTCACCTCCGCTCCGCAGCGTAGTGACCGACGCCACGCCGCTGGCCGCCCGACGCGGCGAACGGCCTTCCTAGGATGGGGCAATGTCCGTGATTGACGAGCTCCTCGCCCACAACCGCCAGTACGTCGCGCGCCACGGCCATCGCGAGTTGGCGACGACGCCACGACTACACCTGGCGGTGCTGACGTGCATGGACTCGCGACTCGACCTCTTCGGGGCCCTCGGCCTCGACCTCGGCGAAGCCCACCTCATCCGCAACGCCGGCGGTCTCGCGACCGACGACGCGGTCCGCTCGCTGCTCCTCAGTCAACGCCTGCTGGGAACCAGTGCGGTGATGGTGATCCACCACACGCGCTGCGGACTCGAGACCTTCGACGAGGACACCATGCAGCGCCAGATCGAGGCGACGCTCGGGGAACGGCCCCCCTTCGCGCTCGGGGCCTACGACGACGTCGACGTCGACGTGCGCACGACGGTCGCGCGACTTCGCGCCAGCGCGTTCGTGGACGGCACCGAGGTGCGGGGCTTCGTATTCGACGTCGACCGCGGCGACCTACGAGAGGTGATCGGCCTCTAGGAGCTTCTTGAAGCCTTGGCTCGTCTGCTCGTAGCCGTGGCGCCGATAGAACCGGTGGGCGTCCTCGCGCACGTTGCGGCTCGTCAGTTGCATCCGGTAGCACCCGCGGTCCCTCGCGAGCGCTTCGGCGACGTCGAGCAGCCGCGTCCCGACGCCCCGACTGCGCAGGTCGGCGCGCACGTGCACGCTCTCGAGCTCACAGCACCACCCGCCGGTGTGCTGGAAGTGCGGGAACACCATCGCCTGGCAGACCCCGACCACCTCGCCGTCGAGGTCGGCCACGAACACGTCGCCAAGTCGAACCCTCGTCTCTTCGACGGCCGCCCAGTAGGCATCGACGTCCCCCTCGTGCTCGTCGTGCGGGCTGAGCGAGCCGCCCTGAAGTATCCGCACCGCCGCGGGGACGTCGACGTAGGCGATCGGGCGGACCAGCACCGCCAACTAGCCCCTCGGATCGATCGGGGTGAGGACGCCCACGGCGCTCTCGACCACTTCGGCGGCGTCAAGGCAGAGGTCGTCGCGGTACATGTCGCCGATGATTTGGGCCCCGGTCGGCAGACCGTTCGCCACGCCCGTCGGAACGCACGCGGCCGGCAGGCCGAGCAGGTTGGCCGGCACCACGAAACGGATCGTCTCGACGACCTTCATCGCCGACTCCTGATCCCGGATGTCGAAGCCGTGCTCGAAGGGTGGCTGGGTCCACGTCGGCCCGACGATCAACGGGTACTCGACGAGAAACTGACGCCACGCCCGCGCGACCTTGTGGCGGTTCTCGTGCATCAGCTCGAGCGACTCGGCGGTCATCAACGGGAAGTCGGCGCTCGCCAGCTCGACGAACCTGCGCCCCCCTTCACCCATCACCGCCATGATCAACGGACCGGTCAACTGGAAGTTGGCGGTCATCAACTCGGCCCAGCCGATGTAGGACTCGAAGAGCATCGGCGGCTCGATCTCGTCGACCTCGTAGCCGGCCGCCTCGAGCGCCCGTCCGGCAATCCGCACGCCCTCGGCGACGTCGGCATCGGTCTCGCCACCGAACGGTTCGGGCACCAGCGCGACGCGCTTGGCGACGTCCTTGCCCCGAAGGGGAACGTCGACCGAGAGCGGGTCGTTGCGATGCGCCCCCATGAGGACCTCGAGACCGAGGCGCACGTCGGCCACGTGACGGGCCAGGACGCCCTCGGCGAGCATCACCTGGGAGTTGAAGGCCGACTCGACGAGCGCACTCGGATTGCCCTGGGGGACACGTCCGCGAGACGGCTTGATCGAGGCGATGCCGCACGCGTAGGCCGGGTTTCGCAGCGATCCGCCGATGTCGTTTCCGAGGCCGATAGGGCTCATCCCTGACGCGATCGCGGCGGCTTCGCCGCCCGAGGAGCCTCCGGCGGTGCGACCCCGCATCCAGGGGTTGTGCGTCGCACCGTAGAGCGACGACTCGGCGTTCACGCGCAGCCCCAGGTCGGGCATGTTGGTCCGCGCGAGGGCGACGGCCCCCGCCGCGCGCATCCGCTCGACGGTCGGGGAGTCCTCGGTCGCCATGAAGTCCTTGAGCGTCTCGCAACCCTCCGTCGTCGCGTAGCCCGCCACATCGAGGTTCGTCTTGATCGTGAACGGCACGCCGTGCAGACGCCCGAGGGGCTGGCCCGAATTGCGCGCCGCGTCGGCGGCGTCGGCTTCGCGACGTACGTCGTCGGGACGAATCTCCACGACCGCGTTGACCTGTTCGTTCACCGCGTCGATCCTCGCGAGGTGCGCCTCGACCACCTCGCGCGACGTGGTCGAACCGCTCCGGATCATCTCGGCCAGGGCCGACGCCGACTGCTGCCAAAGTTCCGTCATAAGTATCCCCTCATACGATGTCGGGGACAGTTTGCCACGTCGCGGCGTGCCACCCGGTCAGCCGAAGCGGCCCTGGATGTAGTCGAGAGTGCGCTCGTCGTCGGGGTCGTTGAAGATCTTCTGGGTCGGCCCGAACTCGATGAGCTCGCCGGCCCGGTCATCGCCCATGAGCAAGAAGGCGCAGTCGTCCGAGACCCGGAAGGCCTGCTGCATGTTGTGGGTCACGATGATGATGGTGACCCGGTTCTTCAGCTCGCTCATCAGTCCCTCGATCGCCTGGGTGGCGATCGGGTCCAGCGACGACGTCGGCTCGTCCATGAGGAGGATCTCCGGCTCGACCGCGAGAGCTCTCGCGATGCACAGGCGCTGCTGCTCGCCGCCCGAGAGGGTGACGGCGTGGGCCTTCATGCGCGACGACACGCTGTCCCACAGGGCCGAGGCGACGAGGGCCGACTCGGCGGCCTCGTCGAGCAGCGACTTCTTCTTGATCCCGTTGAATCGCAGGCCCGAGACCACGTTGTCGTAGATCGACATCGTCGGGAAGGGGTTGGGCCGCTGGAAGACCATGCCGATGCGGCTGCGCAACAACGTCGTCGGGAGGTTGCCGCCGTAGATGTCGATCTCGCCCAATCTGATCTCGCCAGTGACCTTGGCGCTCTTGGTGAGGTCGTGGAGGCGGTTCAGCGCGCGAAGCAGCGTCGTCTTGCCTGATCCGGAGGGCCCGATGAGTGACGTGACCCGGTTCGCCGCGACGTCGAAGGTCGCATTGCGGATCGCCGTTCGACCGCTGAACGAGACCGCGACGTCGCGCAGGCTCATGGCGGTGGCACCCGGCACCGGGTCGGTGAACAGTTCCTTCATCACGGTGCTCTCAGTCTCGATCGACTCCATTAGTGCCGTTCCCTTCTCATTCGCGCCGACACGTATCGACTCCCCAAACTGAGAACCATCACCATGATGACCAAAGTTAGTGCCACGCCCCAGGCCGCCGCGCGCTGACTCGGGTACTGCGAACCGGAATAGTTGTACGTCAGCAGCGGCAGCGCCGACATCGAATGCATCGGGTTCCAGGTCCAGCCCGACGAGGCGCCAATGACGAGCAGTATCGGCGCGGTCTCGCCCATGGCTCGAGCCAGCGAGAGCAGGACCCCGGTGATCACCCCGGGCATCGCCGCGGGGATGATGATCCCGCGCGTCACCCGCGAGTTGCGAGCCCCCAGGGCGAGACCGGCCTCCTTCAGCGTGGTCGGTACACCACGAAAGGCGATCTCGGAGGCCTTGGCGATGACCGGCACCATCAGCACCGCCAGCGCGACGATGCCCGCGAGGCCCGAGAAGCTCTTCATCGGCACCACGACGTACTCGTAGGCGAAGACGCCCAGCAGGATCGACGGCAGTCCGGTCATGATCTCGGTGATGGCCCTCAGGAAGTTGGCGACGCGCGACGAGGACTCCGCGAGGTACAGCCCCACCAGCACCGCGATCGGGATCGCGATGAGCCCCGCGAACCCGTCGATGATGACGGTCCCCTCGATGGCGTTGCCGATGCCGCCGATCGCGTTCTGGCTGATGAGGCTGGGCTGGGTCGGCAGGGTGTGCAGGAACGGCCAACTGATTGAGGCGACGCCCTTTTGCACGAGCGCGATGATCACCGAGCCAAGCGGCACTAGCGCGAGGATGAAGGCCGCCAGCAGCGCGAACACGTACATCTTCGAGACCAGAGTCCGGCGACCGATCGTCTGGGCGGCGCGCTCGTGGATCTGCTGGCGGCGCTCGAGGATCGGGTCCGGCGGCAGGTTGGTCAGCGTGTCGCTCATACGCCAGCCCCCCGGGCGCGCTTGGTCAGCACGCGTGCGAAGGCGTTCACGCTGGCCGTGATCACCATGAGCATGAGGGCCAGCGCCGCCAGCGCGCTGCCGGCGTTGCCGGTGGCGTTGCCGAACTCGGTGGCAATGGTCGAGGCCAGCGTCGCGCCAGTCGTGAAGAGGGAGTGGGGCAGCTGGGGGTTCGAGCCGATGACCATCGCGACGGCGATCGTCTCGCCGAGCGCCCGGCCGGCGCCCAGGGCGATCGCCCCGAAGATGCCGGTCTTGGCCGTGGGCAGCACGACGCGCGTGAAGACCTGACTGCGGGTGGCGCCGAGTGACAGACCTCCTTCGATGAGGTCCGTCGGCACGACCGCGATCACGTCACGCGAGATCGCGACGATCGTCGGCTGGATCATGACCGAGAGCACCATGCCGGCGAGCAGGACGCTGAAGCCCTCCTGTGCACCGTTGAATGGCCACCGGCCGCCAGTGATCCCGGCGAGGAAGGGCTGGACGGTGTGGCTCAGCCACGGTGCGAGGTAAACGAGGCCCCAGAGGCCGTAGACGACCGAGGGCACGGCCGCGAGGAGCTCGACGAGCGACGCGGCAAAGGACTTGATCCGCTCGGGAATCAGGAAGAGCAGCGCGAGCGCCGAAGAGAGTCCCACGGGCACGGCAATTGCCAGCGCGATCAGCGTCGTGAGCACGGTGTCGGTCAGCAGCGCCAGCGCCCCGTAGGGGCCGGTGCCCGAGATCCAGGACTTGCCGGTCACCAGGTGGTAAGTGTACTGGTGCAGCGCCGGCCATGCGGTCTTGACCACACTCCAGACGAAGACCACGATGACGGCGCCGAAGAAGAACGCCGCGCCGCGCAACAGGAGTGCGTACGGACGGTCCGAAGTGGCCGAGAGACGAATCCTCTCGGCCACTTCGGATGACAACTTGTGTTCTTGTTCTGTGGTTCTCATAAGTGAATGGGGACGCCGGTGGCCCCGCGGGGCCGGGCGACTAACTCAGACCCAACGACACACCGTTGTAAGTCATGGTTCCAATCTGTTGCTCGGCGAGCGCGGTCACGTAGGCGGGCAACGCGACGTAGCCCTGCTGCTGGGCGACCGTCTGGCCACCCTTCGAACCACCCTGGACGGCCCAGTCGAGGAACTTGGCGACGAGCCTCTCGGAGTTCGCCGAGGCGGTCACGCCGCCGAAGCTCCCGAGGCCGTTCCAGTCCTGGCGCACGATGGCCCAGCTGTAGCCGGCGATCGGGTAGTCGCCCGAGTTGGCGCCGTTGACGATGGAGAAGTTGGACACGACACCGTTGCTGCCCTCCTTGGGCGGGACCGCCGCGAACGCGGCGGCGTCGGCCGACACGCTCTTCGGGCTGAGGACCGCGGCCTCGCCCTTGGCGTTCACGACGCGAGCCGCGGGCAGGGTGTGCTGGAGCAGGATGTAGGAGTACTCCACGTAGCCAATCGCCCCGGTCGTCTGCTGGACGTCGGCGGCCACGCCGGCGTTCTTCTGACCGCCGAGCGAGTTGCTCGGGACCTGGCCCTGGTTGAACGTCGTGCCGGGGAAGACCTCGGTGCCGCCGGGAGTCTTGAAGCTGGCGCCGGCAGTCTGGTTCAGGTAGTCCATGAAGATGAACGTGGTGCCCGAACCGTCAGCGCGGTAAACCGGCACGACGGGGATGTTCGGCATCGCGCAGGACTTCGAGACCAAGCGGTGGATCCGGACCTTCTTGCCGTTCTTCTTCACGGTGACCCACTTGTAGTGGAAGTTGTAGATCTTCGGGTTGAGTTTGCAGATGGCGCTGTCGTTCCACTTGGTGATCGCGCCGTCGTAGATGCTCGCCAAGACCGCCGAGTTGAGGATCACCGGGTACTTGGAGAACTTCTGCAACGAGGGCAGGTTGTACATCATGCCCACGCCACCGAGGGCGACCGGGATCTGCACGTAGCTGTTGAGGGTGTGGGCGGGGTCCGCGTTCGTCAGCAGTGACGAGTCGAGGCTGGTCCCGTTCACGGTGGTGCCCATCGGCACGTCCGAGGCGCCGACGGCGTAGGTGCCCGCGATGACGCCCTTCTTGCCGCCGGTCGAGCCGACCGGCGAGTACAGGGGCATGCCGGACGGGGCGTTGCCGCCGGACACGCCGCTCGCGAACGACATGTAGGTCGGGATCGCAGCGTTGAAGAACGGCTCGTCGAAGCTCGAGCCGCCCATTGCGGGCGCCATCGAACTGGCGCCGTCCGAGGACGAGAAGGTCAGGTCACCGGACAGGGTCGCCGATGCGCCGGCCACCGTCACCGCCATGGTGGAGAGGAGGCCGACGGTGGCGAGTGCCACGACGAACCTTCCTCGAAGGGTCTTCTTCATATTGGGCTTTCCTCCTAAAGAAAGTGAATCGTTAGCGACTCGACGGCTCGAAACTCGAACGTTTTGCCATGGAGAAACCTAGGAACGGAAGGTAAACGGCATGTGACCTGATGGGTCAGCCCAGGTGAAAAGTTAAAGAACTCTAAGACCCGTTCGGGTCGCTCAGTCGCAGCAACTGTCTCGCCAGCCGCACCCGCGGCAACGGTAGTGGGCGTGCTCGGCGCTGAGCGCCGAGCCGCAGTGCGGGCACTCCGAGAAGACCGCGAATCGGTTGGCGCAGTCGACCACCGCATCGGCCAATCCTTCGCGGGCCACGGCGTCGGAATGGTCCATTGCTCAAGTATGGAGGCCCAGCGGACTCGCGCACGCCATCGCCACCGGGATCTTCAAGTGAAGGCTGGGTTCACTTCGCCGGGCGCAGTTGGCCGAGGCGGTAGTGGGTGCGACAGAGCACTTGGTAGTGGACGACGCCCTCGCTCACGTCCCCGGTGAAGAACTGGTCGCCCTCGCGAGCGACCACGCCGTCGACGACGCGGGCGTTGCAGCGGCCCCGTCCGCCGCACCAGCACGACGAGGTCAGCGGCAGTTCGTGCGAGACGTCGGCGATCGCGAAGAGCCTCGCCGAGCCGGGAAAGACGTTCAGCAGGAAGTCCGCCGACAGCCCGAAGGCGTGGACGTCGACTCCGTGGTCGTCCACTAGTCGGGCCAGGTCGTCGACCTGGCCGACGCTCGCGAACTGCACCTCGTCGATGACCAGGATCTTGACCTCGCCTGCCAGCAGCCGGTCGATGGGACTGGCGAGGTTGCTGCCCGGTGGCACCGCCTCGGCCTTCGCCTCGATGCCGATGCGGCTGGTGACCATCCCGTCGTCGTTACGGTCCCCGAAGGTCCATAGGGCCACGTCGCTGCGGCCCTGTCGGAGCTGCCAACAGAGCTGCAGCGCCAAGGTGGACTTGCCGGCGGCCATCGTTCCGTACGTAAACGTCAGTTCAGCCACCGTCACCACATCCCTTTCGCGAACGCCCCACGATACCGCCGACGCCAGCGGCCAAGTGGTCCTCACCGGGTCCTCACCGGGTCCGCACCGGGTCCGACGTCCGTGGCGTCATTGCTCCGTCGGTAGATTGGGGTCATGGACTACACGGTTCGACCAGTCGCCTACATCCGCAACGAGCGCAGCGAGGCGCTCGACGACCACTGGGACGACGTGGTGAGCATCGTCGAGCTGGCCCAGGACGTCCCGAGCGAGGCGTTGGCCGGGCTCGCCGAGTTCTCACATGTCGAGATCGTCTTCTTCGCAGACTGGGCCGAGGACGTCCCGCCCGGTCCCTGGCATCGCCACCCCCGGGGCAACGCCAACTGGCCCGACGTCGGCGTCTTCGCCCAGCGCAACAAGGATCGCCCCAACCGGTTGCTGCTCACGACCGTGGCGGTCGACGAGTACGCGGAGCGCTCACTGCGCGTCCGGGGACTCGACGGCATCGACGGCACTCCGGTGCTCGACATCAAGCCCGTCTTTCGTTGGAGCGTCCCGCGAGGGGACCTGCGCGTCGCCAAGTGGAGCGAGGAGCTCGGCGAGAGCTACTTCTAGTTCGCGGCGATGAAGGCGTCCAGTACCGCCGCGAGCTCGGGCCCCTTCTCCTCTTGCAAGAAGTGGCCTCCTCCCTCGATCGTGACGTGCGCTTGACCCTTGGTCCCCGGCACGATCTCAAGGAACTTGCGGTCGGCCCCCTTGGTGATGGCATCACCGTCGGAGTAGCAGCAGAGGAACGGCTTCGTCCACGCCGCGAGCACCTCCCAGGCGGCGACGTTGGCGTCATGGGCCGGGTCGTCGGCCGACGTCGGCACTAGCTTCGGGAACTGGCGGGCGCCCTCCTTGAACGACTCGTCGGGGAACGGCGCGTCGTACGCGGCAACCACCTCGGCCGAGAGCCGCGTCACGCAGCCGCCCGAGACGATATTGCCGACGTGCAGCTCGGGCGTCGACTGGCTGAAGTCCTGCCAGGCCTTGAACGCGTCGTTCATCCGCTCGTCGCCGGTCGGCAAGCCCCCGTTGCCGATCGCCACCCGAGCGAACCGCTCGGGATGCTCCCCCACCAGTCGCAGCCCGATGAGACTCCCCCAGTCCTGACCGAAGAGAGTGACGTCGTGCAGGTCCAGGTGGTCGAAGAGGAGTTCGCGAGTCCACTCGACGTGGCGGGCGTAGGTGTACTCGTCGCGGTCACTCGGCTTGTCCGAGCGGCCGAACCCGATGAGGTCCGGTGCGACCACTCGATGGCCCCCCGCGACGAGGCCCGGCACCATCGTTCGGTACAGGTAGGACCACGACGGCTCACCGTGCAGCAGGAGCACGACCTGGCCATCGGAGGGACCCTCGTCGCGGTACGCCATGCGCAGCGGCTCGCCACCCGTGGGGTCGGTCACGTCGTAGTACCGCGCGACGTAGGGAAACTCGTCCAAGCCGTCGAATCGCTCGTCAGGGGTTCGTACCCGTTGCATCGTTTCTCCTCATTGTCGAGCCATCCCCTCGCGGGCGGCGGTCTCCTTCTCGTCGGCGCTGCCCGGTGAGATCAGCTGGATGTCCACCCTCTCGAGGCGGCCCTCGAAGGGGAACTCGTCGACGTAGTGCTTCGACACGGGCGAGCCGTGGTCGTGCCCGATGCTCATGGCGATCGTCGAGAACATGCGCATGAGGAACGGCAGGTGCACCGTGCCGGCGTCGCTCCCGTCGATTGTGAGCGTCGCGTCGGCGTCGTGGTGGCCCCGACGGAACCGCAGGCCGACGAGGGACGGACCCTCGGGCACCTCGACGTCCGACACCAGGACGTGATGATCGCCGAAGATGTTGTAGTCGAGGACCAGTCGGTCGTTCTGCACGAAGAGGCTGATTCCGGCGTTCTCGGTGCCCAGGGCCATGATCACCCCGCCCGTGGCGAACGGTCGGTCGACACGCGCTTCGAGGTCCCAGCTGCGTCCACCGATGCCCGCGGCCGCCTGGGGCGGGATCGGGCTGAGCGGAGGAAAGTAGGTGTAGTGGCGGCTCAGCGGGTGCGCCGAGTTCTCGCGGTACCGTGCGCCGAACAACTGGACGCCCCGGTCGTCGAGGGGCAGCGCTCCGAACTCCTCGGCGTCGCGCCACCACATCGCCACGAGCTCGGCGAGTTTCCCGGGATTCGTGGTCGCGAGGTCGCGGCACTCGGAGGGATCCTCGGCGACGTGGTACAGCTCCCAGCGGTCGTCGTCGAAGTCGACGCCGTGGAGGTGGCGGGTCACGGCCTTCCAGCCCTCGTGGTACATCGCGCGGTGTCCGCCCATCTCGAAGTACTGGGAGGTCTTTCGGCTCGGCGCGTCGCCGTCGGCGAACGAGTACCCGAGCGACGCCCCGGCGATGGGCATCTGTTCGTAGCCGCGGTAGGACTCGCGCATCGTGACCCCGGCCGCTTCGAGGACCGTGGGCGCGATGTCAGTCACGTAGTGGAACTGGGTGCGCACCTCGCCCCTCGCCGCGATGCCGTTCGGCCAGTGTGCGATCAGCGGCACGTGGACACCACCCTCGTGGGTGTTCTGCTTGTACCACTTGAAGGGGGTGTTGCCGGCTTGGGCCCAGCCCCACGGGTAGTTCGAGTGGCTGCTCGGCCCCCCGATGTCGTCGAGCCGCTTCACGGCCTCGTCGGGGCTCTCTTCGACGAAGTTGAAGTACTTCATCTCGTGCAGCACCCCGAACGGCCCGCCCTCTTGGCTCGCGCCGTTGTCGCTCATCAAGAGGATCAGCGTGTTGTCGAGTTGGCCGAGCGCCTCGAGGCCCGCGACGAACCGCCCGATCTGGTCGTCGGTGTGCTCGAGGAATGCGCCGTAGGCCTCCTGGAGCCGGCTCGCCAGGAGCTTCTGGTTCTGGGGCAGTGAGTCCCACGGCTCGACACCCTCGTTGCGTGGGGCCAGCTCGGTGCCCTGGGGGACGATGCCCAGCTCCTTCTGGCGAGCGAACCACTTGTCGCGCGCGACGTCCCAACCCTCGTCGTAGCGGCCGCGGTGCTTCGCGAGGTACGAGGCCGGTGCCTGGTGGGGCGCGTGGGTCGCTCCGAAGGCGAAGTAGGTGAAGAAGGGACGGTCCGGTCGCACCGACACCGTGTCGTGGATGAACCCGAGGGCGTGGTCGACCAGGTCCTCACTCAAGTGGTAGCCGTCGGCGACGCTCGTGGGCTGTTCGACCCGGTGGTTGTCGTAGACGAGGTCGGGGCAGAACTGATCGGTCTCCCCGTCCAGGTAGCCGTAGTAGCGATCGAAGCCGCGCGCCAGCGGCCACTGGTCGAAGGGACCGGCGGAGGACGAGTTCTCCATCGAGGTCAGGTGCCACTTGCCGACGCAGAACGTCGTGTATCCATCCTCACGCAGCATCTCGGCCATGGTGGCCGCGTGGTTCGAGATCTGACCTCGCATGCTCGGATAGCCGGAGCTCCAGTTGGAGATACCCCGCATCCCCACGCTGTGGTGATTGCGGCCCGTGAGAAGCGCGGCGCGAGTGGGAGAGCACAGCGGCGTCACGTGGAAGTTGGAGTAGCGCAGCCCGCCCGCCGCGAGCGCGTCGATGTGAGGGGTCGCCAGGTCCGAGCCGAAGCAGCCGAAGTGCGAGAAGCCGAGGTCGTCGATCAGCATGACCACGATATTGGGGGCACCCGGCTGGGGATGGGCCGGGGTCGGCCACCACGGCACCGAGTCGGCCAACGTCCGACCGATGGTCCCCTCGAACGGCTCGAACTGTCTCATCGCCCCCCTCGCGCCTCTCGTCACGTTACGCCAACGTTCTAGGCGTGCTGTCGGCTCAGCGAGCGAGTCGGTGGTCGATGGCGTCGCGCGTGGGGCAAGTGGCGGGGCCGAACTGGCTGATGGCGATCGACGCGGCGGCGTTGGCCCGTCGAGCGGCCTCGATCGCGTCGACACCGCTCGCCAGCTCGGCGATCAGGACGCCGTTGTGGGTGTCGCCGGCCCCGTTCGTGTCGACGACATCGGTCGCGAAGCCCTTCACGATGACGGGCCGCTCGCCTGCGAGGGCGACGGTGCAGCCAGTCGCCCCGTGGCGGACCACCACCCCCCTTCGTCCCGTCATCCCAGCCAGCAGGGCCGCCGACTCCGACGGCGTGGCTCCCGCGACGAGCTGAGCGGCCTCGTACTCGTTGCAAACCATCCAGTCCGCGCGCGCCAGCACGGCGTCGAGGTGGTCGTCGGGGATGTCCCGGACCCGATTGCTCGGATCGAACATCACCACGACACCATCGTTGAGCCGACCCAACCACGAGAGGATGACCTTGGAGGGCAGCGGCTCCATGAAGTTGTATCCCGAGAGCAGCACGTAGTCGCCCCGGACTATCTGGAGTTCTGCGAGGTCCGAGGCCCGCAACGTTCCCTCGGCGCCTCGCGACGTCACGAAGGTCCGTTCGCCCTCGGGCTCGACCAACGCCACGCAGAAGCCGTTGTCGAGGTCGGGGTTCACTTCGATGTCGTGCACGACGCCGTCACGGTCAAGTGACGCGCCGGCGATCGTCGAGAACGGCCCGGTGCCGAGACGCCCCGCGTAGGAGACCGAAAGGCCCTGGCGCGCGGCCGAGCTCATCGCGTTGTAGCCGCCACCCGTTGTCAGCAGGTGCTGAGAGGCAAGGACGTCCGAGCCGCTCGCCGGGATCGACGAGATCCTCAGGACGATGTCAATCATCACCGTGTCGAGGCAGAAGAGGCGTGGCGAGGAGCTCACGTCGTCACCTTACCGACCCCGTCGTGAAGAAAATAACGAGCAGAGGTCGGCGCGTGGCGCGCCCATGCGTAGCAACTGCCTAAAATCGATCGAGGTGGCGCGCGGCGTCGCAGAGGAGGCGCAGTGAGCGACGAAATTACGGAACTGTTGGGTACCGGCGGCGGTAGCGCGTTGCGCGTGGAGGAGAACGGCATCAACGTCATCTCCGAAGGTGAGCGCAAGGGCCTGCCCCGCGAGCTGTTCTGGCCCTGGTTCGGGGCGAACGTCTCGGTTCTCGGGTTGAGCTACGGCTCGTACATCCTGGGCTTCGGCATCTCGTTCTGGCAGGCGGTCGTCGTCGGCGCCATTGGCGTCGTCTTCAGCTTCTGGCTGTGCGGCGTCATCGCCACCGCCGGCAAGCGAGGCTCAGCCCCCACGATGGTCCTCAGCCGCGCCGCCTACGGCGTACGCGGGAATCGCCTCCCCTCGGCCATCTCGTGGCTGCTCTGCGTGGGCTGGGAAACGGCGCTCAGCGTCATCGCCGTCCTCGCCACGTCGACGGTCTTCACCCGGCTGGGCTGGGGCGGCGGCACGGGGGTCAAGGTCGTCGCCATGCTGGTCATCGGTGCGTTGATCATCGGTGGAGGCGTCATGGGCTTCGACCTGATCATGCGCATGCAGGCCGTCATCACCGTGGTGACCGGCGTGCTCACGGTCGTCTTCATTGTCCTCACCTTCAAGCACATCAGCTGGCACGTCGTCTCGCACACCCCGAGCGGCTCGACGCAGGCCCTGATCGGCGCGCTGGTCTTCGTCATGACGGGCTTCGGACTCGGATGGGTCAATACCGCCGCCGACTACTCGCGCTACCTGCCCCGCAACGCCTCCACACGCGGCGTGGTGTGGTGGACGACGTTCGGGTCCTCGATCGCCCCGCTGATACTCGTGTTCTTCGGTCTGCTGCTCGCGGGATCGTCGAGGTTGCTCAGCTCGGCCGTCGCCGGCGACCCGGTCGGGGCGCTGGCGAGCCTGTTGCCGACGTGGTTCCTGGTCCCGTTCGCCGTCGTGGCGATCCTCGGTCTCGTCGGAGGAGCGGTCCTCGACATCTACTCCTCGGGGCTGTCGATGCTCTCGGCCGGCATCCGGATACCCCGATACGCCGCGGCGGGGGTCGACGGTGTCATCATGCTCATCGGGACGATCTACATCGTCTTCGTGGCGGGCAGCTTCCTCCCCCAGTTCGAGGGCTTCCTGATCACCGTCGGGGTGCTCATCGCGGCCTGGTGCGGAGTATTCCTCGGGGACCTCGTACTGCGCAAGAAGAACTACGTCGACGTCGACCTCTTCGACCACAACGGGCGCTACGGCGACGTTCGATTCCTCCCCATTGCCACCACAGTCGTCGCGAGCATCCTCGGCTGGGGACTGGTCACCAACTCCCTCGCGTCGTGGTTGACGTGGCAGGGCTACCTGCTGGCGCCCTTCGGCCTAGGGGGCAAGACCGGCTCGTGGGCCTACGCGAACCTCGGGGTCCTCGCCGCACTGGTGCTCGGCTTCGCGGTCACGGTCCTCTTCGGTGGCCAGAGGGTGCGCGAACAAGAGAGCATGGCCAACTAGGCGGGTCGCCTCGGCATCGACCTCGCGGACGAGGCGGTCGACTACTTCTTGACGATGAGCATGAGGCCCCACACCAGGGCCGACGCGATGGCCGCGACCATGACGACGGACACGATCGAGCCGGTCACGCGGACCAGTGCGGACCGACCGGTTCCACGGGCCAGCGACAGCGCGGCGAGTCCGAAGGAGAACGCGACGACCAGTCCGACGCCTATCACCACCGAGTACACGACAACGTGTCCGAGCAGGGACCAGTCGATGAACGGCGCGGGGCTGGACGACGTGGCGGCCATTGGCAAGTCTTAGACCGCGACCGGCGTCTTGGGGGCGACCGCTTCGCCTATCCCGTCTATCGCGTCGTTCACGTTGATCGAGTTGACGACGTGGCGCCTCGACAGTCGGAAGATGAGTGCCAGGTACGCTGCCGCCACGAGCGCGAGGACGATCACGCCGAAGGTGCCCCCGATGAGGTGGGCGAAGAAGTAGGCGACCGCGCCGGCGAGTCCCGCGGCTGGGAGGGTGATCACCCAGGCCAGCGCGACGTTGCCGACCAGGCGCCAATGGACCGGGTGATTGGTGGTGGCCGCGCCCACCCCGACGATCGATCCTGTCGCAACGTGCGTCGTAGAGAGCGGCAGGCCCATGTGCGACGAGGTCAATATGACGGCCGACGACGCGATCTGCGCCGCGAAGCCCTGCTGCGGCGTGAGGTGGTGGAAGCCCTTGCCCATCGTGCGAATGATCCGCCAGCCGCCGAAGAACGTGCCGAGGGCGATCGCCACCGCGCAGGCCACGATCACCCAGACGGGGGTCGAGGCGTTCGCGGACAACGAGCCGTTGGCGATCAGGGCCAACGTGACGACGCCCATGGTCTTTTGCGCGTCGTTGGTGCCGTGCGCCAACGAGAGCAGTGACGACGATCCGATCTGACCGATCCGGAATCCCATCGTGGACGTGCTGGCATCGACCCTGGACGTCAACCTGCGCGCCGCGACCACCGCGACCGCGGCCGCCACCAGCGCGACGAAGGGAGCGAGTCCCGCGGGGATGATGACCTTCGACACGAGTCCACTCCACAGGACCGAATGTCCGCCAGCCATGACCAGCATCGCGCCGATCACGCCGCCAATGAGGGCGTGGCTCGAACTCGACGGGATGGCGAAGTACCAGGTGGTGACGTTCCAACAGATCGCGCCAATGAGACCCGCAAAGATCACCGGCAGGGTGACGAGGTTCTGGGCGACGAGGGCGCTGGCGATCGTCGCGGCGACCTTGATGGAAAGGAACGCTCCGACGAGGTTGAGGACCGAGCACATCGCCACCGCGGTGCGGGGCTTGAGCGCGCCGGTGGCGATCGTGGGGGCGACGGCGTTCGCGGTGTCGTGGAAGCCGTTCGTGAAGTCAAAGGCCAGGGCGACGCCGACCACGATCAGCAACAAGAGCATGTTGTGCATGGCTCTTTACTACCAGCCGAAAAGTCGTGGCTTCACTAAAAAGGCCGAAATGCACACACTTTTGTCACAGATTTAACCTTCGGATAACCCAGGCCGAAACAGTCGCGTGGCACGGGGAACGAACGTCTCGTCAGTCGAGGAATCGGTGCCCGTTCGTCGAGCAATCGTCCACGCGAATGGCACGCTCGTAGACTGATGTCGTCACCAACGCAAAGGAGCCAGATGCGCATCGGTGTGCTCACTGCCGGAGGCGACGCCCCCGGACTGAATGCCGCCATCCGGGCGATCGGCGAGATGGCCGTGCGCGACGGCCACGAGATAATCGGCATCGCCAACGGCTGGGCCGGACTGGCGACCGACTACGCCGGCAAGTCGCTGGGGGCCGAGGAACTTCGAGGCGTCATCGCCCAGGGCGGGACCCTGCTCGGCACCGCCCGCTACGACCTCGACAACCCGGCTGGCGGGCGAGACCGAGTCCTGACGGCCATCGGCGAGCATCTCGACGCTCTCGTGGCCATCGGCGGCGACGGCACGCAGCGGATCTCCAGTTGGCTGGCCGACCAGGGCGCCCCGGTCATCGGGGTGCCCAAGACCCTCGACAACGACCTCCTCGGGACGGACTACTGCATCGGGTTCGACACCGCGATCAGCATCGTGGCCGAGTCGCTCGACCGCCTCTACACCACCGCCGCGTCCCATCACCGGGTGATGGTCGTGGAGACGATGGGCCGCTCCACCGGGTGGGTGGCCGCCATGGGCGGCCTCGCCGGCGGCGCCGACTTGATCGTGATCCCCGAGTTCCCCGTCACCATGCAAGAGATCGTCGACCATCTCGACCGCCGTCGCAGCGCCGGACTGGCCTTCTCCATCGTGGTCGTCGCCGAGGGCGTCAACCTCTCGACGCTCGGCGGCGTCGAGGCGAGCGAGCTCACCACGGAGGGCATTGGTGGCGTGCGCCTCGCCACGCGCGGCGTCGGGCAGTTCGTGGCGTCCAAGATCGAAGAGCGTGGCGACTTCGAGGTGCGCACCACCGTGCTCGGCCACCTCCAGCGGGGCGGCAGCCCCACCGCGCACGACCGCATCTGGGCCACCCGCGTCGGCGCCGGCGCCTACGAGGCGGTGATTGCGGGCAAGTTCGGCATGATTCCGGTGGTGCGCGACGACAGTGTCGTGCTCGCGACCCTCGCCGAGGTCTCCGTAGGGCGACGCAAGGTGCCCCGCGAGATTTACGACCTCTGCGCGATCTTCTTCTAGGCGCAGCACCGCCCATGGCTTGCCACGGAGCGACGTCCGAAGTGACGTTGGTCCTGGACGGCCCACCGCCCGGCGGGCTTAGAGTTGACCCGAGACGGAGAAAGAGGGTTTCATGCTGATTTCAACGATGAACGATCTGCCGGGCTACCGGATCACCCGCGTGATCGGCGAGGTAAACGGGCTGACCGTTCGCACCCGCAACGTGGGCGCTCAGATCGGTGCCTCACTGAAGGCACTGGGTGGCGGCGAGTTGCGCGGTCTCACCAAGCAGCTCCAAGAGGCCCGGGCCGAAGCGCTCAGCCGTCTCTCCGAGGCGGCCACCGAAGCCGGGGCGACTGCCGTGGTGGCGATGCGCTACGACTCGAACGAGTTGGGCCAGACCTTCCAGGAGATCCTCGCCTACGGAACCGCCGTCGTGGCCGAGCCGATCGCCTGATCCCACCCTTCGCGGTCTCGCACCTCGACCAGACCGGAGTCCCTTGCTGCCACTGCTCACCACCGCCCAGATGCGCGAGGCCGACGCCGTCGCCGCGGCGAATCGCGGCGTCGACGCATTGGTGAGCGCCGCCGGCACGGCGGTCGCCCTCGAGGCGAAGCGGATGATGCGCCGCGTCTACGGACGCCGAGTCGCCGTCGTCGCGGGGCCCGGGTTCAACGGGTCGGACGGCCGCGTCGCGGCGTCGTGGCTGCGCTCGCGCGGGGCCGTCGTCGAGGTCGTCGACGTGGCCAACCAGCCGGCGACCCTCGACGGCTTCGACCTGGTGATCGACGCCGCCTTCGGCTTGGGATGCTCGCGCCCGTACGTGGCGCCCCGGATCGCGCCGGGCACGCTAGTGCTTGCCGTCGACCTCGTCTCGGGCGTCGACGCCGACAGCGGGGCCGTCCTTGGTGAACCTCTACGCGCCGACGTGACGATCGCGCTCGGCGCGATCAAACCCGCGCACCTCGACGGCCCCTCGGCCGCCCTCACCGGCGAACTGCGCTTCGCCGGACTGGGCATCGTACAGGGCTCTGACGACGGCGTCGTCGAGGACCGTGACCTCGAGGACCTCCTGCGCGGCGACGGCGACGACCACAAGTGGCGCCACGCCGTGCAGATCCTCGCCGGTTCGGTCCTCATGCCCGGCGCCGCGGAGCTGGCCGTGCGCGGCGCGCTGGCCGGCGGCGCGTCGATGGTCCGACTGACCAGTCGGGGCGACATCGCGGGCCTCGTGCAACTGCCCCCTGAGATCGTCCACACCGGCGCCGGCGAGATCGATCAGCGCTGTCGCGCGGTCGCGGCCGGCCCGGGACTCGGTCCCGACGCGGTGCAGTGGCTCTTTGATCGCCTGGCCGACGTCCAGGTGCCCGTCGTGCTCGACGCCGACAGCCTCGACCGATCCCTGATCCCCGCCTCGATTGCGCCCGAGCGACGTTGGGTCCTCACGCCCCACGAAGGCGAGTTCGAGCGACTGACCGGCCGAGCAGTCCCGCCGAGTCGCTTCGAGGCCGTGCGCGCCTTGGCGCACGAGACCGGCTGCGTCATCCTCTTGAAGGGACCGACCACCGTCGTCGCCGATCCGGACGGACGGCTGCGCGTCGTTCGCTCCGGCACGCCGTCACTCGCCACGGCCGGATCGGGCGACGTCCTCTCGGGCCTCATCGCGGCGACTATCGCCCGGGGCCACGACCCCTTCTCGGCCGCCGCGCTCGCGGCGCACCTCCACGGCCGCGCTGGAGCTCGGCTTCCCGTCTACGCGCCGGCGTCGGAGCTGACGAGCGCGGTGACCTCGATCCTGACCTCGATCCGGTCACGGACTCCGGCGTTGCGCTGATCCGCGGCCGGTTCACGGTTGTGGGCACGGGGATATCGTCTCGCGCCGTTCTCCGACTTACCTCATCTACCAGGACTACGTTGGGTACGGAGGTGGCCATGAAGAGATCTCCGAGCGTGCGCACGGAGCACGACGGCGAAGGGCGAGGGCTGCTCGCCCCGATGACGATCGCGCCCAACGGCGAGGTCGACCTGCTCGACCCTCGGCGCACCGAACTTATCGAGTGGCTGAAGTCGCACCCGTCCCCGTCGGGCCGCGACCTCGCCGTCGCCGGTCTCGTCGCGCCGAACCTGCCCCCGCCGTGGGGCCGGGGCGCCGACGTTGACTACCAGCTGCTCATCGACGACGAGCTGCGTCGGGCCGGGGTCCTGCGTCCGATCAACCCGATCGGCATCGGCTGGGCCGGCCCCACCATCCTCTACGCCGGCACGCCGGCCCAACAGGAGCGCTGGCTGCCCGGCCTGTTGAGCGGCGAGGAGTTCTGGTGCCAGCTGTTCAGCGAGCCGGGCGCCGGCAGCGACCTCGCCGCACTGACGACGTCGGCCCGCCTCGACGGTGACGAGTGGGTCATCACCGGCCAGAAGGTCTGGACGAGTTACGCCCACATGGCGACCTGGGGCATCCTGCTCGCGCGCACCTCCCACGAGGGCTCGTTGCAAAAGGGCATCAGTTACTTCGTCTGTCCGATGCGAGCACCGGGCGTCACAATCCGCCCGCTGGTCGACATGACCGGCGACCACGCCTTCAACGAGGTCTTCCTCGACGAGGTGCGACTGCCAGCCGACCACCTCATTGGCCAGGTGAACGACGGCTGGCGCCTTGCCAAGGTGACGCTCGGCAACGAGCGGGTGTCCCTTTCGGGCGAGGGCGTGCTCTGGGGGCGTGGCCCGACGGCGCAGGACCTCGTGGACCTGGTGCGCGACCAGGGCGTCGCGCACACCGCTCTCGAGCGCGACGAACTGGTGAAGGCCTGGTCCCACGGCGAGATACTCCGACTGCTTCGCCTACGCCTCGTGTCGGCGGCGCTCGCCGGACGCGAACCGGGCCCCGAGGCCAGCGTCCGCAAGGCCCTGGCCGACGACCACGGCCAAGAGGTAATGACGCTCGCCAATCGCCTCGCCGGTTCGGCCGGCATGTTGGAGAACCGCGGACCGGGGGGCGTCGACGGCGCCGTCGGCGCCACGTGGGCCTACGGGTTCCTCTACTCCCAGGCGCTCACCATCGGGGGTGGCACGTCAGCGGTGCAGCGCAACATCATCGGCGAGCGCGTGCTCGGCCTTCCGCGCGAGCCGGCCCACTGAGCCTGCCTCCGGTCGAGGGACGAGTTAGTCGGCCTCGTGGTACCGAGCGACCGTGAAGGCGGCTGTCGTGGGGACACTGAGGGCGAAGACCACGAGCATCAGCGTCACGACAACGAGCGACGAGCCGCGGACGTGGTCACGGACGAAGGCGAGCTCGATCATCCCCGACACGACGATGTAGGCGAGCAACTCCCACTTGAAGACCTTAAAGAAGGTCGTCCAGGCGAAGTCCTTCAAGCGGCTGAGCATGATGCCCGCACCGGCCAGCAGCGAGGAGCCGACGATCAGCAGTACCACCGGCGCGCCGAGTGGCGCCGGCCGCGGAGCGTACGAGGCAAGCAGTATGCCACCGACCACGACGCATCCGAGCGCCAGCGTGCTGAGCCATCCGATCGGCGGGAACGGCCGGTCGACGTCGTTGCCGTGCGGGGCTACGAGGCTCATCGCGAGGCCACCCGGGTCATGATGACGAGCGTGGCGATCTGCAAGATGCCGGTGATCCCCGCCGTGTAGATGAACCGGTTCATCAGGCGTTGAATCCTCTCACCGTTCGGCACAGGCTTGTTCATCTCGAAGAGCACGGCGATGTTGGCCGGCTCGAGGATGCCGAGCGCGATGACCGCCATAACGCCGACCACGCAGAACGACACGATGAGCCAGACGTGGTTGGGATTGGTTGTGGAGAGGTTGCCAAGCTTGCGTGCGACCTGGAAGCCGGTGGCGAGGGTCATGGTCACCACGGTGGGCATGATGATCACCATCTTGGGCATGAAGCGTGCCGAGAACTCGGCACGCGCCGGAATCGACAGGCGTCCGAGGATCGGACCGATCACCAGTCCAACGAAGAGGTCGATCCCGGTCCAGAGCCCCCCGCCGACCACGTGGCAGAAGATGAGGCCCCACTTCCAGTTGCCGATCACGGTCACGGCGACGAAGATGACGACGACCGCCGCGATCGGCAGACCCTTCAGCGGCACGACAGGGATCTTCGGGCGATCGAGGGGCGGACCGGCGTGGCCCACCGGCGCCGTCACGTCGACATCATCCGTCACGGTCCCTCCTCCGGGTTGCTCGGCAATGAGGCGAACTTAGCGGTGCCGACAGGTGGTTCGCATCAATTGTTTCGCCCGACGGACGCGATTGATAAGAATCCTCTTGGCAAAGGTCCGCCGTGCGCGGTCCGCGGCCCCGGCTCCCGCGATGACCACGCCGCGAACGAGGCCCCTAATTGGAGATGACGCGCCATCCCGCGGCGTACGGGGTGAGCCACGTCGCGAGCACGAGGCCGAGGCCGATCGAGGTGACGAGGACCCACTGGCGCGCCGACGCGCCGCGAACCTGGCGCCTCGTGCGACCGAACCAGTCGCGCGGGGCCAGCGTCGCGGTCTCGACGAGGTGGGCCATCACGTGCACGGCGGTGGCGAGGAACCAGAGCAAGAAGGTCGCCTGATGGATCTGCAGGAGTTGGGAGTGCCACGAGCTCGGAGCCACGACCACCAGGCCGACGCCCGACGCCACCACCGCCATCGAGAGCACGATCACCAGTGGGCCGAGAAGGCGCAAGAGCGGCGCCGGTGGACCCTTTCGAACGTACGCGGGGTCCCCTCGGTAGTACTTTGCGATGCGCCACGACGTGGTGGCGACCTTGAACAGGATGGGCGGGATCAGGACGAAGCCAATGAAGACGTGGGGACGGATCAGCCGTCCGATCTGAAGGATCGTGAGGCCCTCGACGAACAGCAGTGCGAAGAGGGCCGCGGCGATCGAGCTGGTGAGCCGGGCATTGCCCTCCACCCCCGTTGATTCGCCGCTCGTTCGTGGAAGGACGCCCGGAGCAAGTCGTGCCATCGTGTCGCGCCTCCTCCCTCTGATCCGTCACGCTCCGGCGACGCGGTCGGTCCCCGAAAGCAGAGAACGTAGCAATCGGGAGTTCGGAGTTCCCCAGAACCAGATAAAGAGCGGCTAAGAAAGTGCGGCGACGGGCAACTCGTCACCGTGGATCCCGAGCCGAGACGGGCCCGTCACGGGAGTTGGATGTTTTCGTGCAGGAGCAGGTTCGCCGACGACTCCCCGACGTCGACCCCGTACTGGCCCGCGACGGTCGTCCACGCGTTGCTTTGGATGGACTGGAAGCCCCGCCGCGGCACGAGCATCGTGATTCGACGCGAGGTCGCCGGGGCGAGGTCCACCCGGGCGAAGGCGCGAAGTTGCTCGGGCGGTTCACCCGCCACACCGGGGTAGCGGACGTAGACCTGCACGACGTCCGCTCCCGTTCGGTGCCCGACGTTCGACACGGTCACCTGGACCCGGACGCCGGCCGCGGTCTTGGTCACCACCTCGTGGGACATTGTGAATGACGAGTAGCTCAATCCGTAGCCGAAGGGGAAGAGGGGGGTCACGTGATGGGCCTGGAACCAGCGATAGCCGATCTCGAGGCCGTTGGAGAAGTTGACGACGGCGTTGATGCCGGGGAACTCACTCGTGGCGGTGACCGGCATCGTCGCCGGACTCGCGGGGAACGTGATCGGCAGACGGCCCGACGGATTCACCTTCCCGGTCAATATCGCCGCGATGGCCGTCCCGTCCTCCTGGCCCGGGTACCACGCCTCGAGCACGGCGGCGACCTTCGAGAGCCACGGCATGTAGACCGCTCCGCCGGTGTTCAAGACGACGATCGTATGGGGATTCACTGCGGCGACCGCCGAAATCAGGGCGTTGGACACCCCGGGGAGGTCCAAGTTGGCGCGATCGGCACCCTCTTGGTTGTAGTCGCCGGCGAAGATGATGGCCACCTTCGCCGTGCGAGCGGCCGCGACGGCGCTGCGGATCTGGGGGGTGACGTCCTGGATCCCGAACAGCGGTGCGGGGTGCCCGCGCACGGCGAACCACTTCGCCGAGAACCTGTAGTCACGGCCCTTGACCATCGAAATGGTCGTCGCCAGGTTCTCGCGGACGTGCAGGCCCGGCGAGGCGATGATCAGGCGTCCGTTGACGTAGAGCCAGGAGTCGCCGATCTGCTGGTACACGATCTCGTAGGTCCCGGTCTTCTTGGCGCGCAGGCTCGCGCTCCAGGAGTCCCACCCCTCGCCCTTGCCCGGCGCGGAGGCCGTGGCGAGCGCCGGGGTGACGTTCGGGCTGTCCACGATCGCGAGGTCAGCCTTGCCCGCCGCGCGAACGGTCTTGATGGGTGCGATCCGTCCGAGGGGCTTGCCCCCGACGATGTCGACGTCATTGAACTTGTCGAGCTCGAGCCCGACCGGACCACCGGGCTGGTAGGACACGTGGACCTTCGCACCGAGGGCCGCCCTGATCGCCGGCAGCGGCGCCACGACGTACGGAGCGACCACCGCGGAGCTACCGCCACCCGAGGCCAGCGGGGTCTGGTTGGCGGGGTCTCCAATGACGGCGACCGAGGCGACGCTCGACGCGAGCGGCAGGACGGGTCCGGCATTCTTCAAGAGCACGACGCTGTTCTCAGCGGTCTGCAGAGCGACGGCCGCGTGCGCCGCACTGGTCACCGTCGCGTAGAGCGAGCCACTCGCGGGTCGTCCGATCAGCCCGAAATGGAACATCGTGGAGAGGACGGACCTCACCGCTCGATTGAGGTCGCTCACTGCCAGCACCTTGGTCGTCACGAGGCGCTCGATCGCCTTCGCCGAGGCCGGCTTGATCAAGGAGATGCCGGCCTTGAAGGCCTGAGCCAGGTTCTTCACCGCTTCGAGGTCGCTGCGGACGAATCCCGTGAATCCCCAACGGGTCAGCGTCGCGTAGATGGCCGGGTCGGAGCAAGTGTTGACGCCGTTCAACTTGCCGTAGGAGCACATCAGGGACGCAACGTGGGCCTGGCGTACAGCGGCGAGGAACGGCATGTCGTAGAGCTCGGTGAGCGGCCGAGCCGACACGACCTGGTTGAGCCGAACGCGGGCTGTCTCTTGGGTGTAGGCGCTGAAGTGCTTGGCGTTGTCCATCACGCCCTGGGACTGGATCCCGAGGATGTTCGCCACGCCGAGGATGCTCGTGAGGTAGGGGTCCTCACCGTAGGTCTCGAAGATCCGCCCGCTCTGGGGCACCCGCGCGAGATTGAGCTCGGTTCCCTGCACCGCCATGATCCCCTTGGACCGCGCTTCGTCGGCGACGACTCGACCGACCGCTCGCGCGATTGCAGTGTTGAACGTCGCGGCCACCCCGATCGCGGCGGGGAGCTGAGTGACCCCACGCAGTCCGTTGCCGAGGCCGTCGGGGCCGTCGGACATCGACAGCGGCGGGATGCAGAGTGACGGGATGCCCGTGTTGGCGTTCTGCAGTGCCGAGTACGTCGCCAATACGACGAAGCCGGCTTTCTGGGCGAGGGTCATCCGGGCGATCACCTCATTGGCGAGAACGGTCGGGGTGGCGCTGTGACTGCGAGACTGGGCGACCCAGGGACAGGCACCGGACGTCGACGCGGCGGCGCGCTCGTCGTTCGACGCCTGCGTGATAGTGACCATCGATACGGCGACCCCCATCGCAAAGATGATGACGACAGCCGCGTGACGCGGGCGTCTTCGAGTCTTGAGGGTCACGAACGGGTCTCCAGTGCGTAGCGGAGTCTCTCCGCTCGGTGGGCCACGGGCACCCGCGGACGCGAAGAACAACTCGACCAACCAGCGAACTCTAACCTTGCGCCAGACGCGTACTTTTACTTGACATCCCCGCGCACGCCTACGGTAGGTTTGCAAGGAAATATGGTGGTGCCCGGCCAATCACCGATGCACCATTTCGAACCGAGAGGGAGGGCACGATGAAGGGCTTCAAGAACTTCTTGATGCAGGGTGAGTTGATAGTGATCGCCGTCGGTCTAGTCGTCGCCCTCGCGTTCAGCACGTTGATCAAGGCCTTCACCGACAACATCATCACGCCGCTCGTGAACGCGGCCGGCGGCGGCGGGGCGGGCGGCAAGGGCATCGGGTGGACGATCAGCGCACAGCGCATCAACCTCGGTGCGTTCATCGCGGCGATCGTCTACTTCGTCATCTTGATGGCCGTCGTGTACTTCGTCATCGTGGTGCCGTACCGCGCGTACATGCAGCGCCGAGGCACCTCGGTGTTCGGGACCCCTCCAGCGACCAAGACCTGCCCGGCCTGCCTCTCGGTGGGACTCCCGTTGGCCGCGACCCGGTGCAAGTTCTGCGCGAGCGAGTTGACGGAGTAGCCGCCAGACCAGCGTCGGAATCGCGGCGTTACGAACGCGCCGACACCGTTCGTCAGCTGTCGCGGACCATCTTCTCCAGCACGGGCAGGGCGGCCTCGAGACGATCACGCTCATCCTTGGTCAATCGGTCGAGTCGCGAACTGAGCCCGATCGTCCGCTCGATCCAGAGCCTCTTGAGGACGTCTCGGCCTTCGACGGTGAGTTCGACGAGGCACGCTCGGCGATCCTCGAGGTCGTCGGTGCGCGCCAGGTATCCGAGTTCCTCGAGACTGGTGACGACCCTCGTCGCCACGGACGGACCGACCGACTCGTGCGCCGCGAGAGCGCTGATCCGCACCGGTCCTAGCTCCTCCACCGTGGCGAGCGCCGAGATCTGCGACTGGGTCAGTCCGACGCCTCCGTGCTGACGAAGTGCGCGGGCGAGCCGGACCAGGACGAGACGGAGTCGCACCGCCGATGGCGCGTCGACCTCGAGGTTGGATACGGAGCTCACCGGACCACGTCGCTCTCCATCGCGATCTCACCGGGCACCGCGTTCGACGTGATCGTGAGGTCACCGACGTGCTCACGAAGCGAGTGCTCACCGTGGATGTACTTGGTGCCACGAAGGGCGGAGATGACCGCTCCGACGGCTGAGAGGATGACCGCGGTCGTAAAGACGATCAGCAATCCGTGGTGGAACGGCGCCTGGATGAGGCTCGGAAAGAAGTGCTTACCCGTGAGGACGAGCCACTGGGCGTGGGTGACGTGCGCGGTCGACTGGGATCCGAGCAGGCTCGCCAATGGATTGATGCCGAGGAACGAGGAGAACACGCTCCCAACGGCCGGCAAGTTCGCAACGGCGTGTGCCTGGGACGCTCCGACACCGTGGGCGCTGAGCCCCTTGAACATCGCGGCCGGCAACGAGTTGGTGAGCCCGACGATCATGAGCGAGAAGAAGACGCCGATGGAGAGCACGAAGCCGGTGTTCATGAACGCCGCCTGGATCCCGGCCGCTCCCCCGCGCTGGTCCGACGGGACGCTGTTCATGATCGCGGTCGAGTTGGGGGCCGAGAACATTCCACCGCCCACGCCATTGAAGAAGACCATTACCGCGAAGATCCAGTAACTGAAGTCCGTCGGGATCAAGAGCAGGCCCACGAAGCTCGCCCCGAACAGGACCATCCCCGACGTCGACAGGGTTCGAGCGCCGTGGCGGTCCGAAAGGAAGCCCGAGATCGGCCCGGCGAACAAGAATCCCATCGTGAGCGGCAAGAGGTAGATGCCGGCCCACAGGGGCGTGGCGCTGTAGGCGTAGCCGTGTAGTGGTAGCCAGATGCCCTGCAGCCAGATGATGAGCATGAACTGAAGGCCGCCCCGCGATATCGCGGCCAAGAACCCGGCGACGCTGCCCGTGGCGAAGGCCCGGATCTTGAAGAGGCGCAGGTTGAACATCGGAGACTCCGTACGCGTCTCGACGACGAAGAAGGTGGTCAGGAACACCACGCCAATGGCGAAGGCGACGAGCACCTTCGGCGCCGTCCAGCCCATCGAGTGGTTCTGATAGGGCTGGATGCCGTAGACGATTCCGATCAGGAGCGACGTAAGGCCGACGGCGAAGGTGAGGTTGCCCCACCAGTCGATCCTGGCTACTGCGCGTTGCCCGTTGTCGCGCAGGCTGTGGTAGCCCCACACCGTGCCGAGAACGCCGAAGGGCACCGAGACCCAAAAGACCAGGCGCCAATCGCCGATCGAGAGCAGGCCTCCGGCGATCAGGCCAATGAACGAACCACCGATCGCGGCGACCTGGTTGATGCCCATCGCGAAGCCTCGCTGGTCGGACGGGAAGGCGTCGACGAGGATCGCGCTCGAGTTGGCAAAAAGCATGGCGCCGCCCACCCCCTGGACGAGTCGCCACAGGACGAGCCAGAGCGCGCCCGCGCTCCCGCGGTACGGGTCGAGCGCCAGGACCACCGACGCGATCGAGAAGACTAGGAAGCCGAGATTGTAGATCCGAACCCGACCCACGATGTCGCCGAGACGTCCGAGGCTGATCACGAGCACGGCCGTGACGAGTAGATAGCCCTGCAGCAGCCACAACAAGTACCCCACGTTGCCCGGTGAGAGTGGATCGATGCCGACGCCACGGAAGATCGCCGGCAGTGAGATCAGAATGATGGAGGAGTTCACCGTCGCCATGAAGACACCCAGAGTCGTGTTGGTCAGCGCGATCCACTTGTAGCGGTCGTGGTGCACGCCCTCCAGTGTCTTGACGGCCATCAATCCACCTCAATGATCGATTTACTTGCTTGACTGAAGGCAAGTATATCCAGTCGTCGCGGTTCGAAGGACTCGATCAGCGCACGTAGATTCCGATCAGGGCATTCAATTGAAAGGCGCACTCATGGACCGCAAGATGCTCACCAGTCACCATCTCGCCACGGCCGAAAAGGTCCTCGCCCATCCCGCGAGCCACAACATCGAGTGGCGTGACGCAATGGCCTTGATGGGCGAGATCGGCTCAGTGACCGAAGGGGCCAACGGAAGATTCACGGTCACTCTTGGCGCCGAGACCCAGGTGTTCGATCGCCCGCGCGAGAAGGACCTCGATACCCAACAGGTCGTCGACCTGCGACGGATGCTTCACGCCGCCGGCATCAACGAGGAGAGCCTCGGTCGCTAGCGCCCCGTCCGGGGCGAACCTGCTCGAGCTAGTTCACAATCTGTGTCTCCACTGACATGCGATTGCGAGAACCGACACGGCCCTTCAGGAAGGCGTGCGGACCAGTGAGCCCGATACCAGTTCCTCGCGGCCGGCGTGGGTCAGTCGCCACGCCGATTGACGGCCTCTGACCGTCCACTCGTACGGCCCACCGACGAGCGCGGTGTCCTCGTCGATCCCGAGAACCGTCACGGAGGTCTCGTGTGGAAGGAGGAAGCGAGTGATGAGGTCGGGAACCCGTGCCGCGAAAGCGTCGAAGTGCGGAATCACGCGCAAGTGGGGCAACAGTCCAATCCCCGGAGTGCCGCCCTCGCGCGGGTGACGTAGCGACGGCACCCACGACGTCAGGGCCATGGCTCCGGCGCTGCAACCCGCGATTGCGGCGCCAGCTCGCCACGCCTCCTCGATCGCCGACCACACCGCGGTATCGCGCAGCGTCTCGGCGAGGAATCCCGGATGGCCTCCCGATAGGTAGATCAGTCCAGCCCCGGCGACCTGGGCGGCGACTCCGGGATCGTTCGCGTCGTCGCGGTCGCCCACCGAAAGGATGACGGCCTCGACGCCGAGCCGCTCGGCCTGCGCCACGCCGAGTCGGTGCCATCGGTCGACGACCGCAGGGCCGTCGGGCACCGCTGCGGTCGCCAACTGGACGTACCGTGATGGTCGACCCGACAGGAGCTCGCCTTCGAGCTCCGTCATCTGGGGCAGGTACTCGCCCGATCCGACGAGCGCCAACGGACCGGGTTGCCGCGCACTTGTCATCGTGAAGTCAAGGACGTAGCCGCAGCCCACCGTGTGAATGAAGGTCGGTCGACCGACAAGTTGTCCCCTCGCAGCATTCATCTGACATTAGTGTCCGACATTCTGGACCGAACGGAATCTCGCCCGGTGGAGCGGCGCACAAGGACGGCGTGTCGACATCATGGTCGATCGGGACGCGCCACTGTCTTCCGAGGTCGATCTCCCCGAACAGACATGACGGTCCACGGTGCCCCACCTCTTCGAGAGGGCCTGCTGGACCAACGGCGTTCGCGCCAGCTGATCACGGCCACTTGCTGGCCACGTCCGCTGTGGGCATTCCGACCCCTTCGATGCCGTATGGCCCAATTGGGCTCGATAGAGGTCTATTTTTAAAGCGTGAGCGCACTTGTTCCCAATTTCTGGGGCGTAGAGCCGACGAACCCTGACTCAGGGGTGTTGCTCATGTTCGTTTCCCAGGCGCCGGCGGTCGATGGCGACGAGGACAAGGTCGGCTTCACCGCGGACATCGTCATGAGACTGGCCGTTGATCATCCTGCCGTCGATGACGTCCAGAGTCCGATAGTCATCGACGACCACGGTGCTAATCAGGATCTCGCTGAATCTGCCTAGATGCGAAGTTGAAACCTTGTACCTGTACCCTTGGAAGGTCTCGCTGTTATCTTGCATCCCTTTCAAGGAACGAAGTCGATGTGGATCGGCGAGACGCTGCTCCCGTAGCTCAGGGGATAGAGCATCGGTTTCCTAAACCGTGAGCGCAGGTTCGAATCCTGCCGGGGGCACAATTGAAATCTGTCGAGACATCGTGAACAGCTGAACCTGTGCAGGCTATCTCGCGAAGCCGTCGCCCTTCGGCTGGTAGTCGCGATTGGGATCGAGGCGCGTCTCACCGATGAATTCGCCGTCTTCAGTGGCGAAGGTGACGA
>JANXWA010000006.1 GCA_025351385.1 Acidimicrobiales bacterium | reverse complement strand
ACCTACGCCGGCAAGGCCCTCTTCTGGTTCTTCAAGGACAAGGCTCCCGGCCAGGTCAAGGGCAACAACACGAAGGACCAGTGGGGAACGTGGAACATCGCCGTCACGGTGAAGCCCAAGTCGGGCGGGACCACGACCACGAGTCCCAGCTCCGGCGGCGTTTCGTTCTAACGTTCCAGTTCTAGGAGGTCCGCGATGTCCCTGACCATCGAGTCACCGTCCAACACCCCACCGATTCGTCGTCCCGAGGAGAGCCCCGCGAGCGACGTCGCAGCACGGGCGTGGCGCTCGAGGCTCTACCTGCCCGCGTGCGCGATCGCCGTCGCGGCCCTCGGGCTGATCGCCGTTGGTTGGGCGACCCACTGGGGCGGCGCGAGCCTCACCAGCTCGATGACGGGCCTTCGGATTGTCGTCATCGGGCCGGCCACACTGATGATCCTGGCCGTGCTCCTCGTCGCCGAGCGCGTGTGGCCGGCCCAGGATCGACCACTCTTCGCGCGAGGTCACCGTCAAGACGTGCTGTACACGATCCTCAACATGACGTTGACGGTCCCGTTCATCGCAGTGCTCTCCCTCTCGTTCGCCGACGTGGTCCGTGCTCGTCTGCCGTGGCTCACCTTCCCCCGGATCGGCGCCCTGCCGCACGGGCTCGTCATCGCGGCGATCTTCATCGCCATGGACGGCTGCAACTGGCTCGCCCACCTGGCCAACCACCGCGTCCAGGTGCTGTGGCGCTTCCACGAGCTGCACCACTCCCAAGAGGACATGACGGTGCTGACGGTCTTTCGCACTCACCCGTTCGTCCACTTCGTCTACCTCATTGCCCTGCTGCCGGGCATCGTGCTCCTGGCGAATGGCGCCTTGCCGACCGCGCTGCTCGTGGTCTACGCCGGTTGGGTCGCACTCGCCCACTCGAACATCCGACTGGGCTTCGGGCCACTCGGCCGCATCTTCGTAAGCCCCAACTATCACCGGATCCACCACCGGCTCGAAGGTCGCCAGGACGTCAACCTCGGCTTCGCGCTCTCCATCTGGGACCAGCTCTTTCGTACCGCGATCTTCCCCACGGCCCAGACGGTCGGCCTGGCGACGGGTCTGAAGGGCCGACCCCTGGTCGTGGAGCACGGCACCCCTCGCCCGCGCCACTTGAGGGTCTTTCTCTTGCAATTGATCGCTCCGTTTCGTCCGATGAGCGAGAACCAGTCCCCCCTACCGACGTGGACGGCCTCGTCGCACGACGGAGAACTGTGAAGCTGCGCACCTTGGACCGGGCCGAGGGTCTTCGCGGTCTCGTGACGTCACCGGGCCAGAGCCAACAGCGACTCGAGATCGCCCGCATCGTCATCCGCATCGCGCTGGCGTGGATATTCGTGTACCACGGTTCGGGCACGCTGTTCAACACCTTCCAAGGTCCGGGCCTTCACGCCGGCGCCAACTTCTACGCCACGACGGCCCACCTGCACCCGGGGATTTTCTTCGCGGTCTTGAGCGGCAGCATGGAGTTCTTCGGTGGCCTCGCCATTGGCGTGGGGCTACTCGGACGACTGGCGGCACTCGGACTGATCGGAGAGATGGTGATGGCGACGATCACCGTGACCGGCCAGCACGGTCTGGAGTCGAGCGGGCTCGGGCAGGGCTACGAAATCAACATCGCCCTGGCGGCGCTCTGCGCCATCATCGTGCTGGTGGGAACGGGACGCTTCAGCCTCGGAGCCGTCATCCATCGAGCGCTTCAGAAACGACACTGAGGACTCCTCGACGGTCCACCCAATGGGGTGATGCCCGATTGGAGGCGGCGTCCGGATTCGAACCGGAGTACGGGGCTTTGCAGGCCCCTGCCTAACCACTCGGCCACGCCGCCAGAAGTAGACAGCCTACTAGGCCGTTCAGCGGCCTTTCGGCCGATTGAAGTGGCGATAGACGAGCATGACAACGACAGCCACGATCAACAACTCGATCACAATGAAGATCGTCGCCGCCAGGAAGTGCACGAGCGCGAAGAAGGCCCAGAGGGCCACGGCTATGAGAATCAGTACTCCGACGGTCTTGGCCAGTGCCACGCGTCCTCCCTCAGCTCCATCGTAGGCGCCGCGAGAAGCAATCCGACGGTGGGTACTCTGGAGCAATGACCCGTCATCTGTCGACCGCCCTCGTCGCCGCGACCGCGGTCCTCGGCGCCTCATTGGTCCCCGCCATCGGGGCATCGGCGACCGTCACGACGTCCTTCGTCGTCTCGGCGACCGTGCCGGCGTCGCTGTCCGCCACGATGCCGCTGCTTCGTCTGCACTTCAACGTGCCGGCCGACGCCAGCCGCCTGCCCGGGCTGCGCACGTCGCCGGCGCTCAACGTCCGCTGGCAGCAGATCGGCGCGCGCGACGTCCAGGCGATCGCCGTGGGCAAGCTCCTACCGGCCGTCGCCTACACCATCAACGCCCCGACGCGCATGAGCTGTGCGAAGAGCTGCACCTTCACGACGTTGCGTCGCCACGTCGCCACGGTCGCCACCAGCCTCACCTGGGAGGCGCAGCTGCTCGCCGAGCTCAACTACCTACCCGTGCGATTCACGCCCAACTCGCCCCAGAGCGACCTGACGCAGTCGGTGAGCGGCACCTTCGCGTGGAAGTACGCGGACCTCCCGGCGTCACTCAGCGCGCAGTGGCGACTCGGCGTCGACAACATCGTGCTGCACGGAGCCGTCATGGCCTTCCAGAGCGTCCACGGACTGGCGACGACCGGCGTCGCCGACGCGCCGACCTGGGCCCATCTGTTCAGCGCGGTCCAGTCCGGTGCGCTCAACCCCGGCTCCTACAACTACGTCGTCGTCTCCGAGGCCAGCCCCGAGACCACGACCCTCTACGTGGCCGGTCACAAGAGGTTCACGACGCTCGCCAACACCGGCATCCCCTATTCGCCCACGGCCCTCGGCACCTACCCGGTGTACATCCGCTACGTGACCCAGACAATGTCGGGCACCAACCCCGACGGCTCGCACTACTCCGACCCGGGCGTCCCGTGGGTCTCGTACTTCAACGGCGGCGACGCCCTGCACGGCTTCATACGCTCGACCTACGGCTGGCCTCAGAGCCTCGGGTGCGTCGAGATGCCCTTCGCCGCCGCCAAGGTCATCTACCCCTACACGCCGATCGGCACGCTCGTCACCGTCACGTCGTAGACCAAATGTCGAGGTCGACGAAACTCGACAGTCGTGGCGTCACCCTCTTGATCGTCGCCGGTCGGTGAACATGGTCGACGCAGTCGCGCTGTTACAGTCCGCCATGAGATGTCAAGTCCACCCCCGCCCGACCAAGCACCTCGGCGCTGGCCGCTGCGTCTCGTCCTGAACGTCGCGCTCGCGGCCCTCTTGGTCGTGGGATTCGCCTTTGAGCGCATGGACCGAAGCGCCACCGCCTCAACCAGCACCACCACGACGAGTGGCGTCGCTACGACGTCGACGACGGTCCCGTCGCGCACTACGACCACGTCGGGCACCACGACGCCCACCACGCATCCGACGCCGCCGATCAGCAATCCAACGACGTTCCGTCCCCCGGCGCGGGGATGCCGTTTCTCGCTCGACCAGCCGACGTCAACGACCACAACCTCGACCACATCGAGCACCACGACCTCGACAGTTCCCAGCTCGACGAGTAGCACCTCGTCATCCACGACAACGACAACGACAACGACGACGACAATCACGACCACGTCGACACCCCCCACGACCACGACCAGTCGCCCCCGTGGGCCACTGCCCCTCGGGCGGTGCATCGTGCTCGAAGTCGGTGACTCGGTCGGCAACGACCTCGGATGGGGACTGGCGCGCGAGTTGAAGTCGACGCCCGGCCTGACGCTCGTCCAGATGGACAAGTCGTCCAGCGGACTCACGACGCCGTGGTTCTACGACTGGCCGACGCGCCTGATCGAGTTCCTCCACCAGTACCGACCGCATCTCGTGATCGTCGCCTTCGGCGCGAACGACGAGCAGAACATGACGGTCGCCGGCCACGTCGTGGCCTTCGGCTCGGCGCCGTGGGTGGCGGCCTACAGGTCCCAGATCCGGCGCATCGCGCTCGCGGCGAACCGGGCCCACAGCTTCGTGCTCTGGATCGGCATGCCGGTCATGGGACCCAACTTCTACCGCCAGAACATGGTGTTTCTCAACTCGCTCTACGCCCGCTACGCCCCTTCGGTGCCGGGGGTTACGTTCCTGGCGACCTGGAGGCTCTTCGCCGGTCCCCGCGGCCAGTTCCAGACGAGCGCGCGGGTGAACGGAGTGGCGACGGTGCTGCGCTCGAGCGACGGTGTGCACTTCAGCTACGTGGGCGAGAACGTCTTCGCCACCTACGTGGCCCGACAGATCGCCTCGATCTACCACGTAGTCCTCAACCCAATCGCGCCGATGACGCTAACCCCGTAGGGGTGATCAGCGGACGTGCGCTAGGTGCCCGACGATGATCGTCGCGTCCACCGAGACCGCGAGGCAGAGCAAGAGGAGGAGCGCCACGGACATGGCGTCGCGGTCGAGGCGCGCGGAGCGCCGTATCGGGTTCTCGAGCAGGTGGTAGGACAGCGCGGCGCAGGCGAAAGCGCCGGCGACCTCGAGGACCCTCGCCCCGGCCCAGGTCGGCGGGTGGACCATCTGGAGGGGCAGCATCAGCCACGCGTAGTGCCATAGGTACAGCCCGTAAGAGATGTCGCCGATGTAGCGACACGGCCGCCACGCCAGCCACGTGGCCGGGCCGTTTCGAACGCTGGCCTGTCCGGTCCAGAGCAGCACCGCGGTCGCGCCGCAGGGCCACCAGGCGAGTACCCCGGGGTAGACGCTGGTGGCGTTCAGTCGCGCGACGGCGAGACCCAGCACGACGAGCGCAGCGATTGCCAGCGCGGTGTTGAGGCGCGGGGTGCGTCGGGCCCAGGCGCTCGGCGCCAGCACCACCAATCCCCCGAGGCCGATCTCCCAGAAGCGGGTGAGGGGCGAGTAGTAGGCCGAGATCGGGTTGATCGGGGTGAGGTGCCAGGACCACCAGGCTGAGGCGACGATCCCCGCAACGAGGATCGTGCCGAGTGCGCTGACGCGGTGGCGCAGTGGCGCGAGCCACGTGAGCGAGAAGACGACCAGAGGGAAGAAGAGGTAGAACTGCTCCTCGACGGCGAGGGACCAGTAGTGCGTCACGAGTGACGGCGCAATCCCCGGGATGAAGTAGTTGGCGCTCGTGTGGATGAGCCGGAAGTTTGCCGAGAAGAGCGCCGCCCAGCGCACGTCGCCCAGCAGCGCCGCGTCGAAGTTCGTGCCCAGCAAGGCGTAGGCCGCGACCGCCGTCGTCGCGAGCACGACGGTCGCGGCGGGCACGATCCGGCGGATGCGTCGTGCGTAGAACTGACCGAGGTTGCGCCGCACGTCGCGAGGGGGCTGGCGCTTCAGCAGTCCGGTGATCACGAAGCCGCTGATCACGAAGAAGACGTCGACGCCGACGTACCCGCCCTCGAGTCCCGGGACCCGCGCGTGCGCGAGGATGACCAGCACGACCGCCACGGCGCGCAGCCCCTGGATGTCCGGACGAAAGAACCTCTTCGCGGTGGTGTCGTGCAGGCTGAGGACGTCGGCGCCCCCGCTTGGTTCGTTGGAGTTCGCGTCCACCACGAAGACGAGAGTAGTTCCCGAGGTTGGCGCACACGGGTTTGGAGGGGCCACTCTGCGTCGCACCGACGAACGCCGGCCGACGGAGCCCGGACTCAGTCGTCCTTCGCCGTCTCCGGTCCGAAGGCGTGGCGTCCCCGTTGGGTGGCGATGTGCACGCCGTCGTCGCGCAGCTCCGACGCCATGGCGAGCGCCGCCGACCCGAACTTCTGGCGCACCTCGTCGACGGCGTCGCGCAGAGCCTCAAATCCGACCTGACGCTCGCGCGAGACGGCCTCGGCCTGCTCGCGCGCGTCGCTCGAGGAGGGGTCCAGGCCGAAGGTCAGCTGCAGAGCGTTGTCGTCGCGCTCGAGGAACGACGACGCGTGGATGCCGAGGAGTCGCACGGCGTGGGGGTACTCGATCGACTGGAGCAGGGCGGTCGCGATCGCCGCGATCGCGTACTCGTCGTCGACGCCGAACGACAGCGTCTGAGCGCGGCTCACACTCGTGAGGTCGTCGTAGCGAACGACGACGGTGATCGTGCGCGCGACCCGTCCCGCACTGCGCAGGGCCCGCGCGACGACAGCGGCGTGGCCCTTGGCGGCCTCGAGGACCTCGTCGAGACCCGGGAGCGACTTGGCGAAGGTCTGGTCGTGGCCGACCGACTTGACGACCCGGTTGACCTCGACGACGCGTCGGTCCTCACCCTTGGCGTAGGCGGCGAGGGTCGCGGCCATCGCGACGCCGAGGTGGCCGGCCAGCGTCGCCTCGTCGACCTTGGCGAGGTCGCGCACCCAGCGCAACCCGAGCTTCTCCAGCTTTCGCGCCGTCGCCGGCCCCACGCCCCAGAGGGCCCGCACCGGCAGCTCGGCGAGCCACTGCGCCTCAAGCGCCGGACTGACCCAGACAACCCCCGCGCCGTCGACGAGCCGCCCGTCGCGAACGGTGGGCTTGGACTCCTTGGAGGCCAGCTTCGCGAAGAGCTTGCTCCGTCCGAGCCCGACGCCGCAGAGCAGCCCCAACTCGGTGTTGATCCGCCGGCGCAGCCCCGCGGCGGCCTCGAGGGGGCGGACCTTCATTCGACGAAGGCTGCGCAGGTCGGCGAAAACCTCGTCGAGGCCGAGCGACTCGTAGTCGGGCGTCAGGTCACGCACGATGTCGTGGAACTGGCGCGAGTAGACCTCGTAGCGGTCGAACCGGCCCGGCAGGATGATGAGGTTCGGGCACCGGCGTTTCGCGATCAAGCTCGGCATGGCGCTGCGCACTCCGAATCGACGGGCCTCGTAGCTGGCACTAGCGATGACACCGCGCTCCCCGCCTCCGCCGACGGCCACGGGCTTTCCCCGCAGCGAGGGGTCGTCGAGGATCTCGACCGACGCGAAGAAGGCGTCGAGGTCGACGTGCAGTATCGGCGCCTCGTCGACCGATGGGCCCTCAGAAGGCGAGTTCGACACTGCGGAAGGCCTCGCCGAAGGCGGCCCCGACCGGACGCCCGGCCTGCTCGGCCCGTCCGTAGACGACGTCGCGAATCGCCTCGGCGTCACCGGCCAGTTGGGACGCGTGGGCCAGCACCGCCTTCACCTTGGTGTCGATGGTGCGGGTGACGTCGGCGACGACGTCGGGCTCGTGGGTGCCCGAGAGCAGCAGCCGGCCGACTTGGTGGGGCTCGCCCTTCGTCGGGAAGTAGAGGGGCATCGCCGCCGCCGGGGCGACCGCGTCAAGCAGGGCCCATCCGGTCTCGCGGTGGTCGCGGTGGTTCACGTAGACACCTCCGAAGAAGGTCGCGGTCGGGTCGGGGCCCACGACGACGTCGGGGCGGTAGAGGCGGATCAGCCCCACGAGCGTCGAACGCAGTTCCTCGTCATTGGCCACTCCCCCGTCGGGCCGGTCGAGGTTCGTCACCGTCGTGGCGCCGAGGAGGTCGGCCGCGAGCTGCAGCTCCTCCTTTCGCACCTCGCGCAGGGACCCGGGGTCGGCCTGGGGGGCGTGCGAGCCCTTCGACCCGTCACAGACCACGACCAGGTGCACCGCGCAGCCGTCGCTCGCCCACTGGGCGAGGAGCCCCCCGGCCGCCACGTCGGCGTCGTCGGGGTGGGCGTAGACCGCCATGGCGCTCGAGGGCTGCAGATTGAGGGCGCGCATCAGCCGCGCAGTTTGGGAGCGGTGGTCTTGACCAGCATGCCGATCTCACGTGCGAAGTCGTCGGTGCCCTCGAAACCCTTGTAGACCGAGGCGAAGCGCACGTAGGCGACGTCGTCGATGTCGCGCAGTGCGTCGAGGGCCGCTACGCCGACCTCCTCGGTCGTGACGTCGCGGTTGAGCAGGCGCATCGACTCGTCGATCGCCACCACGATCGACTCGAGGACCTCCTCGTCGACCGGCCGATTCTTCGCCGCAGCGCGCACCCCGCTCAAGATCTTGGCCCGGTCGAACGGTTCGCGCTCCCCCGAGCGCTTGATGACGTAGAGGCCGATCTCCTCGATGCGCTCGAAGGTCGTGTAGCGCTGACTGCAGGCCGAGCACTCCCGGCGCCGGCGGATGGCGACGCCGTCCTCCGCGAGGCGGGAATCGACGACCCGGTCGTCGTCGGCCGCACAGAAGGGACAACGCATTCCCTCACGATACACCCAAATCCCTTGAAAATTAGGGGACGACGATGTGCTCGCCGGCGACCACGACCGTCGAGTCGATCTGGTGGACGAGGGCCGATCGCGCCACCGACGGGTCGACGGGATTCATCAACCTCGCGATCGAGTTCACGGTGTCGCCCGGCTGGACAACGTAGTCCATACCCGACGCGAGCACCGAGCTGTTCGCGAGGTCGGTCGACAGTCCGGCACCGGTGACGCCCCCGAAGGCGTGTCCGGGGAACGCGAGGATCGCGAGTCCGAGGACCAGGCCGAGGGCGACGAGCGTGCGCCGACGGCGCTGCATCATCCGAGCGCGCGAGGCGCGACGTTGCGCCAGCGTCGGGCCAGTGCGCAGCGGCGCCGCCACCGTGGCCACCTCGACCAGGCGCAGGTAGGGCTCGCCCTCGAATGTCCCGTCGTACTGCATCACTTCGACTGCGGCCATCTCCGGCTCTCCTGTCTCTCACGAACACCTGTTCGTAATAATACGACGAACAGGTGTTCGTTGCAAGTGGAAATTGTACGGACCGGCTGTGACACCCGCTAGGCGGCGTCGTGCGCCAATTCCCGTCCCAGGCGACCGAATTCCGCTGGATTACTACGTTTCATAGACCTACTTCGTCGAAGCGCACCTTCCGCCTGATCGAGGGTGCGCACTAGGCGGACCCGGGCACTGCGAACCAGCTGGGCGCACTCCTTTGTCAGCTGCCCGTCGGGATGGTCGTGGGAGTCGGTGACCTGTCCGTCGGTCACCCAGACGACGGGTTCGTCCGCGCGACGCTTCGCGAGCGCCCACGCCAGAACCGGCCCGTCAACGCCGTTGCCCACGTTGCCCGTCGGGAAGCTCGTCGCCACCGCCCCCCGGTCCGCCAGGATCCAGACGTTGGGCACCTGGCCTCGGTCACCGGGGCGATGGCTGTAGCCGACGACCAGCGCGTCGGGTGCCGTCCGTAGCAGCGACCTCAACTGCTCCTCCTCGAGGTCCATCGAACCGGACTGGTCGATGATCACGATGCCGCCGTGGACGCTGACCCGTTGCGCGAAGGCTCGCCGAAGCTCGTCGGTGAGCAGCCGACTGGGATAGCGCATCACCACGCCGGCGGAGTGTGGCCGAGATCGGCGAAGGCCGGCGCCACGCGGACGGACCGACATCGCGATCGTCTCGTCGAACCTGAGCGGAGCGAAGCGGCCCGACGGAGGTCGCCGACCGCCCGGTTCGAGCGATCGGCGGAACTGACGCAGCTCGTCGGGTGTGCTCGGCACTCGTGCCGACATCGTCTGGGTGAGGATCCGAGCCAGGGACACCGTGACGTCGAAGTAGCCCGACGGGACCTGCTCACCGTTGAGGCGAGTCGCGCCGAGTGATGAGGTCGTGAACCCGGTCATCATCGCGAGCGCGCGCTTTCGAACGGCGCGCAACGCCGGGAGCCACGACGGCCGGACCTTCCTGATGCCCGCCAGGTACTCCTTCTCGGCCCCGGTGCCGAGCACCGCCATCAAGAAGCACAGCGCCTCGGGCCAGTCGTCGGCCTCGGCGAGGCGCGTGGCCCCGTTCCTCTCCGAACCGTCGCGCAGCAGCGCGACGTCGAAGCCCAGTCGAGCGACGAGGGTGTTGATCCGCAACTCTTCGGCGCACTCGAGCGCGCGCGCAGCGAGGTCCTCCAACGGCCCTTCGTGCTCGCGGAGGTGGGGACTCACTCGGGCGTGCATCAGCTCGTGGGCTCGAACGACCCTCGACGTTTCGTCGGGGCCCAACGGCACCTCGAGGATCCGGTCCGTGAGGTTGCAGCTGGCCTGTCCCCGGATGGTCGAACCGGGCGTCACTGTCCACGGCGCTCTCGCAAAGCCGTCCTCGCGGCCGGTGACCAGCTCCGGATGCACCACCGCCACTACAGCGCGCCGATGGCGAACGCGTCCAGGACGCTGTTCCCGTCCTCCACTCCGAAGACGAGGTGCGCCGCGCGAACGGCACCGCAGTGACGACGAAGTTCGTCGAAGGCGTAGAAGGAACGGAGCGAGACCCGTCGGCTCGCCGGACTGAGCGAACCCGAGATCGCCGGCGCCCGCAGGTCGACACTGAGACTCGCGACCGCGGCCGGGTGAGGTCGGTCGACGCGGATGCTCACCGGGAACCGATCACGCAACGACGCCGGTATGTCGTCAAGGTCCTCGATATTGGACGTCATCACGACGGAGAACTGCGGACCGGGCCGGACCCACTCCGAGGTCTCCGGGTTTCGCCAGCGGGCCGACTCCGGCGAGTCCGTCATCGCCAGGAGGGTGCTCAACGCGTCCCCGGACGCGCGGTCAACCTCGTCGACGACCAGTCGGCCGCCCAATCCCCCGGTGCCGCGCCACGCCCGGATCGCGGGTCCCTCGCGCCACTCCCAACGGTTTTCGCCGACCGGCATCCATGTGCCGGTGATCTCTCCCGAGGTCAGGTCCTCCGTGCAGACCAATCGCTCGGCCTGACTGGCCATTACGCCGTAGTGCAGCGCCGCGAAGGTCTTGCCCGTTCCCGACGGGCCGTAGAGGAGGACCCTCGAGATGCCCGCCGCCATGACGTCGGCGAGGTCTCGCCAACATGGTCCAACCGCTTCGTCAAGATCTTCGTACATCGTCGGACTCCCTCGTGAGGGATCCCAACGTTCCACGGTGTGCACGCCTTGAGCAGAATTGATCCGATGATTTTGAAGGACCGTCCCAAATACCTTCGAGACGAGAAGAGCCCCCAACCGGCGCCCCAAGATTCCAGGGACGTCGGTCGGGGGCTCGCTCAGTCCTTAGATGCTCAGCTCTCGCTCGATGGCGGCAAGCTCCTCGGGCGTACCTTGGATCTTCGGTCCCTTGAACCACTTGCGGGCCGATACCGCATACCAAATACCCGCGAAGCCGAGCACGGTGGCGACGGCCACCGGCGCGTAGTTGAAGCTGTTCACGGTGATTGGCTTGAACTGCGGCAGCATCAAGATGATGCAGATGAAGACGACCCACACGATGGCGATCCAGCCGAAGACCGGACCCCACTTGCCCAGGACCCACGGTCCCGGGTGGAACGCCTTACCGTTGATGCGCCGAAGGAACACGGGTGTCAGGTAGGCGATGTAGAGACCAATGACCGCGATCGAGGTCACCGCGCCGTAGGCGGCGTAGCTCTTCAGGTAGGGCAACGAGAGGAGGAACGCGCCAACCGCACCGAACCAGGCGGAGCGGACGGGAACGTGGCTCTTCTTGGAGACGTGGTGCCAGAACTTGCTGAACGGCACCGCACCGTCACGCGAGAACGCGAAGATCATTCGTGAGTTCGCGGTGACCGACGACATTCCGCAGAAGAACTGTGCACCGATGACCACGAGGATGAGCAACTCCGCGAGGATTCGGCCAGTCGAGTACTCGAAGATCACGGCCCACGGGACCGCGTTCGTGGCGACGGCCGCGTAGTTCGGGAAGATGACGCCGCCGATCGTGACCGGGAACACGTGAGGGATGGCCATGCTGACACCGAGCAGCAGGACGAAGCCGGCGATCAAGGACACCCAGATCGAGTTGACGATCCCCTTGGGACCCGCGGTCGCCGCATTCAGCGTCTCCTCGGTCACGTGCGCCGAAGCGTCGTAGCCGGTGAAGGTGTATTGAGCGTTCAAGAGGCCGATGAGGAAGACGTAGAACGGCAGCGAGAAACCACTCAATCCCGTGAACGCATGCCAACCGGCACTACCGAAGAGGAACGACGCCGACTGGTGGCTGTGCGACGACGGCGAGATGAACAGCAGCAGCACGATGATCGCGACGCCGACGAGGTGCCACCAGACCGAAAGGTTGTTGAGCAGCGACACCAGTTTGATGCCAAAGGTGTTCAACAGGCCCTGGGCGAACAGGATGACCGCCAAGATCGCGATTGTGTGACCCGGCGACAGCCAGTACGCCTGGTTCGTGAAGAGGGAGAGGAACGCCGAGACGGAGAACGCGGCACCGAAGCTGATGCCGGCCGTGACGGCCACCTGACCAAGTAGGTTGAACCACCCGGTAAACCACGACCAGATCGGACCGCTCTTGCCTGGCGCCAACTTGGCCGACCAGTAGTAGAGGCCACCAGCCGTCGGGTACGCGGAGCAGATCTCGGCCATCGACATACCAGCGAAGAGGACGAGAACGCCGACGATCAACCAGCCCCAAAGCATCGTGGGCGGGCCACCGTGCTGGAGACCGAAGCCGTAGAGCGTCAAGCATCCCGACAGGATCGAGATGATGGTGAAGGAGATCGCGAAGTTCGAGAACTTGCTCATTCCGCGGTTGAGCTCTTGCGCGTAGCCCAACTGGTGGAGTCTCTCGGTATCGCTAAGCGCCCCCGTTGATCCCGTATTACCTACATCGGCCATTGAGTCCCCCTCGACTATGCATTCCAAAATCCGTTGAGCGGAATACTAGAATTTTGTGCGACGGGTCACACGATTCAAATTCCAATACCTGACTAGGGATACGGGCCTTCACAGACCGTTCATCTTTCCGTTCGGCCAGCCGCAACCAAGCCAGCGGAGGCGGCGATCGACTTCGACGCGCGAATTCGCTCGACACCACGACGCCGTCCAACACCGTCGCGGCAATCGGATGCTCACACTCACTTTCCGGAGATGAACCCATCGCGCATTTAGGGCACTTGGTCCCTACGTCGGCCCTGGACTCACGTGGCACTGAGGGTCAGTATGAGTTCGGTGCCCACTGTGGAACGCGTTCGGGCACGTTAGAGGAGTCATCATGTTCGAGAAGATACTGGTGGCGATCGACCAGGAGACCCGAGACTTCAGGGCACGACTCATCGTCGTGGGCTTACGTCGACTCACGGACCTCGAGGGGCTGCTCCTCGGCACCACGCACCGTCTGATGCACGTCACGGACCGGCCGGTCCCCGTCGTCCCGTAGCAAAGAGTTCTCGACGTCCGCTCGAGGCCGTATCCGATCGGTCCCGAGTGGTCAGTCGGCAGTTGGTTGGGTCCAGATCGGCACCCTCGGTGGGGAATCCGGGGGTGCCGATCTTCTCTTCGGCCCCGTCTGTTTCGCCCTCGCGAACCACAGAGTGGCCCATTCGAGATTGTGTAGCCTCGACTCTTAGACGACATCGAAGGCCTCATCGTGATGCCGTCCACGCCAGAATCGAGGAGACGAAGTGACTACATCCACCCCCGGTCGTCCCACCCACGAAGAGATGGTCGATCTCATCCGCCACTGTGACGTCGACACCGTGATCGTCGGCATCACCGACATGCAGGGCCGACTTCAGGGCAAGCGCCTCGACGCCACCTACTTCATCGACGAGTTGCACGAGGGCGTCGTCGAGGGTTGCAGCTACCTGCTCGCCTCGGACGTCGACATGCGCACCGTCGACGGCTTCGCGCTGACGAGCTGGGAGCGCGGCTACGGCGACCTGGCCTTCAAGCCGGACTTCTCGTCGATCCGGATGGTCCCGTGGCACGAGAAGACCGTGATGATCGCCGCCGACGTCGAGACCGTCGAGGGAGAGCCCGTCGCTCCGTCACCGCGCCAGGTGCTGAACCGCCAAGTCGACCGGCTGGCCCAGCGCGGCTGGCACGGCCTCACCGGCACCGAGCTCGAATTCATTGTCTTCGAGGACACCTACGAACAGGCGTGGAGTTCGGGATATCGCGACATGACGCCGGCCAACCAGTACAACGTCGACTACTCGATCCAGGGCACGTCGCGGGTCGAGCCGCTGCTCGGCAAGATTCGCCGCGACATGCGCCAAGCCGGCATGGTCGTCGAGTCGGTGAAGGGCGAGTGCAACTTCGGCCAGCACGAGATCGCCTTCAAGTACAACACGCTGGTCGACAAGTGCGACGAGCACGGCCTGTTCAAGCTCGGCTCCAAGGAGATCGCCTCGCAGATGGGCTACAGCCTCACCTTCATGGCCAAGTACGACCTGAAGGAGGGCAACTCCTGTCACATCCACCTGTCGCTGCGCGACGAGGACAACAAGGCCGTCTTCGCCGGGAGCGGCGAGCACGGCTTCTCGCCCGTGTACGAGCACTTCCTCGCGGGCATGCTCGCCTACTCGCGTGAGATGTCGCTCTTCCTCGCTCCGAACATCAACAGCTACAAGCGCTTCGTCGCCGGTTCCTTCGCCCCCACGGCGCTGCTCTGGGGCATCGACAATCGCACGTGCGCCTTCCGGGTCGTCGGCCACGGGCCGTCGCTGCGCGTCGAGTGCCGCGTTCCCGGCGGTGACGTCAATCAGTACCTTGCCGTCTCGGCTCTCGTCGCCGCGGGCCTCGCGGGCGTCGACGAGTCGCTGGACCTGCGCCCGGCCTTCCAGGGCAACGCCTACGTCGCCGACTCGGCCCGCGTGCCCACGACCTTGCACGAGGCCGTCGAGCTGTTTGACCAGAGCAAGGTCGCGCGCGCAGCCTTCACCGACGAGGTTGTCGACCACTACGTCCAGGCCGGGCGCGTCGAGGTCGACTCCTTCAACGCCGCCGTCACCGACTGGGAGCGGTACCGGGGCTTCGAGCGGCTATGAGCTACCTCTCGATACTCAACCCGGCGACCGAGGAGCAGGTCACCTCGATCGAGCTCTACGACCTCGAAGAGACCGACCGCGCCATCAAGCGCGCCGCCAAGGCCGAGGCGACGTGGCGCGCCGTCACCCCGGTCGACCGGGCGAGGTTGCTGCGCCGGTTCTCGGACGTCGTGGGCGATCACAACGAAGAGCTCGCCCAGCTCGAGGTCGCCAACTCGGGCCACACGATTGGCAACGCCCGCTGGGAGGCCGGAAATGTCCGCGACGTGCTGGCGTTCTACTCGGGCGCCCCCGAGCGCCACTCGGGCAAGCAGATCCCCGTGGCCGGCGGCGTCGACCTCACCTTCTACGAGCCGCTCGGCGTCGTCGGGATCATCGTGCCGTGGAACTTCCCGATGCCGATCGCCGGCTGGGGCTTCGCCCCGGCGCTGGCCGCCGGCAACACGGTGGTGTTGAAGCCCGCGACCTTGACACCGCTGACGGCGATCCGCCTCGCCGAGCTTGGACTCGAGGCCGGTCTGCCCGAGGGCGTCTTCCAGGTCCTGCCCGGCGACGGCGCCGTCGTGGGATGGCGCTTCGTGACCCACGAAGCCGTACGCAAGGTCTGCTTCACCGGATCGACGGACATGGGCAAACGCATTATGGCCGGCTGCGCCGACCAGGTCAAGCGCGTCACGCTGGAACTGGGCGGCAAGAGCGCCAACATCATCTTCGCGGACTCGGACCTCGAGAGGGCCGCTGCCAGCGCGCCGTCGGCCGTCTTCGACAACGCCGGCCAGGACTGCTGCGCGCGGTCGCGCATCCTCGTCGAGGCCTCGGCCTACGACCGCTTCATGGAGCTGTTCGAGCACGCCGTCAAGCAGTTCCGGGTCATGGACCCGGGCGACGAGTCGGCCGAGATGGGTCCGCTCATCTCGGCGGGCCAACGCGCGAGCGTCAACTCCTACGTGGAGGACACCCCCGTCGCCTTCACCGGCACCGCCCCCCAGGGCAAGGGCTACTGGTTCCCACCGACCGTCCTCGAATCCACCGACGGCACCGATCGGGCCTTTCGTGAGGAGATCTTCGGACCGGTCGTGTCGGTACTGCGTTTCGAGGGCGAGGAGGAGGCCGTCACGATCGCCAACAACAGCCCCTTCGGACTCTCGGGATCGATCTGGACCCGCAACGTCGGACGGGCGCTGCGCGTCGCGCGTGGAGTCGAAACCGGCGCGCTGTCGGTCAACTCCAACTCGTCGGTGCGCTACCACACGCCGTTCGGCGGCTACAAGCAGTCGGGCATTGGGCGCGAGCTGGGGCCGGACGCGCTACGCGGTTTCAGCGAAGAGAAGAACGTATTCATAGCAACGGAGGAATGATGGGACGTCTGGACAACAAGGTAGCGGTTATCACGGGGGCCGCGAGCGGCATCGGTCGAGCGACGGCCCGGCGCTTCGCCGCCGAGGGGGCGAGCGTCGTCGTCGCGGACTTCGACGACACGGCCGGCCCGCAGGTCGCCAAGGAGGTCGGCGGGCTCTTCGTGCAGGTGAACGTGGCCGACGAGAAGAGCGTGGTGGCGATGTACGACAAGACCGCCGAGGTCTACGGCGGCATCGACGTGCTCTTCAACAACGCCGGCATCTCACCGGCCGACGACGACTCGATCCTCACGACGGGCCTCGACGCCTGGAAGCGGGTCCAGGACGTCAACCTGACGAGCGTGTACCTGTGCTGCAAGTACGGCATCCCCCACCTGCAAAAGCGCGGCGGCGGCTCGATCATCAACACCGCGTCGTTCGTCGCGGTGCTGGGCTCGGCCACCTCGCAGATCTCCTACACCGCCTCCAAGGGCGGCGTGCTGGCGATGAGTCGGGAGCTGGCCGTCCAGTTCGCCCGCGAGAGGATCCGCGTGAACGCCCTCTGCCCGGGACCGGTCAACACGCCGCTCCTGATCGAGCTGTTCGCCAAGGACCCCGAGCGGGCCGCCCGACGTCTCGTGCACGTGCCGATGGGCCGCTTCGGCGAGCCCGAGGAGATCGCCAACGCGGTGCTGTTCCTGGCGTCCGATGACGCCTCGTTCGTCACCGCGACGACGTTCATGGTCGACGGCGGCATCCACGGCGCCTACGTCACACCGCTCTAGGCGGCGTGACGAACAGGTCCGACGAAGAGACCTTGGACCCACGAAGGGTCGTGGCGCACGGGTATAGCCTCGAATCAGCGAGGGCCGGTCGCCTTCGCAGATCCGAGACGCAACCATGACGACTCCTGTGCACAAGACTCCCGTCGAAGCGCTCGAGGCGCAGATCGGCTCACTGAAACCGGTCATCGACGCCATCCCCGAGTCGGCCTACGACAACCCGACCTGGCGGGGCCTGTCGTACTTCTCGCGCGACGCCGCTCTCTACCTCGGGCTCTTGACCGCGCTCGTGTTCGTCAGCAACGTCTTCGCGGTACTGGCCATCGAGGTGGTCATGGCGCTGGTCGTCGCCGCACTCTTCATCGTCGGCCACGACGCCGCCCACGGCGCGCTCTTCAAGTCAAAGCGGCTCAACCGGACCCTCGGCAAGGTCGCCTTCCTGCCCAGCTTCCACGTCTTCGAAGGCTGGATCCTCGGGCATAACCGGATCCACCACGCCTTCACCGTGCGCCAGGGCTACGACTTCGTCTGGCACCCGGTCACGCCCGAGGAGTTCGCCGCGATGGGCCACTGGTCGCGCGCGGTCCACCGCTTCGAGTGGTCGTGGCTCGGCACCGGCGCCTACTACCTGCACCAGATCTGGTTTAAGAAGATGATGATCGCCAAGTCGCCCGGACGCTGGGTGAAGGCGATCAACCGCGACCGCTGGATCGTCGGCGCCTTCTTCGCCGCGATGGTGTCGCTCTTCTCCCTCGTCGGCGTCGCGAGGGGCGACTCGGTATGGGGCGTCCTGTGGCTCGACGTTCGCACGATCCTCCTGCCCTTCCTCGGGTTCGGCTGGGTCATCGGCTCGGCCGTGCACGTGCACCACATCGCACCGGACATTCGGTGGTGGAAGCGGGCCGAGTGGACCAAGTTCAAGGGTCAGATGGAGGGCACGACGGTGCTGCGCGTGCCGCGGGGCCTCAACTTCTTCCTGCACTGGATCATGGTCCACGTGCCCCACCACGTCGACATGCGCGTGCCCATGTACCACCTCGAGGCGGCCGCCGAGGCGATCGAGGTCGCCTTCCCCGGAACGGTGATCGACAAGCCGCTGCGCTTTGCGGACCTTCGTCGCAACGCCAAGGCCTGCAAACTCTACGACTTCGACGAGGGACACTGGTTCACCTACCACGAGGCCCGGCGCCGCTCTACAGTTGGGGCATGAGCGCCTTCACCTACACGATCTACGTCAAGACGACGCCGAAGAAGCTCTGGCGCGCCCTGACCGAGCCGGCCAAGACCAAGCGCTGGTGGAACGTCAGCTACAAGACCGACTGGTCCGTCGGCTCGTCCTACACGATCAAGCAGAGTGGCGTTACCATCGCCGACCCCGAGCAGGTCGTGCTCGCCGCGGAGCCGCTGCGGCGCCTCAGCTACACCTGGCACACCTTCACGCCCGAGTGGGCGGAGGTCCACGGCTTCAGCCAGGAGTTCCTCGACAAGGTCACGAGCGAACCGCGCTCGAAGGTGACCTTCGACCTCGAGCAGCTCGACGACGTCGTGAAGCTCACCGTCACCCACGACGGCTTCGCAGCGCGCAGCACCGTGCTGAAGAGCATCCGCGAGGGATGGCCGCCGCTGCTCTCGAGCCTGAAGACCCTGCTGGAGACCGGCGAGCCGCTCCCCCTCTAGACGTTCGACTCCCCGACCCTCGGCGAAGTCCGCCCACCCCCAAGGAGAATCCAATGAAGTGCCTCCGTCCGCTCGCCACCCTCGCCGTGGTAGCCGCGACCGTCCTCGCCGCCACGCCGGTCGGCGCCGCCCCCGGCGCACTGGTTCGGGTCATCAGCGCGCCGCGCTACCACTTCGTGGCCCCCAACGGCATCGCGTCGGACGGCACTCACCTCTGGGTCGCCAATGAAGGCGGCCAGTCCGTGACCGAGGTCGACGCGAAGACCGGCGCCCTCATCGCGGTCCTCAAGGGCAAGGTCTTCGGCTTCGACACGCCCAACGCCGTCGCGACCGACGGGGCGCGGGTCTGGATCACCAACGAGGCCGGCAACTCGGTGACCGAGTTGAATGCCCACACGGGCGCCCTCGTGAAGGTCCTGAAGGGCAAGGCCTTCGGCTTCGACGCGCCCTACGCGGTCGCGATGAGCCCCGGTCGCGTCTGGGTGACCAACCTTCGCGGCAGCACGGTGACCGAGTTGAGCGGATCGGGCGCCCTGGTGAGAGTCCTCAAGGGTCAGCGCTACCAGTTCGCCGGGCCGATCGCGGTCGCGACCGATCGCACCCGGGTCTTCGTCGCCAACGCGGGCAGCACCGTGACCGTGCTCGATGCCACCTCCGGCGCCCTGGTGAGAGTCCTCTCGGGCCCGAGCTACAACTTCAACAGCCCCAATGCCATCACCTATCACGGCGAGCACGTCTGGGTCGTCAACGCCGCGGGAAACACCGTGACCGAGCTGAAGGCCAGCAGCGGCGACCTCGTCCAGGTGGTGAAAGGCGCCAAGTACGGCTTCAACGGGGCCGGAGCCATTGCCTCGGACGGCGCCCACGTCTGGGTGACGAACTCGACGGGCAACTCGGTGACCGAGCTCTCGACCAGCGGCTCGCTCGTCGCGGTGATCAAGGGGCCGAAGTACGGCTTCTACGGACCCCAGGGCATCGCCTCGGACGGCGTGCACGTCTGGGTGCTCAACTACCGGGTCGGCACCATGACCGAGCTGGCCGCCAAGTAGCACGTCGGCGCCACGTCACCACCGTGGCGTGAAAGTTTCGCGGGCCCTCGGACATACACCTATCGAGGTCCCGAATCCGTGGTCGGCCGCTCTACGTGGCCCGGTCCGCGACTCGGGGCTCGACATCATCGAGGGGGGACGGGGCCATCACTACAATCAACAGCCACGACGACGATTGGGCGGCGTTCATGGCCAACACTTTCGAGCCAGCGGCACCGTCACGGCGGCCGCTGCGCCGAGCCCTCGTCTTGGTCGCCACGTTGGCGGTCGTCGTCGCGACCATCTGGACCGCGACCCAGCACGACGCCTCGGCCTCGGCGAGTCCCACGGCGGGCTTCCGGTGCGGCCCGTACCTCAACTACCCGGACCTCAAGCCGGGCCACACGGGTTCGACCTCCACGGCCTTTGGCGGCTACACGGCCACCTACACCGCCACCCTCCCGGTCACGACGACCGATCCCGCCCTCTCGGGGATGCCCTTCCCCGGCGTCCTCACGCTCACCCACGGCGCCGAGCACTGGGCCCTCGCTCATCCGGACGGTGCGAGCATCGGCCAACTCGGCGGGATCTGCGTCATCCGGTTCAAGGGCGAGTCGCGTCCCGCGGTCATGGTCGAGGGATTCTCCGGCGGAGCCCACTGCTGCATGGTCCCCGTCCTGTACTCATTCGACGCCACCACCTCGACGTACGCGAAGGTGCTCGACATGAGCGCGGCCAACTTCAAGAGCGCGATGAAGTTCGACCCCAATGACGGCTACGTCGCCAAGACCGTTGGGGGCCAGGTGGTGCTCGAGACCGGCGACGGGGTATTCCCCTACTACTTCGGCTGCTACGCCTGCACCCCGGCACCGATCCACCTGGAGGTCTGGGGGCCGCGAGGAATGCTCGACGTGACGGGTCAGCACCCTCAGTTCGTCGAGGCCAACGCCCACCAACTCTGGAGCGGCGTCGTCTCCGAGGAGAACGGCGCCGACGGCTACTACGGCCTCTTCGGGAGCCTGGCGGCCTGGACGGCCGAGGAGTGCACCATCGGACGGGGAGCCTCCGCGTGGTCCCAGGTACAGGTGCTGCAATCGAAGGGGGTGCTCAGCGACAAGCACTACTACCAGGGCACCTTCATGACCAAGGGGTCATTCGTGCCGACGCTGAGGAGCTTCCTGCTGAAGCACGGCTACTGCGGGGGTCAGATCCCGAGTTGACCATCTCGATGACGGCGGACGTGGCCGCCCCCAACTGACCGGCCGTGTCACAATCACAGGATGCCCGTCCGACCTCTACGACCCCTGGTCGCATCGCTCGGTCGGGTGATTGGCCTCTCCTGCCTCGGACTGCTCGTGGCATCTCCCGTCGCCTCGGGTGCGACGCACGACACCGCGACGAGCCCGCAGCACCGTTCGACGATGTCCAAGCCGGCCAAGGGCGCCGACTGGATGCAGTACGGAGTGGCCAAGGTCGGGACGTCCTGCGTGTACTCACTTCACGTCAGCGTGCCCAATCTGACCGAGAAGGCCACATTCACCCGCCGCGCCGTCTCCGAGACGACCTCGACGCGGGGCCTCTCGATTCTGGTCGCTGAGCGTGAGAGGGGCGCCATCACCACGTCAGGCACGACGACCCACGTCGACGTCTCGAATACCGTGACGTACCTCTTCAGGAAAGACGGCACGTTGGGCCTGCGTCCCGGCGCGACCACGTCGGGTGGCCTCCAGCTGTCCACGGTGAACTACGAGAACATCCCGGCGGTGGCCTCCCTCGCGTCGGGCCGGCCGTTCCACGGAGTGATCAAGGCGCAACTGACCCCCACGTCGAGCGCGATGAAGAAGGCCTTCGATCCGATGCTGCTCGATGTCGCTTCACCGATCTCCCTCTCCATCTCCTACCGGGTGACCAATGCGAAGCCCCTCTTCGTCGTGACCCTCCCAGCCGGGCGCTTCTCCGACGTCATTGGCTACCAGATCAAGATCACCGGACTGACGACGGGCAACGTCACGCGCGCCGCACAAGGTCAACTGGGCGCCAGTCTGCAGGGACTGTACGCCAGGTTCGACCAGACGATCTTCCACGCGAAGAACATCGGCATGATCGAGGACGTCGGGACCTTCATGACCAAGAAGCTGCTGCACTGTTCGTGACCCCGGCGAGGGTCGGCGTGAGTTGCGCTGCGACTCGCTCTCGCGTTGAGCCCTGGGACTAGCGAGCCATCAGCCTCAACTGCGTGCCGGTCGGGTCAGCGACCGTCGCCGTTCGACCGTAGGGGGTGTTCTCGGGCGGCGAGACGACCGAACCGCCGAGCTCCTCGACCTTGGCCGTCGCGCCGTCCACGTCGGCCACGCCGAAGTACACCGTCCAGTGCGACGGGACGTCCTCGGGTAGGAAGCCCTTGGCGTCGAGGATCCCCGCGACGCTCTCGCCAGCCTGCTGGGACGTCGTGTAGCGGAAGTCGTCCGTGTCGCTCATGACGTCGGTCTCCCAGTCGAAGACGTTGCGGTAGAAGTCGACGGCGCTGTCGTAGCTCTTGGTGTGCAGCTCGAACCACACCGGCGCGCCGGCCTCGTCGACGACCCCAAAGCCCGGGAAGGTGATGGGCGCCCAGATCCTGACGAACGCCCCGGTCGGGTCGATGGCGACGGCCATCGTGCCGAGGTCGGCGACCTGCATGCTCGACAGCGCCACCGAGCCGCCGTGCTCGGTCACCCGCGCGAGTGTCGCGTCGGCGTCCGCGGACGCGAGGTAGACCGACCACACGTCGGGCATCGCTCCCCCGGACATGTTGGGCGCCGCGCCGGCCACCGGTCGTCCGTCCTTGAAGAACTGGAAGTAGCCCCCGAACTCCTCGCTCACCTCACCCGGCTCCCAGCCGAGCACCTGGCTGTAGAAGGCCCGGGCCTTCTCGGTGTCCGAGGTCATGAGGTCGACCCAGCAGGGGGCTCCGAGCGGCGTGCTGTCACGTGTTGGCATGATGCTCCTTTCGAGGACGGTCCAATTAGAGCACGGGCGAACAGTGAAATCTAGGGCCACTTCGCGCCGCACCGACGTACGCACGCACACCACGCCGCCGCGTCGCACGGTCGTCGCCCAACCTTCACGGCGCTCACAGCGCGTCGACGACTGATGTGAGTATCCAACGCGAGTCGGCGACCTCCGTTCCCCGATCGATCAGGGGGACGGGTACCCGTGGGTCGAGGTCGTCGTCGAGCCGGTGGACGCCGACGTCGCCACCGATCCCCCTACGAGCATCGCCGCCACGATCAGGGCGACCGTCAGGTGCCGACGCCAACCACGCATCCCGGCGCACGTCGGCGCCACTCGATCCATTTCGCTCGTCGTCATGGGCACTCCCTGGCTCGCCGTGCTCCTCATTCAGCTCTACGGATGAGCCGCCCACATCGATTGCCCCGGGTGGCGGGATCGGTCGTCGGGCCGATCGGCGCACCTGCCCTGATGATCAAGTTCGCGCGGCGTTCCCTCGGGCGCAGCCCGAGGGTCTAGGTCGTCTCTTCGGCCTCGCGCGCATTGGCGCCCGACGAGCGCCAGTACTCCTGGACGATGACCTGCAACGACCCGGCGATCGGGACGGCGAGCAAGACCGCGACGAAACCGCCGAAGAGCCCGCCGAGCCCCGAGCCGATCACCGCGCCGACCATCACCGAGACGAAGACGAGCAGCGGGTTGATCTTGACTGTGCGGCTCATCACGATGGGGTTGAGGACGTGGTTCTCGATCTGGGTGTAGACGAGGAAGACAATCGCGGTGACCACGCCAGCGACGACCGAGTGCGCCAGCGCGAACAGGATCGTCGGGATGCCGGCGAGGGCCCCACCGATGGTGGGCAGGAAGTCGATCAAGGCGACCCAGAGAGCGAAGAGCAGGGCGTAGGGCACGCCAAGCACGAGCAGCGTGATGAACACGACGACGCCCGCCACGATGGAGGTGAGCATGTCGCCGAGGATGTAGCCCGAGACCGAGCGACTGACGGCGCTGCCAATTCGTGTCATGCGAATGGCCCGCTCGGGGGCGAGGAGCGTCGTGATCGAACGGCGCATCTTGGGTGCCTCGATGAGCAACAGCACGACGAAGGCGAAGACGCCCACCAGGGTCAACAGCACCGAGGCGGCACCCTTGCCGAGGGCCAGCGCCGGCTTGCCGAGGCCGGCCGCCAGTGACGTGAGCTTGGCGGTGTTGCGCTCCACCCAGGACTGCACGTGGTAGTGACGGAGCAGGTGGCCGATCCACCCGTGGCCCTGCTGGGCCTGCTTGATGTAGCCGGGCAAGGCGTTGGCGAAGTGGGTGATGCCGTTCACCAACGGGTAGCCGAAGGCGACCGACAGTCCGAGGAAGACGAGAAGGGCGAACAGGGTGACGATGGCGACCGCGGCGCCGCGGCGCCGAACCTTCCAGTGCTCGAGCATCACGACCAGGGGGTTCAGGATCAACGCGATGAAGCCCGCCAGCAGTCCGATCATCAGGACTGCGCGCAAGCGGTAGAGCAACTGGCCGGCGAGGTACACGCCGGCGACGGCCGCGATGGTGAAGAGGATCGCCCGGACCGGCACTCGATTCACGTCCGCGGCGCGCAGCATCATCGCCCGTCGGGTCTCGTCGTACTGCTCGGAGGGATCAGGTGGTCCGACCGGCTCGCTCACCGGCATCGCCGCGACCCGCTCCCCCGTGACGAACGGGCCGACCGGCCAGGTGGCACAGCGGCGTCGTCAAGAGTCATTCCGCCATCTAAACACGATGTCGTCAACACTCGCAAGAACGCTCGTCCGGGGTCGACTGATCAGCCCGAGACCGAGACCGACAGCGAGAACAGACGACTCGGCGGCAGGCACTGCGGGTAGCAGTTCGGGCTGTCGACCGCCCTCACCTGGACCGCGCCCGGGGCGACGGCGCGGAACGTGGCGGTCGCGGTCATCCCGGCGCTCGCCGAGAGCCGTCGCAGCACTGCTCGATTGGACGTCGTCGGCGCACTCCACGTGTAGTTCGTGGGGCCGACGAGGCGCAGCATCAGCCGGTCGCCCCTCCGCAACCAGAAGTGCCGACCGCTGTCGACCAGGGTCGCGACGATGGTCCTCGGCGTGGTGAGGCTCGTCACCACGTCGACCCGCATCGACCACAGGCGCGCGAGGGCAGGACAGGCGACGCCCGCCGGACAGACAATGGTTCCGACCGACGTCAGGGTCGCCGTGCCGACCCGGTTCGCCGACACGGTCGCCGTAAGCCCGCCCTTGGCCGACTTCGCGATCCCCGCGACCGTCACGGCCGTCGAGCTGGCTCGGGGGTCGGACCAATTGAAACCTCGGTCGAGGGTGATGCCCATCACCGCGCCAATCTTCAAGGTCACGACGCAGGGCTCCGGCGAGGACGTGATGATCAGTGCGCCCCCAGCGCCCGTGCCGCAGGGCGCGACCGCGCGCACCGCCAACGGACCGACGTGAGGCGTTGCGCCACTCGTGGCGCCGTGGGCGACGCCGGGCAGCCAGAGCGCCGTCGTGACCAGGGCCGCCGTCGCACCGAGTCGGACGCGGGCGTGAGTGGACCGAACTCGCTTCATCGCTCTATTCTCCCACCATCGACGTCGAAAGTGTCCTCAGGCCAACGGGGACGGGCGCGCGCCCGCGGCGCCGACGCGCTCGAGCGGCACCGTCCAGAGTACCAGCGCGAAGACGGCCGCGACAGCGCCCGCGACCAGCAGCGGCACGACGCCCGATCCGCGCCAACTGAAGCCGGCCCACACTCCCGCGACGACCACCCCCATGCCCGTCGCCCCCTGGTAGATACCCTGGGCCCGTCCCTGCAGGTCCGCTCCGACCAACGACGACGTCCAGGCCCTGCCGACGCCGTCGGTGCACGCGGCGAACATTCCGTACAGGCAGAGGATGACCCACGCCAGCGCGTGGCTACGGGTGAGGCCGAGCCCGAGGTACCCGATGGCGAAGAACGCAACGCCGACGGCGTAGACCCGCGAGCGGTTCAGTCGGTCACTCAGTGCTCCGGCGGGGAAGCTCGCGAGGGCGTGCACCACATTGTAGGTCGCGTAGGCGAGGATCGTCATCGCGACGGAGAAGCCAATGTCGTGCAGTCGCAACAACAACAGCGCGTCGGGAAAGTTGACGAGACTGAAGACGGTGAGCAGCGCCACGACCCGGCGGAACGACCGGGGCAGCGCGACCGGGGCTCCGACCACTCTGGGGGCCGCAGACGGCGCTGTCGCGGCGCCCTGCACGATCCGCGACCTCGCTCGTCGGGGCTCGTGCACGAAGACCACGAGGCCGGCGCTCAGGAGCGCGGGGACGATGGCGATCCAGAGCAGGGGCCGTATGCGGTGGTTCAGCGCCTCGTAGGCGGCGAGTCCGAGCAGCGGCCCGAGGGCGGCCCCGGCGGTGTCCATCGCTCGGTGGAAGCCGAAGGCCTTGCCCCGTTGCGCCGCGGCGACGCCGTCGGCGATCAGCGCGTCACGGGGTGCACCGCGCAGGCCCTTGCCGAACCGGTCGACGCATCGCGCGACGAGCACGGCGGGCCACGCGGTCGCGAGCGCGACGAGGAACTTGCCAAACGCCGCGAGGCCGTAGCCCGAGGCGATCATCGGACGGCGCCCGAGCCGGTCGGCGGTCCGCCCCGCCAGGGGCGAGACCATGGCGCTGAGTCCGTCGGCCAGTCCCTCGATCGTGCCGAGCACCGCCACGGGGGCACCGAGGACCACCGTGACGAAGATGGGCAGTATCGGGTAGAGCATCTCGCTGGCGGTGTCCTGGAGGAAGGAGACGAGTGCGAGGACCTTGAGGTTGTGCGTCAGCCACGAGCCTGACCCGGTCGCATCGCTCAGTGAAGGTTCCACCATCGCCGTCAGTCTCGCATCTGGTCGCCGGCGTCCCCGACTTTCGAGCCGCTTCGATTCCGGCTTCATACCTCGGTCGAGCGAAGCTCAGCACACCGAGATCACGAAGCCGCCCTTTGGCACCTCCTCGAGGACTCCTCTGCACTGCTGTCGCCGTGAGACCTGCAGGACCGCACTCTCGTCGATGTCGGACGAAATGACCCGCTACGCGTCGACGCCGCCGAGCGTTCCGGCGAAGCGGATCGGGGCCATTGTCGCGACCTCGTCCAGCCAAAGGGCCAGTTGCTCGAGGGGCATCGGGCGAGCGTAGAGGTAGCCCTGCACGACGTCACAACCCGTCATCGCCACCGTCTCGAGCTCCTCGACGGTCTCGACGCCCTCGGCGACCACGCCGAGGCCTAGGTGGTGACCGAGTTCGACGATCGACTGGACGATGCCCGTGCGGGCCGAGCTCGAGCCGATGTCGGCGATGAAGCCCCGGTCGATCTTCAGTTCATTGATCGGCAGGTTGGCGAGCATGCCGAGCGAGGTCTGCCCCGACCCGAAGTCGTCGACGCTGATGCGTACGCCGGCCTTGCTCAACTCGCCCAGTGACTCCGCTGCCCGGATCGGGTCGGCCATGATCGCCGTCTCGGTGACCTCCACGGTCAGGCGCCCGCCGGCCAGTCCGGCGTTCGTCAGTGCCCCGATGACCTGAGCGGCGAAGCCGACCCGGCCAAGATTGCGCGCCGAGACGTTGACGGCGACGTTCATCGAAGTCCAATTAGCACCGAGGCGGCCGACGTCGGCTAACGCCCGGGCCATGACCCACTCGGTCAGGTCGTCGATCAGGTCGGTCTGCTCGACGAGCGGGATGAACCGGTCGGGGTAGAGCAGTCCCTGGACCGGGTGCTGCCAACGCACCAGCGACTCGACTCCGATGACCCGTTGGCTCAAGACGTCCACCTTGGGTTGGTAGTGCAGCACCAGTTGGCCCTCGGCGATGGCCTGACGCAACTCGGTGATCAGGGTCAGCTTGGCGGCGTCGTAGTGGTTCTGGGAGCGCAGGTAGCGCACGACGCCGGAGCGGTCGTTCTTGGCGACGTACATTGCCACGTCGGCCAACTGCAGCAGTTCGTCGATATCCGTCCCGTCCTCGGGGGCGATGACGTAACCGATGCTCGCCTCGACCGAGAGGGGTAGGCCGCTCACCTCGATCTCCTCGTGGATCAGCTCACGCAGCCGCCCGAGGACGCCTTCGGGGTCCGCGACGTTGCTCAGCACGACTCCGAACTCGTCGCCGCCGATGCGCGCGAGCGAGTCGGGCGGGCGAAGATGCGTCGCAAGCCGCAGACCGAGCGACGTCAAGAGGCTGTCGCCGGACTGGTGGCCGAGGGTGTCGTTCACCTCCTTGAACCGGTCGAGGTCGATGATGGCGATCGTCGTCGCCTGGCCGAGCCGCAGACCACGGAGCAGCTCGGCCTTGGCCTGTCGGTGGAACAGCGTCCGGTTGGGCAGGTCCGTCAGCGCGTCGTGCTCGGCCTGGTAGGTGTTGAGCTTGACCTGACGTCGCAGGCGCCGCCCGACCCAGTACGAGATCGCGAAGATCGCGACATAGAGCAGCGCGAGTCCGATCGCGAGGTTGAGGTACAACATGCGCAGTCCCGCTCTCACGTCGTTGCTGATCGGGGTGTACGGCAGGTAGAGCTCGAGCACGCCCACCCGACGGTGGGCCGATCCGGCGTCGAGCGGCATGTAGATCTCGACGACCTCGGTGCCGATCTTGCCCCGGTCCACCACGTCGGAGTTGAACCGAGTGAGTCTCGTGACGGTGTGTCCCGCGGCGGCGGAGAGAGCTTCGTCCTCGATCCGCTGGTGGAATCCGGACCCATCGTCCGAGAAGACGACAGCCCCGTGGAGATTGCGCAACCTCAGCCGTCGTACATTGCCGTTTCGCACGACGTCGGTCGCCAGCGTGCGCAGGCCCATCAGTTCGCTTGGGGTCAACTGCTGGCTCAACGGCCGTCCGTCGAGCAGGGGCTCGATCGCCGACTGGGCCATCAAGAGCGCCTCGGACCTTCCCTGGGCGAGGCCCCGGCTGTTCGCCTCACCCTGATAGCTATGGGCGAGGACCAGGCCGAGCAGCAGGACCGGGACCATCATGATGACCCCCAACGTCACGAACTGACGCAGCGGCGAATAGCGCGTGACGGCGTTCGCCGGGCTCACTGGCTAGCGCCTAATCGTCCCATGGGCCACCTCATTGCCGACAGTTGAAGCTGGACCTCCCAGGGACGTGTGCGACCACGCCTCCCGACTTCGAGGAACTGCGTAGTGGCCGAAACGCTGGAAAGTCCGACCCGCGCATCTTTGCGCCATCTCCACGTTAAGGGGCGGATGCCGAGATTTCTCCAAGAAATCAAAGAGTTGTGACATCCCCACGCGCCTTTCGTGCGTAGAACTGTCAAGACGTGCTTAGGGTGGAGTCTTCTCCACCACCGGGAGGATCGATGAAGACCAGCGAACGCGCGGCCTCGATCGACCGGTCACCGTTCGCGCCCACTTTTCGCCCCCCTTTGAACGAAGGGGTGATGCGATGACCACGGGCCGCCCCGATCGCCACCGACCCCGCGCGAACGATCACACGACGACCGAGCCGACCGATGAGGCGCTGCTGGCTGGCATGGCGTCGGGTGACGAGGACTCGACCGTGGTGTTCGTCCGTCGCTACCAGCGTCGCGTCTACGGACTCGCGGTCGCGATACTCGGCGACAGCGCGGCCGCCGAGGACGTCGCGCAGGAGGCGCTGCTGCGTGCGTGGCGCCATTCACCGGTCTTCGACACCCGGCGCGGCTCGGTCGAGAACTGGGTGCTCACGATCGCGAGGAACCTCTCGATCGACGCGTTGCGCAAGCGGCGCTCCGTGCCGACCGACCCCGACGATATGGTCAACCTCGCCACGGCCTCGCACGTGTCGTCCCTCGAGGACACGGTGGCGACCCGATCGTTTCGCGGAGTGATCCTCGAGGCGCTCGGGGCCATCCCGGCCGAGCAGCGACGGGCGGTCCTACTTGCCTCTCTCTACGGTCGCACCGCCCAGGAGATATGCGAGATCGAGGAGATCCCCCTCGGGACCGCGAAGACGAGAATACGGGCCGGACTGGCGAAGCTACGCGCCATCCTGACCAGTGACGTGGAGGAGACGGCATGACGAACAGTGACATTCGCTCGCACGACGAGTACAAGGCGGACCTCGCCGAGCACACCCTCGGGATACTCGACGGACGGACCCGGGTCGAGCTCCTCGCCCACGTCGAGGGTTGCGAGGAGTGCACCGTCGAGATGGCCGAGCTCACCGCGACCGTCGACGCCCTCTCGCACGTGCCCGCCGGGGCCGAGCCGCCGGTCGGCTTCGAGTCGAGGGTGATCGAGCGGATCCGCGCGTCGCGCCCCGCGGTCATCGGCCGGCGTCGAGCCAGCCCGATGCTGATGTCGGTGGCGGCGGCCGTCGTGGTGCTCGCCTTCGGCGTCGGCTGGACGCTCGACCACATGACGACGACCTCATCGCCGGCGCAGGCGGTGGGAAGGATGGAGCAGCGCTCGTTGCAGGCCGCGGGCCACGGCGTCGGGCTCGTCTACGCCTACACCGGCACCCCGTCATGGATGTTCGTCACCGTCAATGCTCCGACGGCTCCGGCCCTCGTGCGCTGCATCCTCGTGACCAAGAGCGGCAAGCGCGACTTCGTGGGGACCTTCGCCCTGGTCGCCGGCAAAGGGGACTGGGGCACTCCGTTGCCGGTCTCTCTCTCGTCGGTCCGGGGAATCCTGCTCACCACCACGAGTGGGACCGTCGTCGCACGTCTCGGAGGAACCAAGTGGAGCCCGTCGGCCGGACGGTGGTCGTAGTGGCCACGCCTGCTTCAGTTCCGTCCGTACTGGCAGCGATGGGACCAATCCGACCCAACCGTGATGAGAGTGCATCATGACCGGTCCAAGAGTGGCGACGTCGATCACCCGCACCATCGTGACCAGTTGGGTGCGCCGCTCGGCAGTCGCCACGCTGGTCGGCGCCGTCGTGTCCTGCGCACCGTTGGCGCTGGCCGGCGCCACGGGCACCCAACTCCAGAAGATCACCGTGAAGCCCTATTCGGGGATCCTCGCGAACGCGAAGCGCCACACCTTCTACGTGCTTTCCGCCGAAAAGGGCGGCAAGCTGCACTGCAAGTCCGCCTGCACGCCGATCTGGCCCCCGTTCCTCGTGAAGTCCTCGATCACCTCGGTGTCGATCGGTGCTGGAGTGGCGGGCAAGGTCGGCTTCATCAAGCGTTCGTCGACCATGAAGCAGGTGACCTACAACGGCTACCCCGTCTACAACTTCTCCGGCGACAACGGACCCGGCCAGGTGAACGGCCAGGGGATCGCCGCTGACGGCGGCACCTGGCACCTCGTCAACGCTTCGGCCCGGACCGCGGCCACCACCTCGAAGACCGGCGCCGACGCCACCACCACGACGTCCGGTGGCGGCGGCTACGGCTAACCGTCCTTGATCGCCGACGCGCCGGCCGGTAGGCCGTCCGTTGAGCGAGACACCTGCGGCGTCGCCGTCACGAAATTCCCCGTTGTCGTGGCGGCGGCGTCGCCTCCCAGGGCGTCGCTTCGTCACTCGCCTGTTCGTGCCCCTACACCTCAGGCGAGATGAGAGTTCAAGCCAGAAGTCCACAGTGGGCCCGTGCGCGGTCGGTTGCTCGTGACACTGCCAGGATGTATACCAACGAAGGGCAGTGATGGCAAGGACCTTGTCCAAGAGGGGCTTCGCTGGTGCCAGGTGGACATCAGCAGTTCAGTTGGCCGCGGTCGGACTGTTGGTGGTCGCCGTGGTGGCGATGCCATGGGCGACCTTCAGGGACGTGTCGAGGAACGTCTCTTCAAACTTCGTGGTCGGTCCGCTGGAGGCACCACTTCTGGGCCTTGGTGCGGTGTCCATCATCCTCACCGCCGCAATGCTCGTGAGGTCCTCATATCGTCTCAATTGGGCCAACCTCTTCATCGGTATTGCAGCGTTGCTGACCGCCATATCGGACGCCCTCCTCAGGATCGCTGACGCGAACCAATTTTCGCTGCGGCTCAATGTGCCGAGCCGGACTCTTTGGGGTACCGGTGCGGAAGTCGCCAGCCTGGCTGCCATCGCCATCATCGTCACGAGCATTGTGGGAATGAATTCGGCCCGGAGTCATCCGCTCGACTAAGTCACTGCGCTTGAGGCCTGGCCGCTTGCCGGCGACCCGAGAACATTTCCATAGGCTCTCGCCACACTCGCCGGCCAACTATCCCGCCCCGCGCGGTGCCGATCCACGGATGACCGGGGCGCCCGCGAGGGCCTGGGCGATAGCCACTCTCTTGGAGGCGCGTCGCGAACCCGCTCCACTGTCATCACACTTCTAGCAGTAGCTAGCTTTACTTCTCCACACGCATCCGGTGGGGCGACGCGTCTTCACGACCCTGTCGACGAATGCGGAGCCACACACTTGACGTGTGAGAGACCCTCGAAACGTCACGAGGAGCCTCCGAATTGCGAACGGTCTCGCGATCGTCCGCGGACTTACTGCAGTCGAGACTGCTTCGACTTCTGCTCGAATCGCCGATTGTATTGACGGACCACGCTGAGACGTATCAGCGACGGGACCGCGATGCCGGCGAGCAGACCAATCACGAGGGTGACGATTTCGGTGACCGTTGTGGGAAAGACCAGTCCACGCTGTTGGAGAACCAGCAGCGTACCGATCGAGGCGACGATCGAGCCGCCGATGCCAATGAGGGAGAACTTCGGACGCCAGCGCACGGGTCCCTTGCGGCTGCTCACGTCATCCCCCTCACTGAGTGCACGGCGTTGCGGGCGAGCTCCCAGAGCACTGTCGCCATTGTCAAGGGGATGGCGAGGAGGAGCAGTCCACCGCAGTAACGGAAGTTGAACGACCCAGGAGACGTGGATTCGCGGAGGTGAGTCTCGGGATCGTCGCCGCCGCTGGAGCCTCCAGCGTCCTGGCCCTCATTCTGGCCTTCGTTCTCGGCCTTGGTGACGGCGTCCTCTTCGGCAATGACGTTGTCGATCGGGGTCAGCTTGCGGCCTTCCATCCCCGCCACGATGCCCGAAGCGGCCAGCGCGAGGATGCCGGCGCCGGCGAGGGCCACTCCGGCGATGCCGGCGTCCGAGAGGCTTCCGCCCTTGATGTTGATGAAGCCGTCGATCGTGCACGAGTGCGAGCCGTTCGCGCCGAATGAGAGGACGTGGAGCAGGTAGAGGCCGGAGCCGTATTTCGCGTACTTCGCGACGTTCAGCGTCGTCGCGTAGCGCTCGCCCGACGCGTCGCCCGAGGCGACGGTCCAGCCCAGCCGCTCCCCGACCAGATAGAACATCATCTCGACCTGGTAGTGCATGGACCCGGTACCCACCGACACGTTCCGCCCGGCCGCCGCCACGGTGCTGTCGGCGTTCAAGTCGATGGCGTTGTCGGGCGAGCTCGCCGAACTCAGCTCCACGCCGTTGAGCGTCGCGTAGCAGGTCGCGCTGGACGTGCCGGCGCCGAAGGCCGGCGTCGCGGCGACGGCGGGGCCGAACAGGACCACCAGGACGAATCCGAGGGCGAGGAATACCCCGAGAACCGCGGTGCGCGCGATCCTAAAAGGAGTGATCAACCCGTCGAGGTGATGTTCCATCATCGAGAGTCCGACCACACTGCGGCCCACGGTGCTGGAGTGCTCGCGCGGCGACGTCTGTCCGGCCACGGCGCCGTGGTCGACGTCAGAGGGGATCGGGGCGGCGTGCTCCGTGGGCGAAGGTGCAGCGAACAATGCGCCGCAACGTGACGGCAGTCGCACGCAGGGATCCGTACTTCGTAAAGGCCTGTTGACCGTACTGCGAGCACGACGGCTCGAAGTGGCAGTCCGGGCGGAGCCGCGGACCGACCTTCTCCTGGTACGTCAAGATCAGGCGCAGCGCGATCCGGTTGAGGATCAGTCCCGCGCGTGGTGAACTGGGTTCGGACACGCCATCAGCGTACGTGGCGACGCCAACTGCGTACAGTCCGTGATCGCCGCGCTATTCGAGGGAACCGTGTCGCAGGGCGGCGACTCCCTCCTTCGCCCCGTAGACGACGATCAGCAGGCTGGCCGTCGGGTCGGCCCACCACCAGCCGAGGACGGCGTTGAGCGCCAGCCCGACCAGCACCGCGGTGGCCAATACGCCGTCGACGAACGTGACGCGGCCTTCGGTGATCAGCACCTGGTTGTCCAACTGGTGGCCGACGCGGCGCTTGCCGTTGGCGAGGACGAACATCACCACCGCCGTCGCGGCCGTCCACCCGATGCCGATCGGGCTGTGGCGCGAATGGAAGCCCGCAGCCAGCACGATCGAGCTCTGAATCGCCAGGTAGAGCGCCAACACGATGAACGCCCAACCGATCAGACCCAGCGCCCGGGCCCGCCGATCCCCCTCGATGTCGCCCAGCTCCCAGAGCACGACGACGCTGGCCCCGATCTCGACGAGCGAGTCGAGGCCGAAACCGGCCAACGCCACCGATCGGGCCGCGTACGCCGAGAACGCGAGGATCACGACGCCCACGACATTCCACGAAAGCGTCCACACCTCTAGGACCACGCCCGACCGGATCGAAGCGACGTGCTTCGATCCGATGTTTGGCATAGGGTTACCTTAATTTGATGTGCCACACGCAGATCTGGTTCCGATGGACTGGACCCGAATCACTGACTTGAAGGGACTCTCACGATGAGACGAATCGCAACGGGCGTGACCACGGTGACGATGGTGCTGGGGATGGTCGTGGGCTTGGGCGTGGGATCGGCGTCGGCTGCAGTCGCTATTCAGGCCAGCCCCTCCTCTGGACTCACCAACAATCAGGTGGTGACCGTGACGGGCAGCGGATTCACGCCGAACGAGGCCATCTACGTCATCGAGTGCCTCGCCACCGCAACCGATCAAACCGGTTGTGACACCTCGACGGCGTCGTCGACCCAGACGAGTGCTCAGGGGACTCTCTCGCTGAAGTTCCCCGTCGCCACCGGCCAGATCGCCAACGGCAAGACCTGCGGCACCGTGGCCAGTGACCTCACGGCATGCGTCATCAACGTCGCGACAGCCCAAGGCACCGACACCGGCACGACCCCGATCACCTTCGCCCTACCAGTGGCGACGACGACGACCGTGCACACCAAGACCTACCATCCCCGATTGAGCGTTAACCCCTCGACCGGGCTTCGCACGGGTCGCGTAGTCACGGTGTTGGGCTTCGGCTTCAAGCCCGGCGATCACGTGTACGTCGTCGAATGCCTAGCGTCAGGATCGGCCGCGGCGCAGTGCAGTCTGGCGACGACAGTCCCCCGGACCATCACCACCAAGGGACGGTTGCCCCTCACGAAGTTCAAGGTCGTCACCGGCAAGGTCGGCACGGGGCTGTGCGGCACCAAGGCCTCGAACCTGCGGGGCTGCGCCATCGACGTCGGTAACGCGCAGAAGAAGGACGCCGCCACCTTCCGGCTCACCTTCGTGCTGTAGCGAGGCAACCGTCACACCCGCTCAACGTGGGTCGAGCAGGCTGACCGGTTGCGCGTTGGTGAGTGACGCCAGCTCCGCGTAGGTCGTCGCGAACACGGCGTTGGGCGTGCCGCAGGCCGACCAGATCCGGTCGAAGGCCGCCAGCGCGTCATCGATGAATACCCGCAGCGGACCGGGCCAATTGACCGGCGAGACTCCACCAATGGCCTGTCCGGTCGCCGAGCGGACTTCGTCGGGGGTGGCCTGGCGCATAGTGACGGCCCCCACTGACGACGCGAACCACTTGGTGTCGACCCGAAATGCGCCACTCTTGATCACGACGATCGGCTCGTCGTCGAGCTCGAACACGAGGCAACTCGCGATGGCGCCGACCTCGCACCCGAGAGCGGCCGCCGCGTCGGCCGAGGTCTTGGTGGACTGCGCGAACTCCCGAAACGGACCGCGCGCGCCCTTCGCCATCAGTGCCTCGGCGACCTTGCGAGCGCTGGGATGGAGTCGACCGAGTCCGGCGTCGTCGTCCGTGGCCTCAGTACTCACCTGACCCCGAGTCCGACCGGCTCATCAACCAACGGCACGCCCGCCAACGAAAGGAGCGGGGGCCATCAGGCCTCGGCGCCGAGGTAGGCCCTCCGGATGCGGTCGTCGCCCAAGAGCGCCGACGCGCTGTCCTCGTAGAGGACGCGGCCGTTCTCCAACACGTACCCGCGGTCGGCGATCCGCAGCGCCTGGTTGGCGTTCTGCTCGACCAGCATCACCGTCACACCCTCTTCACGGATCTGGCGGATGATCTGGAAGATGGAGGAGATGACCATCGGCGCCAAGCCGAGGCTCGGCTCGTCGAGCAGAAGCACGCGCGGCTTGGCCATCAGGGCCCGTCCGATGGCCAGCATCTGCTGCTCACCACCCGAGAGGGTCCCGCCGAGCTGCTTCTGGCGCTCGCCGAGCACGGGGAAGAGCGAGAAGATGTAGTCGAACTCTTCGCGGAAGCTGCCACGACGGCCGAAGGCGCCCATCTCGAGGTTCTCGTGGACGGTCATCGAGGAGAAGATCCGTCGCCCCTCGGGCACGTGACCGAGTCCGAGCCCGACGAGCTCGTGTGCCGGGCGCTTTTGGATCTCGGACCCTTCGAGCAGCACCCGGCCGGCGTAGGGACGGTGCAACCCCGAGATCATCCGCAGCGTCGTGGTCTTGCCGGCGCCGTTGGCCCCGAGCACGGTCACGATCTCGCCCTGGTCGACGTGGAGCGTGAGGTCGTGGATCGCCGGCACCGACCCGTAGCGGACCTGCACGCCCTCCACCTGGAGCATCGGGGTTCCCATTACTGTTCGACCTCTTCGCTCGCGCCGAGGTAGGCCTCAATCACCCGGGGGTTCTCCTGGATCTCCTGGGGCGAGCCCTCGGCGATGACGCCGCCGAAGTTGAGCACCACGAGGCGCTGCGCCAGGGACATCACCAGTTTCATGTCGTGCTCGATCAGCAGGATCGAGATGCCCAACTCGGCGTTGATGCGGCTGATGAGGCTGGCCAACTCCAGCTTCTCGGACGGGTTCGTGCCGGCTGCCGGTTCGTCCAGCAGCAGCACCTTGGGGTTCGTCCCGAGGGCCCGGGCGATCTCGAGGCGTCGCCGGTCGCCGTACGGGAGGGAGTCGGCCAGCGTGTTGGTCCGGTGAGTGAGCTTGACGAACTCGAGCAGTTCGTGGGAGCGCTCGTCCGAGTGCTTCTCCTCGTGACGGGTTCGGGGCAACTTCAGCATCGCACCGATGGGTCCGGTCTTCTGGCGGGCCTCGACCCCAATCTTGACGTTCTCGAAGGTCGTGAGCGCGTTGAACATCCGGCTGGTCTGGAACGTCCGAGCGACGCCCGCGCGCGAGACGCGATGGGGCTGGCGCCCGACGATACTGATCGACTGCGTGGACGTGGGGCGGAAGGTGATCGAGCCCTCTTGGGGCTGGTAGACGCCCGTCAGGCAGTTGAACAACGAGGTCTTGCCCGCCCCGTTGGGGCCGATCACGCTCAGGATCTCGCCACGCTCCTGCTGGATGCTCACGTCGTCCAGGCTCGTGACGCCGCCGAAGCGCAACGTCACGTTCTTGACATCGAAGATGAGGTCGCGGTCGGTCACGACGGCTGCTCGTACTCAATAGAGCCGAGCGCGTCGGCCGATCCCATGCCCTCTTCGGCGTCGGCGATCTCGCGTCGCCGTCGCCGCGACGGTATGAGCCCCTGGGGCCGGAAGATCATCATGATCACCAGCAACGCGCCGATGTAGAGGTAGAGGTCCGTCTGCTGGTAGCCGAAGTACGAATGGAAGGTCAGGTAGGACGGGAGCCACTGGAGGAAGATCGCGCCGATGAGCACGCCCACGATCGAGCCCATCCCGCCGAAGATGACGAGCACGAGGATGGTGATAGAGAGCTGCAGCACGAAGGTGTTGGGGAAGAGCACACCGACCTTGACGGCAGTGAAGACTCCCGCGGCGCCGGCGGTCGAGGCGCCCATTGCGAAGGCCATGACCTTGTACTTGAGTGCGTTGATGCCGAGGGACTGGGCCGCGACCTCGTCCTCTCGGATCGCCGCCCACGATCGACCGACCTTGGAGTTGTTCAAGAAGTCGAAGAGGAACAGCACGGGGATGAGGAAGGCGATCATCAAGTAGTAGTACGAGAGCGGATTGGCGGGACTCCACCCGTAGTGGATGCCGAGGAAGTTGACGTTGAAGTTCCCGATGGTCCCCGTCCCGGGCGACCCTCCCGTGACCTTGACCCAGTCGTTGGCCAGTACGTAGATGATCTCACCGAAGCCGAGCGTGACGATCGCCAAATAGTCCCCGCGCAATCGCAGCGTGGGCAGGCCGAGCAGGACGCCCGACATCATGGCGAGGATGATCGCGAAGGGGATGACGAGAAAGGGGTTGAGATGGAATGGGGGCTGCAACGGCAATCCGCCCGAGAAGTACGCCGTCACGTACGCACCGATCGCGTAGAAGGCCACGTAGCCCAGGTCGAGCAGTCCGGCGAAGCCCACCACGATGTTGAGCCCCAGAGCCAGTAGGCAGTAAACGCCGATCTGCTGGTAGAGCGAGATCTGCCAGTAGAGGGAGAGGTACTTGGGGGCCTCGAAGACCACGAAGCCGGCGGCGACGTACGTCAGGACCCTCATCGACGGTGAGACGTTGAACGTATGGGTCCGCTTGTCGGGGCCGGAGTGTCGTATCCCGCCGCGCTTCAACAGGTAGGCGGACGTGACGACGACGCCGAATGCGAGCCAGAGGTACGTCGTCCAGTGGCGGAACATCGATCCGTTCGACCCCGGCGTCAGGGCCTTCCACGAGAAGCGCGCCGGTAGGAAGGGATCGGCGGTCAATGCGAAGAGCAGAGTCGACACGATCGCGCCGACCAGGATCGACCACCGGGGCAGCGAGCGGAAGCGCAACGTCGTGAGGTGGACTGTCTGGTTGGCGACCGTGAACCACAGGGCCAGGGCCAACAGAAGATAGCCGTAGGTGCGGGTGAAGAGGAACTGGTGAATGAGGGCGTGCCACGAGAGCTTGTTCGAGGCGACCGGTCCGGTGAAGTCCGCAAAGAGGAGGGCGAGCAGTGCAGTGAGTCCGGCGGTACCGGCCAGGACCGCGTTTCGCGCGACCGCATTGGTGCTGGCGACGCGGACGGCCAACGACCGCTTCGGTGCGGTGCGGATCTGGCGCCAAGTACCGTCCTTCACCTTGGCCCGGTAGGTCAAGAGGCTTCCGATCAGTAGGCCGAAGAAGAGAAACCCAATGACGTGAGCCGAGAGCAACGACGATCGGAATCCGTAGGTGGGTTGGGTGATCGACCCGTCCGGTCCGGTCATGATGGCGAGGACCAGCCCGCCCGCGACGGCGGTCGCCATGCGACGCACATCCTCGCCGTTGATTGAGGCGAAGCGCTTCGGTGCCGGGGTCTCGCTGGTCGTCACGCCGACCTCCCCAGTCGCTCACCTAGCAACCCGGTCGGGCGGAACAAGAGGATCAGGACGAGCACCGAGAACGCGATGATCTCTTCGAGCCACGGCTGTCCAAACCAGTAGATGGGCGTGAACATCACGATGCCGAGAACCACACCGCCGATCATCGCGCCGCGAACGTTACCGATCCCGCCGAGGACGGCAGCGGTGAAGGCGAGCAGGGCGGGCTTGAAGCCCATGTTGTTGGAGACCCCCTGGTTGATCGCCACGAAGAAGCCGGCCGCTCCCCCCATGAAGCCACCCAGGGCGAACGTGCTCGCGATTGTGCGATTCACATTCACCCCCATCAGCGAGGCAGTCTCAGCGTCCTGGGCGACGGCTCGGATCGCCCGGCCCATCTTCGTTCGCGACACGACGAAGTCCAGTGAGACCATCAAGAGGACCGACGCGATCAGGATCACGAAGTCGTACATCGTCAACTGTCCGCCCCAGAGCGTGGTCACGACGTGATCGTTGAAGGGCTGCGACGTCGCCACGGGGATCCGGCCGAACTCCTTGCCGGCCAGGTTCAACAAGAAGTACGAGGCACCGATCGCCGAGATGAGGTACGCGAGCTTCGGGGCGTTTCGCCGACGTAACGGGCGATAGGCGAATCGTTCGATACCGATCGCCACGATCGTGCCCGCAACTCCGCTGATCAAGACTCCGGTGACCAGGTAGAAGATCGTCACCCAGAGACTGGTCGTAGCCGCGTGGGTGCCGATCGTGTAGTGCAGGTAGAAGTAGCCGGCGAACCCGCCCGTCATGAGGACCTCGCTGTGGGCGAAGTTGATCAATCGAAGGACGCCGTAGACAAGGGTGTAACCCAATGCCACCAAGGAGAAGATCAGTCCGGTGAAGATTCCCTGCAGCAGATAATTGAACAATGTCGCCCTCTTGGAATCATCAATGACTTCTGATGAACTTAGCCCAAAATGTGAGAACGGCCGCCCGTTTCCGGGCAGCCGTTCTCACTCTTGAGATTGGATTCCTACGGCTGAGCCTTACGGCTTGGTCGAGGCAATCTGCTTGATGGTCGAGGAGAAACCATTCGCGTTGTTGGTTACCAGGACCTTGTAGACGAAGACGCTGTTCGAAGCGACGTCACCGGCGGCGTTGAACTTGACCACCTTAGTGAGGCCCTTGTACGAGATCTTCTTCAATTGGGCCGTGATGGCCGAACGGGTCACCTTCTTGAGCACCGACATCGCATGCAACACGGCGTTGGTCGCGTCATAGGACTCAGGCGAGTACGCACCGGGGTCAGCCTTGAACGTCTTCTTGAAAGCAGAGTTGAAGTGCTTCCCAGCGGCCGTCGTGCTGCTGACCTGTGAGCATGCGCAGGTGAGCAGGGTGCCAGCGCCATCGCTGAGCTTCGAAAGGTCGGCCATGTAGCCGGGGTCTTCCGAACCGTCACCACTCATGAGGACACCCTTGTAACCAGCGGTACGAACCACGTCGGTCATCTTGGCGAAGTCACAGTAGTAACCGCCGTAGAACACCGCAGTGACACCCGAGGGGATGGTGATCTGGTCGTTGGCGCCAGTGCCACCGAGGCCACAGGCCGTGGTGCCAGGAAGGGTCGCCGAAGTCACAGTCGCGCCGTCAGCCTTGGCTTGCGCCGCAACCTGAGCCGCCAGACCCGCGCCGTAGCTGCTCGCGTCGTCAATGACCATGATGTTCGTCATCTTCAAAGTCTTGGCCAGGTAGTTACCATCGGCCGGGCCCTGCACGCCGTCATTGGCGACGACGCGGAAGAAGTCCTTGTACTGGGCGTTGAAGGGAACCGTGACCGGAGGATTCGCAGTCGGGTCCGCCAGGGTGATGGACACTCGGGTGGCCGAAGGGCTCACAATCGGCATGCCCGAAGGGCCGTAGACCGGCAGTGAGGCAATCGTGGCGCCTGAGTATGACGGTCCGATGACCGCAACCACCTTGCTGTTGGACGCGATGCCCGTAGCCACCGAGGGAGCGACAGTCGGGTCGCCCTGGTCGTCAACGGTGATCACCTTGACGTTGAACTTCCGATTCTTGTTGGCATTCCAGTCAGAAGCGGCCAGCTTGACGCCACGGCTCTCGTTGATCCCGAGCGCAGCCGTGCCACCCGAAAGGATCCCCTGGAAGGCAATGGTGTAGGTGGGGAGCTTCTTTACGGCTCCGGCCATCGTCCCCACAGTGACGGTGGCGCCCGAAAGGACCAACGCTCCTGCGGCAACCATTGCACCGATCTTGGTAAATTTATAATTCATTTATTCCCCTCTCAGGAATTTTCGGTCATTCGCCGTTCGCACGAAATTAGCACCGTTGTCACGTGCAAATACAGGCACCCCAGGCAATCGGACCACGAAGTGACGGCTTTGGACGCGCGTCATATCCTGTTCAACCTCGATGTCTAGCCACTCGGTAACCCAAGTGACGAGGATGACGAACATGAGGCCCGTTCTTGGGACGTCACCGGATCGGAGGGTCAAACCCCTGACGAATACGGCCATTTCTGAACCCCTTGCTCCGAGTTCGATTGGCCGTGCGAGATTCGTCCTACCGATCGACTAGGGCGAACGGGTGTTTGCTTCGATGCATCCAGTGGGCTATCCTACGAACAACTGTTCGTCCTGGAAAGGAACACCATGGCTGAAGTCCTCACCCCCATGCGCCGCCAAATTCTCGAGTTCATCATCACGTGTCAGCGCGAGCGCAACTTCCCTCCGACGATCCGCGAAATTGGCGATCACGTGGGCCTCAAGTCGCCCGCGACGGTCGCCAACCACATCGACGTCTTGAAGAGGGCCGGCTACATCGAGAAGAACGCGCAGCAGCCGAGGACGCTCACGGTTCGTCTCGACGTGGAGAATCCCGCTCCAGACCAGCACATCCGCTACATTCCGTTCGTCGGCGACGTCGCAGCAGGCACCGGCGTGCTGGCCCAGGAGATAGCCCACGAACTCATGTCGATTCCCGAGCAGTTCGCGGGACGCGGTGACAGCTTCGTCCTTCGCGTTCGTGGCGAGTCGATGGTCGAGGCGGGCATCCTGCCGGGCGACTTCGTCGTGGTCCAGCGTCAGGCGACCGCCAACACCGGCGAGATCGTGGTCGCCGGAATACCGGGCGATGAGGCGACCGTGAAGCGCTTCTTCCCCCAGGGTTCGCGGGTCGTCCTGAAGCCAGAGAATGCCTCGATGGAGCCCATGGAGTTCGACGCCGGCGAGGTCGTCCTCTTCGGTCGGGTCATCTCGGTCCTGCGCAACTACTAGCTAGCGAAGCCAGTCGCCGAGCACTCGGGCGAAGTCGTCCAACTCGCTCAGTGTCACGAACTCGTCGCTGCGATGGGCGAGCAACGGATCGCCGGCCCCGAAGTTGGTGGCCGGGATGCCCGACTCCGCAAACGTCGCTACGTCCGTCCAGCCAAGCTTGCCCTTCGCATCGACTCCGCTGAGGTCGACCAGCGACCGCAGGCGCGCGTTGCCGAGTTCCGGAGCCGCGGCGGGCGCCCAGTCGACGAGCGTTACCAGGTCGCCCTCCTCCACTAGCTCCCCGAGGAACGAGACGAGCCAGGCGAAGGCGTCGTCCTTCGTGCGGTCGGGAGCGAATCGATGATTGAGCGTGCACCCGGCGCGGTCGGGCACGACGTTGGTCGCCACTCCCCCGTCCACGGCTACGACCTGGAGCTGCTCCGCGAAGTCGATACCGTCAAGGGTCGCGGTCCGCGGCTGGTAGGAGGCGACCCGGTTGATGACGTCGCCGAGTCGGTGAATCGCGTTTCGTCCGACGTAGGGTCGTGCCGTGTGAGCGCGCACGCCCTTCACGTCGAGGGCCACTCGCAGCGTCCCCTGACAGCCGGCCTCGACGCGCCCGCCGGTGGGCTCGGCGAGCACCGCCGCGTCGGCGTCGAGGAGGTCTGGGCGCAGTTCGGCCACCTCCGATAGTCCCGACTCACTCCGCGCGATCTCCTCGCGGGCGTAGAAGACCCACGTCACCTCGACCGATCGTGGCGCCGCGTCGAGGGCGAGCTCCAGCATCACGGCGAGCGAACCCTTCATGTCGCACGCGCCGAGTCCACGCAACTCCTCGCCGTCGATCCGGGCGGCCGTGGCGTCGCCGGGCACCGTGTCCAGGTGCCCCGCGACCAGCAGGCGCGTCGCGCGGTGACCCGTCGTGCGCGCCACGACGTTGTCACCGATCCGCTCGACGTCGAGGGCGGGATTCGTCTTCAGGGACGCGGCGACGAAGGCTGCCAATTGGGACTCGTTGCGGCTCACCGAGTCAATCGACACCAGTGCCAAGGCGTCGTCGAGCCGACTCACGTCGAGACTCCGTGCTCGCGCAAGAGAGCGTTGAGCGCGACCTTGTTGTGCCGCTCACCCTCGCTCATTCGACGGATGATGAGCACGCAGGGCAGGAAGAACTCGCCTCCGGCGAACTCGCGCCGCCGGCTCGCCGACACCGCCACGCAGTAGTCGGGCACGTAGCCGCGCGACACCTCCTCGCCCGTCGCGGCGTCGATCACCGGAATCGAGGGGTTGAGGATGGTCCCCGCGCCGAGGATCGATCCCCGCCCGACCCGCGCGCCCTCCACGACCATGCAGCGGCTGCCGATGAAGGCGTCGTCCTCGATGACGACGGGCACCGCGTTGGCCGGCTCCAGCACTCCGCCGATGCCCACGCCACCGGCGAGGTGCACGTTCGCGCCGATCTGCGCGCAGCTGCCGACGGTCGCCCAGGTGTCGACCATCGAGCCCGGCCCGACCCACGCGCCGATGTTGACGTAGCTCGGCATGAGGATGACGCCCGGGCTGAGGAAGCTTCCCCGACGGGCCGACGCCCCGGGGACGACCCGCACCCCTCGACGTTCGTAGTCGCGCTTCAACTCGAGCTTGTCGAGGTACTCGAACGGACCGACCTCGGTCATCTCGAGGCCCCGCACCCGGAACAGCAGCAAGATGGCCTGGCGCACCCACTGGTGGACGATGACGTCACCCTGCGCGTCGATCTCCGCGACCCGCAGCTGGCCGTCGTCGAGCTTCGTGATCACCAGTTCGACGTCGCGCCGGGCCTCGAGGTTGTCGGGCGTCATCTCGTTGATGTGCTCGAACCACTGTCCGATGCGGGTCTCTAGGTCACTCATGCAGCCATCGTACTGGCGAGGTCCTCAGCTCCCGAGGAGTCGTGACGCCACGAGTGCCAGTCGCTCGTCGGGCTGGACCATCGCGATGCGCACGTGGCGCACGCCAGCGTCGCCGTAGAGGTCGCCGGGACTGACGACGAGTCCCGACGCCTCGGCGAGGAGCGCGGCGAGCGCCCAGCCGTCGAGGCCCTCCTTCGAGCACCACAGGTAGAACCCCCCGTCGGGCATGGGCGCGTCGACGCCGAACCTCGTCAGCGCGTCGGCCATCGTCTCGAGCCGGGACCGGTAAACCGAGCGTTGGACGTTGACGTGCTCGTCGTCGCCGTAGGCGACCGCCACCGCGCACTGGATCGGGCCGGGCACCATGAAGCCGGCGTGCTGGCGCACCGAGCGAAGGTACGCGACCATCTCGGGGTCGCCGGCGTAGAAGCCGGCGCGCACCCCCGCGAGGTTCGATCGCTTCGAGATCGAGTGCAGCGCGAGCACGCCCTCGACGCCGTGCTCGAGGATCGAGCGCGGCCGGCCGGCCCACGTGAACTCCGCGTAGCACTCGTCGCTCGCGACGAGTACCCCGTGGTGGCGGGCCCAGGCCGCGACCGTCTCGAGATCGTCGAGATGTCCGGTCGGGTTCGACGGGGAGTTCGACCAGAGCACGAGGGCCCGCTCGACGTCGGCGGGGTCGATCGACGTGAGGTCCAGCTGGCCGTCGACCAATGCGACCGGCACCGAGCGCAGGCCCGCCAGCGTGGCACCCATGGCGTAGGTCGGGTAGCTGACCGCTGGATAGAGGACGGTGTCGCGTTCGGGTCGGCGCAGATGCAGGTAGCCCGCCAGCGTGCCCACGAACTCCTTGGTGCCAATGCACGCTGCGAGCTGGTCGCTCTCGAGCTCGAGCCCGAAGCGGCGGTTCAACCACTTCGCGCAGGCGTCGCGGTACGCGGGCGAGCCCTGCGACGGCGGGTAGCCGCGCGCGTCGAGGCCCCGGGCCAACTCCTCGAGCACGGCGACCGGTGGCGCGTCAACCGGCGTGCCGATCGAGCAGTCAATCGCTCCGCCGACGTGGCGCCCGGCCACCTCCTTGATTCGGTCGAGTCGCTCGTAGGGGTAGGGGGGCGGGGTGAAGCTCACGTCGGGTCCCGCCACTGGATGAAGCGCGCCACGCCCACCGGGTCGAGCACCACTCGCAGCACGACGTGGTCGTCGGTGACCTGGGTGCCGAGCACCTCTCCTTCCCGGTGCGCCGCCGCCACCAGGTCGCCGCGGTCGAGCGGCAAGTAGAGGGTCACCACCCGGTCGTTCGTGCGGAGCCGGTCGCCGATCTTGGCAATGACCTGGTCGAGGTTCTCGTGGGTCAGGGCCGAGACCCAGACGCTCCCCTCGTGGAGCTTCGCGAGGTCGCGGGCGCGCGAACCGGGCACGTCGGCCTTGTTGAAGACGAGCAGCTCGGGCACGGAGTCAGCGTCGATCTCGCGCAGCACCTCGCGCACGGCGGCGATCTGCTCCTCGGCGTGGTCGCTCGCACCGTCGACGACGTGGACCAGCAGGTCGGCCAGCTGCACGGACTTGAGCGTGCTCATGAAGGCCTCGACCAGGTCGTGGGGCAGGTTGGAGATGAAGCCGACGGTATCGGTGAAGAGCACTGTCTCGCCGCCGGGCAGCTGGCGCTGACGGGTGCGCGGGTCGAGGGTCACGAACAGCCGGTTCTCAGTGACGACGTCGGCGTCGGTCAGCGCGTTGAGCATCGAGGACTTGCCGGCGTTGGTGTAGCCGACGAGGGTCACCTCACGGTGGCGGCCACGCGCGCGACCTTGACGCTGCACGTTGCGGGTCCGGTCGATCTCCTTCAGATCCCGGCGGATCGCGTGGATGCGGTTGACCAGGCGGCGCCGGTCGGTCTCAAGCTGGGTCTCGCCGGGGCCTCGGGTGCCGATGCCGCCGGCCTGCTGGGAGAGCGAGCCTCCGGCCCGGCGCAGTCTCGGCAGCCGGTACTGCAACAGGGCCAGCTCCACCTGGGCCTTGCCCTCGGGCGTGCGGGCGTTCTGGGCGAAGATGTCCAGGATCACGGCGGTGCGGTCGATTGCCGTGCGCCCCAGGATCTTCTCGAGGTTGCGTTGCTGGGCCGGCGAGAGGTTGTGCTCGAAAACCACGGTGTCCGCGTCGAGCGCGAGGCAGATCTCACGAAGCTCGTCGACCTTGCCCGAGCCGAGGAACGTAGCCGGGTCGGGCGAGTCGCGACGCTGGTTGACCCGGGCCACCACGTCGGCGCCCGCCGTGTCGACGAGCAGCGCCAGCTCGTCGAGCTGGTAGTCCAGCTCGTCGGGGGTGACCCCGGGAAACTGGACTCCCACGAGCACAATCTTCTCGCGAAACGTGCGATCGATGAGAGTCCCGGGGATGTAGGTCAAGCTTCGAGCCACTCCACGTTCGCGACGAACTGCACGGGACCGCTCAACGTGGCCCGGCCGTCGACGATGCTGACGCGCAGCGCGCCTCCGGGGTTGTCGACCGTCGCGTCGGCGCCGCTCAGTCCCTCGCGGTGGGCGACCGCCACGACCGCGACCGAGCCCGTGCCGCAGGCCTCAGTCCACCCGACTCCGCGTTCGACGACCTGGATGCTCACGTGGTCGGCCTCGAGAACCGTGAGGAACTCGACGTTGGCGCCGCCTATCTGGTCCGAGAGCGTCTCGGCGAGCTCCTCGCGCATGGCGTCGGTCCACTTCGGGTCGTCGCGCACGACGACGTGAGGGTTGCCGACGAACGCCACGCCCAACGTGCCGGGCAGCGACTCTCCGAAAGTCACCTCACCCATCTCGACGCTGCCGTAGCCGGCGTCGCCGGTCATCTCTAAGGCCACGGTCCGCGTGCCCGAGTGGGTCTCGATCTCCAGGGTCGACCAGTCGGCCATGGTCGAGCGCCGGACGGCCGCGGCGAGGCAGCGGATGCCGTTGCCGGACATCTCAGCGATAGAGCCGTCGGCGTTGTAGAGCACCATCGAGGTGGAGGGTCCGATCGTCGCGAGTAGCAGCCCGTCGGCTCCGACGCCGAGCGTGCGGTTGCACACCGCCATCGCGCGCCGCGGGGTCCACCAGGGCGCCGTGCCGTGCTCGATCACCTCGACGAGGAAGTCATTGCCCGCGCCGTGCCATTTCTGGAGGGTTCTCAGTGCCATCGCCCTAGTCTCGCACGAACCCGTCGGAGCCATTCAGCACGGCGGTGAGGCGAACGGCGGCGTCGGTTGGCTCGTCGAACCACTCGATGCGGGGATCGCGCGCGAACCACGAACGCTGTCGTCGCGCCAGTCGACGGCTCTGGGTGATCGCGTCGAGGACGCAGGTTTCGAGGTCCGCGCCGTCTTCCACGTGGCGCAGGAGCTCGCGGTAGCCCACGGCCTGGCGTGCGGTGCGGCTGAGCCCACCCGGCGCGCTCGCGAGGCGCTCCACCTCGGCGAGCAGGCCCCCGTCCATCCACGCTCGAAAGCGCCGCTCGATCCGCTCGTCCAATTCGTCGAGGTCCCAGCGCAGTCCAACCTGCACGACGCGCACCGGGCCGTAGTTGAGCAGTCCCTTTCCGAACGAGGAGAACGGCCGGCCACTGCCGAGGGTCACCTCGAGCGCGCGCACGACGCGACGGGTGTTGGTCGCCTCCATGCGTCCGGCCGCGACCGGGTCGAGCGCCGACAACTCGGCGTACAGGCCGGCGAGGTCCGTCGGCGCTCGCTCGTCGAGATTGCGACGGACGTCGGGGTACTGGCTTGGGATCTCGAGGTCGTCGAGGACGGCCCGTCCGTAGAGCCCGGTGCCCCCGACGTAGAGTGCGCGACGTCCCGAGGCGCCGACGTCGACCAACGCCTCGCGCGCGGCCACTTGATACTGGGCGACGGTGAACTCCTCGCTCGGCGCGACGAGGTCGAGCAGGCGGTAGTCCACCTCGCGTCGCTCGAGGGACGTCGGCTTGGCCGTGGCGATGTCCATACCGCGATAGACCGTCATCGCGTCGACGCAGAGCACCGACACGTCGCCGCTACGTGAGGCGAGCGCGTGGGCGAGCGCCGACTTGCCCGAGGCGGTGGGCCCCACCAGCGCGACGACCCCGCCGACGCTCACAAGCTCAGCAGTGGGATGCGGACCTTGTGGCGGGGCTCGCGCACGGTCGACGCGTACTCCCCCACCAGGTGGTACGGCGCCCCGTGGACGACGTCGACCAACGCGAGCGAGCCGGGCCGCAGTCCAGCGTCACCGGCCGGGAAGTGGATCAGCTTGCCCTGTCGGGTGCGGCCCGAGAGTGTCGCGTCGTTCGTGCGCGACGGGCCCTCGACGAGGACCTCCTCGCGCAACCCGACCCGGGCCTCGTGGCGGCGAAGCGCCGAGCGGTCGAGCACCTCCTTCAATCGTTCGAAGCGCCCCTTGATGACGTCGGCGCCCACGAACCGTTCGACCATGCTCGCCGCGCGCGTTCCCTCGCGCGGCGAGAAGATGAAGGTGTAGGCCGAGTCGAACTCGCACCGCGCCACCACCTCAAGGGTCTCGTCGAAATCGGCGTCGCTCTCTCCCGGGAACCCGACGATGAGGTCGGTGGTGACCGCGAGGTCGGGGATCGCCGCGCGAGCGGCCCCCAGACGCTCCAGGTATCGCTCGACGGTGTAGCCGCGACGCATGGCCGCCAGCACCCGGTTCGAACCGGACTGCAGCGGCAGGTGCAGCTGGGGACAGACCGTCGGCGTCTCGGCCATCGCGGCGATGGTCTCGGGCCGCAGGTCCTTCGGGTGGGGGCTGGTGAAGCGGATCCGCTCAAGCCCCTCGACGTTGCCGAGGGCGCGCAGCAACTCCGCGAACAGCGGGCGGCGCCGCGTGATGTCGCGGCCGTAGGAGTTGACGTTCTGGCCGAGCACGGTCACCTCGGTCACCCCCGCGTCAGCGAGCATCGTCGCCTCGGCCACCAGGTCGTCGAACGGTCGACTGATCTCGGCGCCGCGCACGGCAGGCACGATGCAGTACGCGCACGTGTTGTCACAACCCGTCTGGACGGTGATCCACGCGGCGAACGGAGTCTCGCGCACGGCGTAAAGCGCGGGGGCCATGTCGCGAGAGGACTCGGGATCGGGTGCGTCGAGGACCTCGACCAGCGGTCCCTCGGCACGCGAGCGTTCGAGGAGGCGCGGCGCCGAGGCGAGGTTGTGCGTGCCGAAGACCACGTCGACCCAGTGGGCCTTCTCGAGCACCCGTCCCCGTTCCTTCTGGGCCATGCAGCCTCCGACCGCGATCTGCATCGCGGGGCGGCGCTCTTTCTCGGCCTTCAGATGGCCCAGCGCGCTGTAGAGCTTGAGGTCGGCGTTCTCGCGGATCGTGCAGGTGTTGAAGATGACGATGTCGGCCTCGTCCCCGTTCTCGGCGCGCTCCAGCCCGTCGGCCACCATCAGCCCGGCCAGGCGCTCGGAGTCGTGCTCGTTCATCTGGCAGCCGAAGGTGCGAATCGAGAAGGTTCGCGGCGTTTCCACCAAACCATTCTACAGAACGAGATTCTGCTCACCGTGGGCGGCGTCCATCGTCACGCCCGCTCCGGCGACGACGACACAGATCGTACCCACGAGGTCCCAGGGATGGATGGCCTGGCTGAGGATCACGAGGCCGATGGCGAACGCGACGGCCGGGTCGAACGCGAAGAGCACGCCGGCCGTCGAGGGCTTGAGTCGCCGCAGCGCCTGCAGCTCGCACGCGAAGCCGAGCACGATCGACATAGTGGCGACCAGGGCCAGTCGTGCGAGCACCGAGGGATGGCCGAGCACGTAGCCGGCCGAACCGATCGACATCGGCAACGTGAACAGCGCCGAGAACGCCATCGAGACGGCGAGTCCCCCGAACCCCTCGGACTGGGCGCCGACGCGGTGGGCCGCGAAAACGTACACTGCCCACCCGAGACCGGCGCCGCACGCGAAGAGGACCCCGGTAACGTTGAGCCCGCGACCGGGATGGGCGATCGCGAACACCCCGAGTCCGGCGAGCACGACGAAGGCGAGGTGGCGCTTCGAGCGTCTGGCCAGTGCCGACACGAGGAACGGACCGAGGTACTCAATAGCGACCGCCGAGCCCAGCGGTATCCGGTCGATCGCCTGGAAGAAGCACTGGTTCATCGCGGCAACCGACGCCCCGAGCACCAGGGCCCCCATCCACTGACGTCGCGTCCACGTGCGCAGCCTCGGCCGCGTGAAGCCCATGAGCACGACGCCGCCGAGCAAGAAGCGCCACGCACTGGTCGCCGACGGTCCAATCTCGTGAAAGACGTGGGTGACGAGCGCGGCCGCCCACTGGATCAACGTCGCGCCGAGGAGCATGTAGCCCGCGCCGCCGAGAACACGATGGGAAGGGACCGTCTCCTGGGTCAAGACGTCGTGAGGCCGACGCGGTCGGCCTCCAGCACGTGCACGCTCCCGGCCACGCCCCCCTCATCGAGAAACGCGCGTGCCGCCGCCGCCACCGCGGGCGCCGCGTCGAAGGTCGCGAGGCCGAGCATGGTGGAACCGGCCCCCGACCAGCACGAACCGGACGCGCCGCCCTCGCGCAACGCCGCGAGCAGTGGCCCGGCGAACGGCAGTAGCGCCATCCGGTAGGGCTGGTGGAGGACGTCGTCCATCGCCGAGGGGACGAACGCGCGGTGGTCGGCGAGGCCGGCCACCAAGAGGCCCATGGCATTGAGGTTGCTCACGGCGTCGGCGAAGGGGACCTGGGCCGGCAACACCCGGCGCGCGTCGGCCGTGGCGAGCTGTTGGTCGGGCACGACCACGACGAAGCGCCACGCCTCGTCGAGCGCCAGACTGCGCGCTACCACGCCGTGACGGCCGCCCGCGCTCGCCGTGACGAGTCCGCCGAGCATCGACGCCGCCGCGTTCTCGGCGTGGCCGTCGACGCCCGTGGCGATCGCAAGCGGGTCGGCGGCGCCGGCGGCGGCGGCGGCGGCGACCGCGAGGGCGGCCGACGATCCGAGCCCCCGCGACACCGGGATCGCGGAGTTGACGTGCATGACGAAGTTCCAGTGCCCGAGGACGTCGGCGGCGACGACGGCGCCCAGGTGGCGCTCGTCGTCGAAGAGTCCGGCGCCTTCGCCTTCGCTCGTGATCGAGAAGGAGTCGGCGAGCTCGAGGGAGACCTCCACGTAGAGCGCGAGGGCCACCGCGAGGGAGTCGAAACCAGGCCCCAGGTTGGCCGAACTGGAGGGAACTCGCGCGAGCATCATCTCAGAGTAGGCGTTGCCAGATCGAAGGCGGCGAAACGCGTCCCAGGGCGACGAGCGACAGAGCGCGCGTCAAGCCGGCGATGCTCAACCATCCGACGACCTCACCCCGAGTGATCGTGCTCACGAGAGGCCGCATGTGCAGCGTGAAGGGATGGCTGTCGTGCAGCGCCCACCACGTCACCTCGGCCGAATGCGCGAACCCGAAGGCCACGCTCCGATGGGCCCAGCCGATGCGCCCGACGACGTCGCCTCGCGCGTAGGTCGCCACGACCCGGTTAGCGAGCGCCGAGGTCGCCAGCGCGTAGGCCGCGTTGCCGGCGGGGCCGAGCAGGTCTCCGCCGCGCTGTCCGAGTACGACGGCGTAGGCGAGCCGGGTGTAGCCGCCCTGACGGAAGGTCATCGCCATGACGTCACAGCCGCCGGCCGCGTCGGTGCGTCCGGACTTCACGCCCACCACGTCGCCGACTCCGACGAAGGGCGTGAACGAGGCGACGGTCCCGGCCACGGGCAGCGTCACGCTCACCTGGCGCACGATGGAACGCACGAGCGCGGAGTGCATGATCAGCGCCGCCAGTCTCGCCTGGTCGAGGGCGTCCGAGACCGAGAGCGTCGAGAAGCCCGACACGTCGTCGTAGTGGGTCGAGCGCAGGCCGAGCGCCACGGCCTCGGCGTTCATCATCTCGACGAACGCGGTCGGCGATCCTGCGACCATGGTGGCGAGCATCAGTGCGTAGTTGCCGCCCGAGCGCACGAGCAGCCCGTTCAACAGGTCGATCTCGCAGAGCCGCTCGCCGACGGCGACCGGCACGCTCGACTGACCGACCCGTTGCTCGTACTGGTACTCGGCGAGGTCGTCGGACGTGACGTAGAGGCACGGACCGGTCTCGCCCGGTCCCAGCGGCAGTCGCTTCAGCGCCACGTACGTCGTCATCATCTTCGTGAGGCTCGCAATCGGGCGGACCCTGTTGTGCCAGACCTGCGTGACGCCGAGCGCCGGGATGTCAATCGCGGCGCCGCCGATGCTCGGCCACGCGAGCGGCGTCGAGTTCGCGCCGGCTCCGACCAGTGACGGCAGCGTCACCCGCACGCTCGCGCGGTGGTGCATCAGGGGCAGTTGCATCGAGAGGACGAGCCCCGCCGCGACGGCGGCGCCGAGGAGCATCGCGACGAAGCGAATGAACAGCCCACGACGGGCCGCGGGGCGTGGGGTCGTGCGGGCCACGGACTACAACGAGGACTGCGGGTCGTACTCGTCGAGGGTGACGAGTACCTTGCGGGCCTTCGAGCCATCGCCGGGGGCCACCACGTGCTCCTGCTCGAGCTGGTCCATCAGCCGTCCGGCCCGCGCGAAGCCGACGCGAAGTTTGCGTTGGAGCATCGACGTCGAGCCGGACTGGTTGCGAATGACGAGGTCCCGGGCCTGGCGCAGCAGCTCATCGTCATCGTCGTCCAATCCGCCACCCATCGACGAGCCGCCGCGGCCCTCGCGCACGTCGAGCGCGACGACGTGCTCACGCCGTCCGCCCTGGGCGCGCCACGCCTCGACGATCCGGTGGACCTCCTCCTCCGAGACCCACGGCGCCTGCAGCCGGCGCGCGACGTTCGACGACGACGTGACGAGCAGCATGTCGCCCTTGCCGATGAGCCGCTCCGCCCCGGCCTGGTCGAGGATGACCCGGCTGTCGGCGAGCGAGGAGACGGCGAAGGCGATGCGGCTGGGGATGTTGGCCTTGATCACCCCGGTGATGACGTCAACGCTCGGACGCTGGGTTGCCAGCACCAGATGGATGCCGACGGCGCGAGCCATCTGGGCGATGCGCACCACCGACTCCTCGACGTCGCGAGCGGCGACCATCATGAGGTCGTTCAACTCGTCCACGACGATGACGATGTAGGGCAGGTCCTCGGGACCATCTGGCTCCTCGAGGTCGGATTCGAGCCCCGTGGCCCGTTCGATGGCCTCGGCGACCTGCTCGCGCACCGTCGGCTCCGGCTCGAGCTCGCCGCGCTCGATCATCTGCTGGTAGCTCGTGATGTCGCGCGCGCCGCTCTCGGCCAGGATGTCGTAGCGGCGCTCCATCTCTTTCACCGCCCACGCCAGCATCCCCGCGGCCTTCTTCGGGTCGACCACCACCGGCGCCAGCAGGTGCGGCAGGTCGTTGTACTGACCCATCTCCACGCGCTTGGGGTCGACGAGAATCAGGCGCAGCTGGTCGGGGGTCGCGCGCATCACGAGCGAGGTGACGATGGAGTTGATGAGTGAGCTCTTGCCCGCACCGGTCGCCCCCGAGATGAGCACGTGGGGCATCTCGCCGAGGTTCACCACGACGGTGTGGCCCGAGATGTCACGCCCAATGGGCACGTCGAGCGGGTGCTCGGCCGCGGTCGCCTCACCCGAAGCCAGCAGGTCCCCGAGGGCCACCAGCGTCCGCTGACGATTCGGCACCTCGACGCCGATGGCGGAGCGACCGGGGATCGGCGCGAGGATCCGCACCTCGGGCGAGGCCATGGCGTACGCGATGTCCTTGTTCAGCGACGTGACGCTCGAGACCTTCACCCCGGGACCGAGTTCGAGCTCGAACCTCGTGACGGTCGGACCGACCGTGAAGCCCACGAGAATGGTCTCGACGCCGTGGGCGGCCAAGGCTTCGACGAGTTCGCCTCCCAGGTCCTCGATCGCGCCGCGGTCCTGGCGCAACTCGCGAGTGCGCACCAGCAGCGACGGCGAGGGCAGTCGCCAGTCGCTCACCATCACGGGCGCTTGGCGCAGGTGAGCGACCGGCGCGAGCACCGGCTCAACTCCCTCATCGTCCCCTTCCCCGTCCCCGTCCTCCTCGTACTCGTCGCCGTCCTCGTCGTAGTCGTCCTCGTACTCTTCGGGCTCGGGAGCGAACTCCTCTACGACCGGGGCGACGCGAACGCGCGGCGTCGGCTCCGCGGCGGACTCCGCGGCGTCGTCGCCCTCGCCGTCGCGCGGACGCATCGACCACCACTTGGCCAGTCGCGAACCGACGGCGCGCGCGAGGGCGACGCTCGCGGCGAAGAGCGCCCGCAACCCGATGCCGGTGCTCACCATGGTGGCCACGATGAGCAGCGCGATCAAGACGACGAGGGCTCCGGCGATGCCGATGGCCTTGTCGAGTCCGCCGCCGACGATCGAACCCAGCCAGCCTCCACCGTGGGCCAGTGCCTTGGCCTTGGCGTGCAACGTGGGCTGGCCGCCGACCAGGTGACCTATGCCGCACACGCCCACGAGACCGAGCGTGATCCCCCAGCCGAGCCGGGGCCAGTCCACCTCGATCCGTCCGACGATCAGCGCCCCGCCGAGTCCGAGCAGCATGACCGGAAGAGCGAAGCGCCCGACCCCGAAGGCGAGCGACAGGGCCTTGGCGATGGCGCGCCCGACGGGCCCGAGTGCGCCCACCTCGGCCAGGGTCACGAAGAGGCCGACGACCATCAACAGGACGATCCACAGGTCGCCAGCGTGGCGCTGCCAGACGCTCGGTTCCGCGGAGGCCTTCGCCGCCCTCTTCACGGGTTTCTTTTGGTGTCGCGCCTGTGCCACAACCATCCAACTTACCGAACGAAGGTTCGCTCCGGGTGCCAATGGCCGCGGCGTTCGGCGCGTGTCGCTCGCCCGAAAGGTCCCGGACGTCGCCGTTAGGCTGGACCGGTGACCCTGAAGCCGAACGAGTCCTCGATCGAACTGGCCGAGCGACTCGGCGCCATGGCGAGGGTCTGCGAGGTGGTCCAGTCCACCCAGCTCAGCGCCTCGGTCCGCGAGGTCGTCCTCGGCGGCCCGGCGACCGTTCTGACGGGAGTCGCGGGAAGTGACGTGATGATTCAGGTCGAGAACTCCGCCGGCAAGCTCGTGCGCCGGCGCTACAGCGTGCGAGCGGCCGACCACGACCTCGACCGGTTCACGCTGTGGATCACGACCGGCCACGACGGCCCGGGCAGCGCCTGGGCGCGCCACGCCAGTCCCGGCGACCACGTCGACGTCATCGGGCCCCGGGGAAAGATCACCCTCGACGAGGCGGCCGACTGGCACCTATTCGTCGGCGACTCAACCGGCCTCGCCGCGTTCTACCGGCTGGCCCAGAGCATCGAGGCGCCGGGCCGCGCGATCTTCATCGTCGAGATCGATCATCCCGATGACGCATTGACCGCCGACTTCGCCGAGGGTCTCGGCGTGACCGGAATCTTCGTCGATCGCCAGAGCCGGCTGCGCAACGACGCGGCCGGCCTGCTGAGCGGCCTCGCCGCCTTCGCCTTCCCGCCCGACGTCGGACACGCGTACCTGTTTGGCGAGTTCACGACACTGAAGGCCGTGAGGTTCGCGCTGCTCGATCGTGGGCTGGACGAAGGGGCGATCAGCGTGAAGGCGCACTGGCGAACCGGTCGCGACAACGCCGACCACGGCGAACCGGACAAGTCCGAACCCTAAGGGTGCCTCAGAGGACGACGATCGCCGCCAGCAGCACGGGCTGGCGGCGGTACTTCTGGCCGAGCAGACGGCCGGCCGCCCGTTGAGCCACCTTGTTGAGCGACTCCGCGTCACGGTTGCCGTCACGCAAGGACGCTTCGATCGCCGTACGGACCTCGTGGGTGACCGCGTCGATGAGGCTGCGGTCGTGCTCGCCCTCGAACCAGCCCCTCGCCGTGAGGCGCACCGGCTGGACGATGGTGCCACGGTCCTGGTCGACGCCGGCCGAGATCTGCAGCACGCCGTACTCGGCGAGCATCCGACGCTCCTCCAGCGGGCGTTCGTCGAGGTCGCCGGCGCTACCGTCGATGTAGTGGAAGCCGGCGGGGACCTGGCCGGCGCGCTTGATGCCCGCGGCGGTCACGTCGATCTGGTCGCCGTCCTCGCAAATCAGCACGTGCTTGGGCGAGAGACCCATCGAGTGGGCCAGTTCGGCGTGGTGGACCATGTGACGGTACTCGCCGTGCACCGGAACGAAGTTGCGCGGACGAAGCAGCTGGTGGAAGGTGCGCAGCTCGCCCTGGCGAGCGTGGCCCGAGGCGTGGACCGGCTCGTGGCCCGAGTGGATGACCTCGGCCGCGGCGCGGTGCAGGTCGTCGATGACCCGTCCGACCGTCCATTCGTTGCCCGGGATCGGGTGCGAGCTGAGGATCACGGTGTCGTCGGCGCCGACCTTCAGGAACCGCGCGTCGCCGCGCGACAGCTTGGAGAGCGCGGCGAGGGGCTCGCCCTGACTGCCGGTGCAGATGACGCAGACCTCACCGGGCGCGTAGCGGTCGATGTTCTCGATGTCGATCAGGTCCGCGGCGTCGACGTGCAGCAGATGGAGCTTTCGCGCGAGCTTGGCGTTGGACTCCATTGAACGGCCCATGAGGACGATCTTGCGGTTCTGCTCCTTGGCGACGTTGATGATCTGCTGGACGCGGTGGATATGACTGGCGAAGCAGGCCACGACGATGCGACGCTCGGGACGCTCGAGGAAGAGGCGGCGCAGCGCGCCGCCGACCGAGCGCTCCGACGCGGTGAAGCCCGGCTCCTCGGCGTTGGTGGAGTCGCAGAGCAAGAGGGCCACGCCCTCGTCGCCCAATGCGGCCAGGCGCGAAATGTCGGTTCGCCGGTTGTCGATCGGAGTGAGGTCGAGCTTGAAGTCGCCCGAGTGCACGATGATCCCGACGCTCGTATGGAACGCCAGCGCGTGCGCGCTCGGCACCGAGTGGGTGACGGGGATGAACTCGACCTCGAACGGACCGATCTTTCGACGCTCGCCGTCGGCGACTTCGATGAACGTGAGGTCCTTGGCGACCTTCGCCTCGGTGAGGCGGTGGCGGGCGAAGCCGAGCGTGAGGGCCGATCCGTAGATCGGGACGTTGACGTCCTTCACCAGGTAGCGCAACGCCCCGGTGTGGTCCTCGTGGCCGTGGGTCAGCACGATCGCGTCGACGCGGTCGCGCCGCTCGATCAGCCAGCGGAAGTCCGGCAGGATGATGTCGACGCCGTACATGTTGGGCTCGGGGAACATCAGGCCAGCGTCGACGACGACGATCCGTCCGTCTTGTTCGATGGCGGCGCAGTTGCGCCCGATCTCGCCGAGGCCGCCGAGGAACGTGACGCGGACGTTGGCCTTAGGCACGGGCCGCTCGCAGCGTGGTGACCAGCGCGGTGGCGGCGGCGTCGAGCATGGCGTCGCTCGCGGCGTTCGGCAGACGGCACTGTCCGACGTTGATGCCGAGGGCCCGCAGGACGGCCTTGCTCGGCATCGGGTTGGGGTAGGACTCGGTGCCCTCGAAGGCGCAGCTCGCGACGAGCAGTTCGTTGAGGCGCCGGGCCTCGCGCCAGTCGCCCCGCTCGACGCTCTGGACGAGGGCCGCGAACTCGGGGCCGGCCCAGTGCGCCGCGACCGACACGATACCGACGGCCCCGATCGCCATGAAGGGCAGGATCAGCGCGTCGTCGCCGCTGTAGAGGTCGAGGGCGTCGCCGAGCACGGCCTTCAGGTGCGCGGCCGACACGAGGTCGCCGGACGCGTCCTTCAGGGCGGTGATGTTCGAGTGCGTCTGCACGAGGTTGATCGTCGTCGACACGGCGATCTTTCGTCCGGTGCGCGAGGGGATGTCGTAGAGCATGACCGGCAGCTCGGTCGACTCCGCGATCGCGCCGAGGTGCGCGGCGATGCCGGCCTGGCTCGGTCGAGCGTAGGCGGGAGTGGTCGCCAGGATCCCGCTGGCGCCGGTGGCGGCCACCTGGCCCGTCAGGGCGACCGATCGGGCGGTGTCCGCGGACGACGTGCCGGCGAGCACCGGGACCTCGACCGCCCCGGCGACGCAGGCGAACAGCTCGAGCTTCTCCTGGTCCGACAGGGCCGAGCCCTCCCCGGTCGAGCCGGCCAGTACCAGGCCGTCACTGCCCTCGGCGACGAGGTGCTCGGCCAATTCGATGGCCACGTCGAAGTCGATCGTTCCGTCGGGCGCGAAGGGCGTCACCATGGCGGTGAGGACGCGTCCGAATCGAGGTGCGGTCATAAGACGAAGTTACCAGCCGTCGCGAGACGGCCTCGATTCACTCGACGAGCGACGAAATGCTATCGAGGAATCGTGGCGTCGCGTCAATGGCGCGCACTGCGGTCGCCACGCCGGGCACGAAGCTCTGACGGTCGAACGAGTCGTGGCGGATGGTGAGGCCCTCGCCCGGTCCGCCGAAGAGCACGACCTGATGGGCGACGAGGCCCGCCAGGCGCACCGAGTGGATCCGCACGCCGCCCCCGGCGTCGGCGCCGCGCGCGCCGTCGAGCGTGGTGCGAGTCGTCGGGTCCTGCATCGGTTCGCGTCCCGCCGCGGCTCTCGCTTGGGCGATGGCGTTAGCCGTCGCGATCGAGGTCCCCGAGGGAGCGTCGACCTTGCGATCATGGTGCATCTCGATGATCTCGGCGCGCTCAAAGTACGGGGCGGCCTGTACGGCGAAGCGTTCGGCGAGGACGGCGCCGATCGAGAAGTTCGACGTCATCACGACTCCCACCTTCTGGCCGGCGCTCACGACCTCGGCGCGCTGGGCCTCCGAGAAGCCGGTCGTGCCGATGACGAGCGCCACGCCGTGGTCCGCGCACCAGTTCGCCGAGTGGACCACGCTGTCGGGGACCGAGAAGTCGACGACGACGTCCAGGGACGAGTCCTTGAGATCCTCCAGCGACGGGGCGTAGACGGCGCCGAAGAGTTCCTCGGGCTCGTGCACGTCCACGAGCGCGACGACTTCGAGGTCCGGCGCCGCCGAGAGCCCTTCGGCCATCACTTGACCCATCCGACCGGCGCCGCCGACGATACCGATGCGTTTCATTCCAGAACCCTACCGTCCGACTTTCGACGGAACCAACCTTGATAGAGGGCGACGACCCCGATCAACGAGATCGAGCCGAGTGCCGAGGTGGCGATTCCGAGCTCGATGTAGGGCGCGTGGTAGTGGAAGTGGACCTGCCACCTTCCCGCCGGCACGGTCACGCGCTGGATCAGGCCCGAACGCTCGACGACGAGCGAGCGGCTCCGTCCGGTCTCGGTGTTGACGGCCGTCGCACGCCAACCCGGCAACCACTCGTTCGAACGCCGCAGGATCGCGGGTTGCTCGGTGCGCACGGTGATCCACGAGTCGCCCCAACTGGCGTCGCGGATCGACGTGATCCTCGAGTGCGTCGTAGGGGCCTCGAGCCACGCCGACGCCAGCACGTGGACCGCGCGAAAGATGGTCAACGTTCCGGTCGTCGGACCGACCCGCCACGACCTGGTCGAAAGGGCCTGTTGGAAGCCGCCGTTCAGACGGTAGGAGGGGCGGTGGAAGTTCTGCGAGACGGTGGTCGAGAAGAGCACGGCGCCGGCCGGGGCGTTCAGCTGCACGCCGGTGGCGGTCAGGTGGTCCGGTCCGAAGTCGAAGGTCATCGTCGGCGCGCCAAGCTCGACGATGATGGGTCCAAAGGCTCGCCCCTTCGCGTCGAGCAGCTGGGCCGTCACCGGCCCGGCCGAGACCGTGGACCCATGGTCGCCCTCGAGCGTGATGTCGTGCACCGCGAAACGTTGGCCGAAGTAGCGCTGCGCGTTCGTCACGCTCGAGAGGGTCTGGCACCAGATCGGGTGCGGGGTCGAGGAGGTGACCGGCGTCGCGAGGACGTCCGCGGCGATCACGACGGCCGCGAGGCGCAGGGGCTTGAACGTCCCGTGGACCAGTCGACAGGAATCGAGGCTGAAGAGCGGATGGGTGTAGGTGACGTTGCCGTAGAGCGAGTTGATGAGCGAGCCGTAGCCCTGGACGCTCGGGACCCCCGTGAAGACGTTCAGGTTCGGCGCCCCGATGGCGACGAACTCGTTGAAGTGCTGACGGGTCGGGTCGACCAGCGCGAAGCGTCCGGCACCGCCGAGCTGGCCGAGGGCGTTGGCCCGCGACGGCATGACGTTCACGTTGCCCGCGACAATGCCGGTCGAGCAGAAGAGCAGGAAGACGACCACGTCGACCGCCGTGATCACCACGAGCCATCGCACGAAGTGGACCAGCCGGCGCGACCAGAGCACGACGGCGCAGATCGACCCGGCGACCAGCACCTGGAGCACCAGCGTGAGGGTCTCGTGACTGGCCATGCTCGACACGCCCTTCGGCGCCCCGATCCACCGCACGATCTCCGGCCCCCGGACCACCATCGCGAGCGATAGCAGGACCGTCGCGACGGCCGGCGCCAGGGTGAGCCATCGGCGCCGTGCGCTCAGTCCCGCACCATCGAGGTCACGCGCCTCGAGCCGGTTGAGCCACCAGCCGAGCAGGATGGTCGCCCCGAGGTCGACGAGCACGACGTTTCGGCTCTGCAGACGGGTGCTGCCGAAGAGGGGAATCTGCTGGAAGACGTAGCCGAGCGGCGTCTGGCTCCCCCACGTCGCGAGTAGGCCCACGACGACCACGACGAAGTAGAGGGCGTAGTCGCGTTCCTCGCCGCGCCAGCCCCGGCGCGTCAGTCGGGCGAGGAAGCCGGCGACCGCGACCAGCGCGAGCACCCCGACGTAGCCGGTCACCTCGGGCAGGTTGTAGCTCGTGAAGAAGCTCGGCTGGCCGAAGAAGCCGTTGGAGCCGATGATGGTCTGGTCGAAGAGCAGCGTCGTCCAGCGCAGGTACAGCGACCCGGCGCCAAAGAAGCTGTACGAGATCGAGGCGCGCTGGGACTGGGCGATGAAGTTCCATCCCGGCAGCAGTTGGGCCAGGCCAATCACTACGCCCCAGCCAACTCCGACGACGACCGCAACGACGTAGAGGGCCCGCTCGCGCCACCGTACGGGCTGGTACGAACTGCGCACGAACACCACGCACGGCACAACGATCATCGTCAGCAGCTCGATCTCGGCGATGGCCCGGGGCTCTCCCGTGAGACACTCGAGCCCCCAGAGCACCGCGAAGGAGAGCAGGCCTGGCGCCACCGCGCGCAGCGTCTCGCGCCACCGCGCCCCTGGCCTCAGTGCGCGAAGGGCGCGGGCCAAGGCGAGCAGGGCCAATATCGCCCACGGGAGCATCGCGAAGCCCTGGATCACCCCGAGGTGGACCATCTGGCCCATCATCGATCCGGTGTAGGCGAACACCAACGACGCCACGGTCGCCGACAGGGTGCGTATGCGGTGCCAGCGCAGCAGTGCGAACATGCCGAGCGCCGCTGCGACGTAGACGAGGACCAGGTTGAGCACCCACGCGAGGACCGCCGGCATGATCACAAAGAGGAACGTCGCGGGGAAGAAGGAGCCGGCGTTCATCCCGCCCAGCAACGGGGTCGAGGAGTTCGCGAGCGGGTTCAGCAGCGGCAGGTGGCCCGACCGGATCTGCTCGCCCGTCAAGACGCGCAACGGGAAGTTCTGGATGAGGTTGTCGGCCACGATCGACGGGTGGCCGACGAGGGCCGGGAGGCCGAACAGGACCAGTGGGAAGAGCAGGATCAACCCGACGGCCAGACGGTCGCCGCGTGAGAGTGGTCGCCACCACCTCTCGGGCAGCGAAGCGTTCGTCACGGGCACCTCCCTACGCTACGGAGTGCACGAGGCCCGTGCCGAGCAATCATGGCGACTGCGCGACACGGGCCTGGTAGGACTAACGACGACGAGGCCGTGGGCTGCGACGCCCGCCACCCTCACCTTCGGAGAACGACGGGCCGCCGGGGCCCAGGTCGCCGATCTCGTCGGCCAACTCGGCCTCGAAGGCAGCCTCGAAGGACGACGACGGGACCGGACGGGCCGAGCCGGCGCTGTCGCGCGGGGCTCGGTCACTGTCACGAGGAGCCCGGTCGTGGTCGCGCGGGGCGCGCTCACGGGGGGCGCGGTCGCGCCCACCACGGTCACGGTCGGCGCTCTCACGTGGGGCGCGCGGCGGACGGGCGTCACCCTCGTCGCTCGCCATGTCGGCGTACTCGCCAGCGAGCGAGAGCGAGACCTTGCCCTGCGGGTCGATGTCGTCGACCTTCACCTCGATCGCCTGGCCGAGCTCGAGGACGTCCTCGACCTGGCCGATGCGCTTGCCGCCGTTGAGCGGCGCCATCTTCGAGATGTGCAAGAGGCCGTCACGTCCGGGCATGATCGACACGAACGCGCCGAACTTCGCGAGATTGACGACGCGGCCGGGGTAGACCGCACCGACCTCGGGCGTCGGGGGGTCCAGGATCAAGGCGATGCGGCGACGGGCTTCCTCGACCGCGCGACCGTCCTTGGCACCGATGGTCACCGTGCCGACGACACCGTCGTCGTCCACGGCGATGTCCGCGCCGGTCTCTTGCTGCAGCGTGTTGATGACCTTGCCCTTGGGTCCGATGACCTCACCGATCTTGTCGATCGGGATCTCCATGCTGACGATCTTCGGAGCGACCTCGGCGACCTGCGGGCGGGGCTCGGCGATCGTGTCGGTGATGACCTTCAAGATGGCCATGCGGGCCTCCTTCGCCTGGTGCAGGGCCTTCGAGAGAACGTCGGCCGGGAGGCCGTCGATCTTCGTGTCGAGCTGCAGCGCGGTGACCGCGTCGGCGGTGCCGGCGACCTTGAAGTCCATGTCTCCGAACGCGTCCTCGGCACCGAGGATGTCGGTGAGAGTCACGTACTTGCCCTCGTCGTAGACGAGGCCCATCGCGATGCCCGCGACGGGGGCCTTGATCGGCACGCCGGCCGCCATCAACGACAGCGACGAGCCGCAGACCGACGCCATGGACGTCGAGCCGTTGGACTGCATGACGTCAGAGACCACGCGCAGCGTGTACGCGAAGTCCTGCTCGCTCGGCAGTACGGGGATGAGGGCCCGCTCGGCGAGCATGCCGTGGCCGACCTCGCGGCGCTTGGGCATGCCCACGCGGCCGGTCTCACCCACCGAGTAGGGCGGGAAGTTGTAGTGGTGCATGTAGCGGCGGTACTCGTCGGGGCCGATCGTGTCGAGCTGCTGGCGCATGCGGGGCATGCCGAGCGTCGTCACGTTGACCACCTGGGTCTCGCCGCGCTGGAACAGCGCCGAGCCGTGAGTCATCGGGAAGAGGTCGATCTCGGCCGCCAGCGGACGCAGGTCGGTTACGTTGCGTCCGTCGATGCGTACGCCCTCCTCGACGATGCGCTTGCGGACGATCTTCTTGGTGACCGACTTCACGGCCGCCTTGATCTCACCCTTGCGGTCCGGGAACTCCGCGCTGAGCTGCTCGATGATCGAGGCCGTCGCCGCGTCGAGTGCGTCGTTGCGCGCCGACTTGGTCGTCAGCTTGTTCGCCTCGGTGATCGAGGCGTTGCCGACGGCGTCGACCCGGGCGAGCACGTCGTCCTGGTAGTCGGACTGCGTCTCGTACGCGAAGGTGCGCAGCGGCCCGCGAGCGGCGACGAACTCCTTGACGAGCTCGCGCTGGAGGTTGATCGCCTCACGGATCCAGAGCTTGGACGCCTCGAGTCCGGCCGAGAGGACCTCCTCGGACACTTTCGGTGCGCCGTCGGCGTACTTCTCGAACGAACCCTCGGTGCCTCCGGCCTCGACCATCATGATCGCGACGTCGGACTCAACCGAGTCGGTCAATGCACGACCGGCGACGACGAGCTCAAAGGTGGCGGCGTCTCCCTCGGCGTAGGTCGGGTGCGGAGCCCACTCACCGTCGGTGGTGTAGGCCATGCGCACGGCGCCGATCGGGCCGTCGAAGGGGATGCCCGAGATCATCAGGGCCGCCGAGGCGGCGTTGATCGCGAGCACGTCGTACGGGTTCTCCTGGTCGGCGCTGAAGATGGTGCCGACGACCTGGGTCTCGTTGCGGAATCCCTTCGGGAACGAGGGGCGCAGCGGACGGTCGATGAGACGACAGGTCAGCACGGCCTGGTCCGAGGGCTTGGCCTCGCGGCGGAAGAAGGCGCCCGGGATCTTGCCGGCGGCGTAGGCGCGCTCTTCGATGTCGACGGTGAGCGGGAAGAAGTCGGTCCCCTCGCGCACGGTCCTCGCCGCGGCCACGGTGGCCAGCAGCATGGTGTCGCCGATGCGGGCCACTACGGCTCCGTCGGCGAGTTGGGCCAGGTGGCCCGCTTCAAAACTCAGGGTCTTGTCGGTGCCCGTAATCGGGCTACTTACGCGAATCGCGTCAGTCATGGAATTTGCTCCTATTTGGTTAGCAACACTCCGCCCGGCGTCCAGTGGGCAACCTTCGCGGTTCTCGCGACTGCTCTCCACTGGCCTCCGAGGCCTCGGATGTGTTGAACACGTCGACGGCGTCGACGTGCATCTCGGCTAGCGACGAATGCCGAGACGACCGATCAAAGCGCGATAGCGCTCGACATTTCCGCGCTGCACGTAATCGAGCAGACGGCGACGTTGGCCGATGAGCTTCATGAGTCCACGGCGCGTGTGATGATCGCCCTTGTGAACCTTGAGGTGCTCGGTGAGATGAGAGATCCGGTCCGTCAGGAGCGCGACCTGGACTTCGGGCGAGCCGGTGTCCGTTTCGTGAGCCTGGTAGTCCTTGATGATCTGCTGCTTCTCAGCCATAACGTGTAGTGCCTTATGAGTCGGGTGTCCCGTTGCAAGTCGCCAACGTGACGACCCACACAATCAGCGTCGCTGACCGAATATCTATTCTAGCAGTGCCGAGGCCCCGTTCGAGAACTTCTTGAATATCTCAATGGTTTGCCCGACGTCGAGGTCGATCTGGGTCACCAGCTGGGGCACGCCGGGGAAGGTCATCTCGCCACGGAGTCGCGCCGCGAACGCGACGTCGAGTGACGCCGCGTAGAGGTCGCCAGTGAATCCCGGCACGTGGACCTCGACGAGCAGCGCGCCGTCGTCGTAGAACTGCGGTCGGGTGCCGATCGAGATCGCCGCCGGCCACCAGGTCCGGTCGGGCAGTCGCACCGCACCGGCGTAGATCCCGGTGCGGGGCACCAACTGGCGTGGGGCCAATTCGAGATTGGCCGTCGGGAATCCCAGGTCGCCCCCCCGGGCGTCGCCGTGCACGACGGTGCCGCGCAGCGCGAAGGGCCGCCCGAGCGTTGCGTTGGCCTGTTCGATGTCGGCGTCGAGGAGGGCCTGGCGCACGACGGTCGAGCTCCAGCGGGTGGCCCCGCCGTGGATTGGCTCGGCGACGACGTCAAAACCGTGACGCCGCCCCTCCCCCTCGAGCAGCGCCACGTCGCCCGTGCGCTCGTGCCCGAACCGGAAATCCTGACCGACCACGACGTCCTTCGCGCGCATCTCATCGACGAGAACGCGCTCGACGAAGTCGGTCGCGGACTCGCTGGCGAGGTGCTGGTCAAAGGTGAGGATCCTCACCTGCTCGACGCCGAGCGCCTCGATTCCCTCGAGCCGCTGGTCGAGGGTGCCCAACAACAGCGGCGCGCGCTCGGGGGCGAGCACCCACGCCGGATGGGGGTCGAACGTGACGATCGTGGCGACGGCGCCTCGCAACTCGGCGAGCCGGAGCACCTGGCCAATCACCTTCTGGTGGCCGAGGTGAAGTCCGTCGAAGACCCCGATGCCCACGACGGCCGACCGGCCCGACAGCGCTGAGGACTCCCCGTCGCGCAGAACGATCATGCCCGCAAACTACCCGTGCGCAGAATCGGTCGAGGCCGCCAGGACCACGTCGGGTTGCCACTTCGCGCCGCGACGGCGCAGTATCCCGACGAGGTCGTCGGACAGGTCCTTCGCCGCGATCTCGTCGGTGGCGAACTCGTCCGAGAGCTCGACCTGCTGGCCGAGGCGCATGGCGCTCACCTGGTCGTCGGAGAGCACGACCGATTCGAGGTGCGACACGAAGCACGACGGCGGGTGCAGGGGCGACCGGCCGGCCTCGACCATCTCGTCGACCTGGCGCAGCGTCAGGGCGTCGTCCACGTGATGGGTGCCGCTCGAGAGACGGCGCAGCTCAATGAGGTGGCCCACGGTGCCGACGCGCTCGCTGAGGTCGCTCAAGAGGACCCGCACGTAGGTGCCGACCGTGCATTCGACCTCGAAGGCCCACCTCGACGGGTCGTCGGTCGCGAGCATGGTGAACTCGCTCACGGTGATCGCGCGCGCCTGGCGCTCGACCTCGACGCCCTCGCGGGCTAGCTCGTGCAGGCGCTTTCCCCCGACCTTCAACGCCGACACCATTGGAGGGACCTGGAGCTGCGCGCCGAGCATCGCAGTGGCGGCGTCAGACATCTGTTCGATCGTCAACGCGGGGACGGGGCGCTCGTCGGTGACGGCCCCGTCGGCGTCGAGCGAGTCGGTCGCGACGCCCAGTTGGACGACGCCGCGGTAGCGCTTCACCTCGGACTGGGCGAAGCGCAAGAGGCGGGTCGACGGACCGATCGCGATGATCAAGAGGCCGGTCGCCATCGGGTCGAGCGTGCCGGCGTGGCCGACGCGGCGCTCACCGATGATGCGCCGGACCCGCGCGACCACGTCGTGGCTCGTCAGACCCTGCGGCTTGTCGACCAGCAGCAGTCCGCTACTCGTCGACATGGCTCTGTCGTCGCAGGATCTCCTCGACCGCCTCGCCGCTGGCGACGGCCGGATCGGCCAGGAACGTCAGCTTCGGAGTTCGCTTGAGTCTCGTCTGCACGTTGACCGCCGACTGCAGCTGCGCGCGGTGCTCTTCGAGCGCGACGCGCGCCTCGTCACTGAGCGAGTGCAGGAAGACCACGGCCTGGCGCACGTCGGGCGACGTCTCGATGCCCGTGACTGTGAGCAGGCCCAACCGATCGTCGACGTCGCTGATCCTCATCAGCTCGTCGGAGATGACCTCACGCAGGATCTGATTGACCCGCGCGGAGCGCGGGTACGGGTGGTGACTTCCGGAGTGGGCCATGGTCTAGGCCGTTCTGGGGATCTCGCGCTCTTCGAAGGTCTCGATGATGTCGCCGGGCTTGAGGTCCTGGTAGTCGGAGAGACCGACGCCACACTCGAAGCCGGACTGCACCTCACGGGCGTCGTCCTTGAAGCGACGCAACGACGTGACCGAGCCCTTCCAGATGATCGTCCCCTCTCGCAGGAATCGGACCTTCGACCCGCGCGTGATGACGCCGTCGCGAACGAGGCAACCGGCGATGGCACCGATCTTGGGCACGCGGAAGACCTCGCGCACCTCGGCCTCGCCGGTGACGACCTCCTCGAAGACCGGTGAGAGCAGACCGAGCATGGCCGCCTCGATCTCCTCGATGAGCTTGTAGATGATCTCGTAGGTGCGAATCTCGACGGCCTCGTTCTCCGAGAGCTCGCGACTGCGCTTGTCGGGCCGCACGTTGAACCCGATGATCGTGGCGCTGGAGGCCTTCGCCAGCTGCACGTCGTTCTCCGTGATACCGCCGACGCCACGGTGCACGATGACGAGCTTCACGTCGTCGCGCTCGAGCTTCTTGAGCGACTCGGTGCAGGCCTCGAGGGAGCCCTGCACGTCGGCCTTCAGCACGATGTTGAGCGTCGCGGTCTCGCCGCGCTGGATCTGCTCGAAGAGGTCCTCGAGGCGCGCGCCGCTCGTCGAGGCGACGGGCTGGTGGCCGATCAGTCGGGCGCGCTGCGCCCGGGCGTCGGCCAGCGAACGGGCGTGAGCGAGGTCGTGGGCGACGCGCATCTCGTCGCCGGCGAACGGCGGCTCGGAGAAGCCGAGGATCTGCACGGGCGTCGAGGGGCCGGCCGACTTGATCTGCTTGCCCTGGTCGTTGATCAGCGCCTTCACCTTGCCGTAGGCCGCGCCGGCGACGACGGGGTCGCCCACCGAGAGCTGGCCCTTTTGGACCATCACGGTGGCGACCGGTCCGCGTCCGACCTCGAGGTTCGCCTCGAGCACGGTGCCGACGGCCCGGCCGGTCGGGCGAGCGGTGAGCTCGGCCAACTCGGCCACGAGCAGCACCTGCTCGAGCAGCTCGTCGATGCCGGTGCCCTGGAGGGCTGAGATCTCCACGCAGATGGTGTCGCCGCCCCACTTCTCGGGGACCAGGCCGTACTCGCTGACCTGCTGGAGCACGCGATCGGGGTTGGCGTCGGCCTTGTCCATCTTGTTGACCGCGACGATGAGCGGCACGTCGGCGGCCTTGGCGTGATTGATGGCTTCGATGGTCTGGGGCATGACGCCGTCGTCGGCCGCGACCACCAGGATGATGATGTCGGTGACCTTGGCGCCACGGGCGCGCATCGCGGTGAAGGCCTCGTGGCCCGGGGTGTCGATGAAGGCGATCGACTTGCCCTTCCAACTCACTTTGTAGGCGCCGATGTGCTGGGTGATGCCGCCGGCCTCGCCGGCGACCACGTCGGTCTTGCGAATCTTGTCGAGCAGGAGCGTCTTGCCGTGGTCGACGTGGCCCATGACGGTGACAACCGGGGGCCGTGCGACGGCGGCGATCTCGTCGTCCTGGTCGTCCTCGTCGAAGAACTTCGCGAGTAGGGCGGCCTCTTGCTGCTCGCCCGGGTCGACGAGGTGCACCGCGGCGCCGACTTCGGCGGCGTAGAGCTCGATCATGTCGTCACTCAGGCTCTGCACGGCCGTGACGATCTCGCCCTGGAGGAACAAGAAGCGGATGATGTCGGCGGCGCTGCGGTTGAGCTTCGGTCCGACGTCCTTGGCCGTCGAGCCGCGCTCGATGATGACTTCGCCCTCGGGCACCGGCAGGCTGCTCGGCTGCCACGTCGTCATCTGGGTCGGCTCGAGCTCTTCGGTGTTGCGACGGCGACGTCGGGTCGCCTTGCGCTGAGAGCCGCGGGGGCCACCGGTGCCACGACTGGGCGGACCGCCGCGGTTCGGGCCGCCGGGCGCACCACTCGCGGGCGCTCCGGGACGTGATCCGGCGAAGCCCCCCGCGCCACCGGGGCGAGAGGTCGGCCCACCGGTGCGAGGCGCGCCGGTGCTCGGACGTGAACTCATCGGACGCGGCCCGCCCGGGCCCGAGGGGCGACCGGCGCCCGTGGGCATCGGGCGACGCGCACCGGGCGGAGGCGGGATCGGTCGACCCGAGGCGCTGAGCGGCCGGCCGGGCGGAGGCGGGATGGGCCGACCGGTCGAGCTGAGGGGCGGACGGCTGGAGGGTGCGCCGTCACCCTCGCCCGAGGCCGAGCGCTGCGTCGGACGAATCGTCGTGGGACCGTCGGGCGACACGGTGCGGGTCGGTGCCGGCTTCACCACTGCGGCGCTGCTGCGTACGACCTTGGGGCCCGCCTCTTCGACGGGCGCGGGCACGGGAGCGGCCTCGATGACCGCGTCGGTAGTCGGCGCCACTGCCGCCTCGACCGGTGCGGCCTTGGCCACTCGACTGACGCGAACCGCGGGCGGTGCCTCCACGGGTGCCGATGCGACCTCGGGCTCATTGACGTCGGTCGTCGCGACCGTCGACTTGGTCGTGGTCTTGGCCGCCTTGGTGGCCTTGGCCTCCTCGGGCGCCACGACGCGTCGCAGTCCGTCGGCGTCGGCGCGTCGGCGGATGCGGTCGGCCTGGGCGTCCTCGATCGAGGCCGAGGGGCTCGAGGCGCCGATGCCTAGTTTTTGGGCGAGCGCGAGCAACTCTTTGCTCGTGAGACCGAGTTCCTTGGAGAGCTCGTGCACTCGGATCTTCTTCTGGGCCAAAACATTCCCTTGCTTCACGTACCCGCGCTACCGCGGGCACAGTTGTCTATTCTTTCACACCAGCCGCGGATTGGAACCACTGCCCGCCATCAGACCTCGCACTGCCTCCACGTCGCCCTCGGTCGCCTCTGCGCGCAGCGCCCGGGCCACGTGGCCGACTCGCAGGGCCGGACCGCAACTTCCCTCGCCACACCACCAGATTCCCCGGCCGACGCCCCGGCCGAGGTGCCACGTACCGTGCGCGTCGCGTCCGGCCCGGACCATCTCGGCGTCGTCGCGCCTGGTTCGACAGACCACGCACGTGCGCACCGGTGCTATGCCTCGTCCTCCACGATCTCCTCGACCACGACGACCTCCTCGTGGCCGCCCTCGGCGTCGGTCACCACGTCGTCGACGACCGCCGCGACGACGTCCCCGGCTTCGCTGGTGACGATGACGACCTTCTCGTCGACGACGACGTCACCCTCGGTCCAGACCTCTTCGACGACCTCTTCCTCGACGCCCTCGTTCTCCGAGCGGATGTCGATGCGCCAACCCGTGAGCCGCGCGGCGAGGCGGGCGTTCTGGCCCTCCTTGCCGATCGCGAGGCTGAGCTGCTGGTCGTGCACGATGACCGTGGCGATGCCCTCCTCCTCGTTCAGCTGCACCTCGCGCACGCGCGCGGGCTGCAGTGCCGACTGGATGAACTCGATGGGGTCGTCGCTGTAGGGCACGACGTCGATGCGCTCGCTGCGCAGCTCGTTGGTGATGTTGCGCACGCGGCTACCGCGCGCCCCCACGCAGGCCCCGACCGGGTCGATCATGTGGTCGTTGCTCGCCACGGCGATCTTGCTGCGGTGGCCCGGCTCGCGCGCCAGGGCCTTAATCTCGACGATGCCGTTGGCGATCTCGGGCACCTCGATCTCGAAGAGCTTGGCGACCAGCGCCGGGTGGGTCCGGCTTACGACGATCTGGGGGCCCTTGTTCGTCTTTCGCACCTCGACGATGTACACCTTGATGCGCGCCCCGTGCTCGTAGCGTTCGAAGGCGATCTGCTCGGCCTGGGGCAAGAGGGCCTCGACCCGTCCGAGGTCGAGCAGCGTGTAGCGATTGTCGTTCTGCTGAACCGTGCCCGAGACGATGTCGCCCTCGCGGTTCGCGAACTCCTCGTACATCTGGCGCCGTTGGATGTCGCGGATCAGCTGCATCAGGACCTGCTTGGCGGTCTGGGCCGCGATGCGCCCGAAGTCCTCGGGTGTGGCGTCCCACTCGCGCGTGACGTTGCCCTCGATGTCGAGCTCGAGGCCCCAGACCTTGATCTCGCCCGTCTCGGGGTTGATCTCGACCTCGGCGTCCTCGGCGGAATCGGGACGGCGCTTGTAGGCGGCGAGCAGCGCGTTGGCCAGGGCGATGAGCAGCTCCCCCTCGTCGATGTTCTGATCACGGGCAATCTGACCCAGGGCCTCTAGGAATTCGAAGTTCGCCATCACTGACCTTCCTTGCTCGATGAGGATGCTTTGCCGCGCGAGGGGGTGGGCTTGGCCTCGGCACCCCACTTGAAGACGGTGCGCGCGCGTTCGATCCGTGCGATGGGCACGCTGACCCGGCCGTGCTCAGAGTCGTCGAGCGTGACGGCGTCGTCCTCGACCGCAACGACGGTGCCCTCGAGTCGGCGCGTCGGCTCGCCGTCGCGCATCTCGCGAAGCGTCACGACCTCGCCGACGGTGGTCGCGAAGTGCGTCGCGGTGCGAAGCTTGCGCTCCAGGCCCGGGCTCGAGACGTCCAGGGTGAAGCGCCCGGCGATGGGGTCGTGCTCGTCGAGCCACTCCGAGACGGCGCGATTGGCCTTAGTGAGGCTCTCGAGGTCCACGCCGCCGGGCCGGTTGACGACCACGTGGAGGGTCCCCTTGGCCATCTCCAGGTCGTAGAGGTCCAGTCCGAGGTCGGATAGGAGGGAGCGCAGTGGGGTCTCGAGTTCCACGGCCTTCTCCTCTCTGTGTCGTCAGGACGTTCAGACAGAGAGAAAGCGCGGGCCAGAGGCCCGCGCTTTAACGAGTCCAAACGTCCTGAGCGGACTGTAGGTACAAATTGTAGCAGTCCGAAGGGCCCATCACAATCGTGATTCGCGATACCAGGACACTTGAAGAATCAGGCCTCTCGCCAGTCGACGCCAGTCGACTAGTACGACTTGGCCACGATGCAGTCGAGGCCGTCCTCGGTGTCGGAGACGGGGATCGAGCCGTCCTTTCGCTGCAGGCAGCGCACGGTGATGGCCTCGGTCTTCAGTTGGGCCTCCCCCGCCTCGCCCACCGCGGACCAGGGAAGTCGCGCGAAGCCGGTCGTGGCGGCCTCCATCGCCTCGGCGACGTTGGCCACGTCGAAGGTCGAGTCGAGGAGCCGCTTCCTCGCACCATCGAAGATGTCGGACTGCATCGCCGCGAGCATCCCTGGCACTTCGGACGCGACGGCATCGACGCCGACCTGGACCTTGGCGCCGTCGTCGCGGCGCACCAGCGAGACCAGACCCTGAGCGAGGTCGCGCGGGCCGACCTCGACGCGGATCGGCACGCCCTTGATCTCCCAGTCGGTGACCCGACGGCCGAAGCTGCCCCGACCGCGGTCGACCTGGACGCGAACCCCCGACGCCTTCAGCGCGGCGGCGACCTTCTCGCATGCCCCGTTCACCTCGGGTTCGTCGCGCACGGCGACCACGACCACCTGGATTGGGGCGAGGTTCGGCGGGACGACGAGGCCGGCGTCGTCGCCGTGGGCCATGATGAGCCCGCCCACGAGCCTCGTCGAGGCTCCCCACGAGGTGGTCCAGCACAGGGCGGCCTGGCCTTCCTCGCTCTGGTAGTAGACGTCGAAGGCCTTGGCGAAGTTCTGTCCCAGCTCGTGGCTCGTCGCCATCTGCAGCGCCTTGCCGTCGCGCATCATCCCCTCGGCGGTCATGGTGTTGATCGCACCGGCGAAACGCTCGCTCGGCGGCTTGATGCCGAGGTACGTCGGCACGGCGAGGACCTTCTCCAGGAAGTCGTTGTAGACCTCGAGGTGGATCCGCAGCGCGTACCCGGCGGCGTCGGCGTAGGTGGCGTGGGCGGTGTGGCCCTCCTGCCAGAGGAACTCCGACGAGCGCAGGAACAGCCGCGGACGAAGTTCCCAGCGCACGACGTTGGACCACTGGTTGAGCAGGAGCGGAAGGTCCCGGTAGCTCTGGATCCACTTCGCCATGAACTCGCCGATCACCGTCTCGGAGGTCGGGCGCACCACGATCGGCTCGGCCAGCTCCTCGCCACCGGCGAAGGTGACGACCGCCAGCTCGGGGCTGAAGCCCTCGACGTGCTCGGCCTCGCGGTGGAAGTAGCTCTCGGGGATGAAGAGCGGGAAGTAGGCGTTCTGGGCGCCGGTCTCCTTGATCCGGGCGTCCATCTCGGCCTGCATCCGCTCCCAGATGGCGTAGCCGTAGGGCCGGATCACCATGGTGCCGCGCACCGGGCCGTTGTCGGCCATCTCGGCCTTGGCGACCACGTCCTGGTACCAGCGGGGGAAGTCCTCGGCCTGGGGGGTCAACACACTCGGTGAGGCCACGATTCTCCTTCGATTCGTGGAGTCAGCCTAGCGAGATGGGACTCAGCCCTCGGAGCGTCGACGGATATTCGCGATGCGCTCGTTGGCGTGGTTGGCGTCGGCGCCCCGATCATCGAGCAGCGCGGCGCGGTCGGCCTCGGCCTCGGCCTCGGCCGAGACGTCGCGCGCGGCCAGGCGCGCCTCGAGACCCTCGGCGACGATCTTCTTCGCCTCCTCGACGAGCGCCTCGACCATCTCGTCCTCGGGCACCACCCGGATGATCTGGCCCTGGATGAACAGGTGCCCGCGCTTCTTGCCCGCCGCGATGCCGAGGTCGGCGTGGCGCGCTTCGCCGGGACCGTTCACGACACATCCCATGACCGCCACCTGGATCGGCAGGTTGAGCGCCTCGAGGGCGGCCTGGGCCTCGGTGGCGACCTTGATGACGTCGACCTCGGCCCGCCCGCAGCTCGGACAGGCAATGAGGTCCAAGCCTTTGCGCTCGCGCAGCCCGAGGACCTCCAGGAGCTGGCGACCGGCCTTGGCCTCCTCCACGGGGTCGGCGGTGAGCGAGTAGCGCAAGGTGTCACCGATGCCCTCGGCGAGCAACGTCGCGATGCCGGCGGTGCCCTTCAGCAGTCCGCCGGGCAGGGGGCCCGCCTCGGTGACCCCGAGGTGCAGGGGGTGGTCGAAGGTCTCCGACGCCAGGCGGTAGGCCGCGATCATCGTGGCGACCGACGAGGCCTTCACCGAGATCTTCACGTCCGAGAAGCCGACCTCTTCGAAGTAAGCGAGTTCGAGACGGGCCGACTCGACCAGCGCCTCGGGTGTCGCGCCGCCGAAGCGCTCGTAGATGTCGGGGTGCAGGCTGCCGGCATTGACGCCGATGCGGATCGGCACCCCGCGGTCGCGCGCCTCGGCGGCGACGAGGCGGATCTCCTCGGGCTTGCGCAGGTTGCCGGGGTTGAGCCGCAGGCCCTGGACACCGGCCTCGAGCGCGGCGAGGGCCATCTCGACGTGGAAGTGGATGTCGGCGACGATCGGCACGGGCGAGCGCGGCACGATCTGGGCGAGGCCCTCAGCGGCTCCCCGGTCGTTGCAGGTGCAGCGCACGATGTCGGCGCCGTTGGCCGCCAATTCGTAGACCTGCGCGAGGGTCCCCTCGACGTCGGCGGTCTTGGTGGTGGTCATCGACTGCACCGAGATCGGCGCGTCGCCGCCGACCTTGACCGAACCGACCGCTATCTGGCGGGTCGGGCGACGGGGGCTGAGGGCACTGGCGGTGACGTCCACCCCACCATTCTGCCGTGTCGTGCGAAGGGCCCGAGCGGCTAGTGGAACGGGTTGGCAATCGGGTGGACGATGTCAAGGTAGAGCGTGGAGGCGAACAGCAACACCAGCACGCCCATGAAGGCGTAGACGAACGGGGCGAGGCGGTTGACGTCAGCGTGGTAGCGCAGACCCCTGCGACTGCGTAGCCGCTCGTAGGTCGCGATCGCCACGTAGCCGCCGTCGAGGGGCAGCATCGGCAGCATGTTGAAGAGGCCGATGAAGATGTTGACGGCCATGAAGATCGCCAGCAGGATCCCCGGGCCCTGCGCGGTGCTCTGGACCGCGATACGCACGACGCCGACGATCGACTCGGGGCGATTCAGTTGGTTGGCGCGATTCGTCGCCGCCGCCGGCGACACCACCTGATGGATGAGGCTCGAGAACCGACTCGGCGAGAAGACGTGCACCAAGGCGTGGGCCGCCGTGGCGATCATCGACCCGACCACGGTGAACGAGCGCGGCACGGCGGCGAAGAACGACTCGCGCACGGTCTGGTCGATCAGGGAGACCCCGAGGTAGCCGACCGGCTTCGCACCGGTGGCGAGGGCCGAGCCGTCGACCTTGATCGTCCGTCCGTCGACGGGCGTCGCGAGCAACGTCAGCGACTTGCCCGACCGCTCGATGGCGAGCGTCAAGGGCTTGCCGGCGCTCGCGTGCACGAGTCCAACCAGCTGGGCGTCGCTCGTGACGGTGCGCCCGTCGACCTGGACGATCCGGTCGCCCAGTCGCAGCCCGGCCAACTGCGCTGCGTTCTTTGCGTGGCCCTGCCACGACGTGAACGTATAGACCCCGACGTGGCTCGACGAGGGAAGTCCGACGAAGGTCAACGAGGCCCACGCGAGCACGATCGCCATCAGGAGGTGCATCAGTGAGCCGGCCGAGGCGAAGAGGACCTTGCGCGGGTAGCTGGCGGACCGGTAGGTCCGCGACTCCTGGTCCGCGTCGATCGTGTCGTTCCAGGTCATGCCCGGCACCTTCACGTAGCCGCCCGCCAGGATGGCCCGCACGCCGTAGCGAGTCTCGCCCACCGTCGTCGACCACAGCACCGGCCCGAAGCCGACGAAGAAGTCGGTCACCCTCATCCCCGCGCGCTTGGCGGTGATGAAGTGTCCGAACTCGTGGACCATCACGATGACGATGATCGCAAGGATCACCACGGGCAGGGCCCAGCCGACCCACAGGGTCAAGAGTGCGACGGTCACGATGATCCCTGCGAGGAGGGTGATCAGCGGCCGGCGAGCGGAGGTTTCGGCTTCCATGGCTACAGGCCGACGATACCGTGCGCCCGGTGACGCGCCAGCGCATCGTTCTCGACCAGGTCCTCGAGCGTGCGCAGGGGGTCGGGCAGGTAGCCGTCCATCACCCGCGCGACCACGCCGACGATCTCGTGCCAGGCGATCCGGTCGGCCAGGAAGGCCGCGACCGCGACCTCGTTGGCGGCACTGAGCCACGCCGGGGCGGCGCCGCCGAGGCGGGCCGCCTCGTAGGCCAGCGTCAGGGCCGGGAAGGCGTCGAGGTCCGGCGGTTCGAAGGTCAGCTCCAGCGCCCGGGTGAAGTCCAACTCCCCCCAGGCGTGATCGAGTCGCTCGGGCAGTCCCAGGCAGTACGCGATAGGCAGTCGCATATCGGGGCGCGACAGCTGCGCGAGCACCGAGCCGTCGACGTACTCGACCATCGAGTGCACGATCGATTGGGGGTGCACGACCACGTCGACCCGATCGACCCCGACGCCGAACAGCGCCGACGCCTCGAGCACCTCGAGCCCCTTGTTCATCAACGTCGACGAGTCGATCGTGATTTTCGCGCCCATCGACCACGTCGGGTGGTTGAGGGCGTCCTCCTTGGTCGCGCGGCGCAGTTGGTCGTGGCTCCAGCCCCGGAACGGTCCCCCCGACGCGGTGAGCAGCAGTCGGCGCACGTCGGGGTAGCCGGCCTGCGCCGAGGAGCTCGCAAGGCACTGGTGGATCGCGCAGTGCTCCGAGTCGATCGGCAGCAGCGTCGCGCCGGGGGTCGAGCGCACGGCGTCGACGAGCGGCGCGGCGGCGATGAGCGACTCCTTGTTGGCGAGGGCCAGGCGCTTGCCGGCCGAGAGCGCCGAGAGCGTCACGGGCAGTCCGGCGAAGCCAAGCACCGCGTTGACAATGATGTCCGCGTCGCGCGAGAGCGACGTCAGCCCGTCGTCCCCGACGACGATCTCGACGTCGCGCGCGACGAGGTCGCGCAGGACCTCTCGGTGCTGGTCGCTGATGACCCCGATGCGCGCCACGCGGAACTCGCGCGCGATGGCGGCCAGCTCGCTCAACTGCTCGCCGCCGGACACCGCCACCAGTTCGAAGGCCTCGGGCTCACGACGCAGCACGTCGATCGTCTGGAGGCCAATGGAGCCGGTGGCGCCCAAGAGCGCGACGCTCTTCATCGACGCACCGCTAACCCAGTTGGAGGACGTGGATGAGGTAGTACGTGGTCGGCAGCGCGAACAAGAGACCGTCGACCCGGTCCAACAGGCCGCCGTGTCCCGGCAAGATCCGCCCGAGGTCCTTCACGCCGAGGGTGCGCTTCACCATCGACTCGAAGAGGTCGCCCAGGGGCACGACGACCGACAGGACGGCCGCCACCTCGAGGCCGTGGGTCCTCGTCCACGGGCTCATCAGGGGCAGGATCGCCACGCCGACGAAGAGGGAGACGATGGTCCCGCCGATCGCTCCCCCGCGGGTCTTGTTGGGCGACAGCGCCTTGTTGAGCGGGCGCTTGCCAAAGCGCCGTCCCGTGAAGAGGGCCCCGGAGTCGTTGGCGACCGTCAACAGCACCGCGCCGAAGAGGAAGGCGATGCCGTGGTTCTGGGGGACGGAGTTCGGTGCGATCATCAACAGGGCGTACGACCCGAGCACGCCGACCCAGGCGTAGACGAACATCGTCGCCCCGAGTCCGTCGAGCACGTCGACCGAATGCGCGTTCAAGTACCAGATGAAGCCAAAGACGAGCAGCAGGACGCTGACCGCGCCGAAGGCGGCGGCGCCCTTGTGGTACACCGAGAAGCCGAGCGTCAGCACCGCGACGATGCCGAGCACGCTGGCCGGGTGGGCCCCGACGGAGCGAAAGCCAGCGTAGGCCTCGGCGCTGGCAAGGCCGAGCACGACGAGCACCATCGCCGCCGTGGGAACGACGCCGGCGTAGAAGACGGCGCCGACCGTGATTGCCAGCAACACGCCGGTGAGCGTCGCTCGCGACACGTTGCGGTCCGTGCTCTGGCGAACGGCCCGACCGGCGAGGGGATTGCTGGTGACCGAACGACGGGTCCGTTGGACGCGGTGGGGCTCGGGTCGTGGCGCCTCGTCGAGGACCGCCTCCTCGACGACCAGGTCGTCGTCGGGAAGAGTGAACTCCCAGGGGCGCGCCGTGTCCTCGCGGTCGCCCCCGGCGAGGATCGAGGCGTCGAACTGGTCTTCGTGGGCGACCCAGTCGACCTCACCCTCGCGCCACGCCGGTGCCGGGATCGCCGACCAGGGGTCGTCGCTCTCAGCGGCTTCGCGCGCGACCACGATGGGCACCTGGCCGGTCGGTGCGTCGGTCCAGTGCGGCAGCAACGTCGTCGGATCGATGACCGGGGCCTCGACGGCCTCGGCGGCGATCTCGGCGCCCGTGATCGTCACCCGGGAGTCGGTCGTCGAGACGACGGGCACCTCACCCGTCGGGTCGACGAAGGAGAACTCGTCGTCAGACCTCAAGAAGTTCCTGCTCCTTGTGAGCGAGCAGCGTATCGACGATCGCCACTTCATCCTGGGTCATCTTGTCGAGGACCTTCTCGAGGCGCTCGATGTCGTCGCTCGAGAGCCCCTCTTCCTTCTCGAGGTTCTCCAGCTCTTGGCGGGCGTGGCGGCGCACGCCGCGCAGTGCGACCTTGCCCTCCTCGGCCTTGGCTCGCACGAGCTTCACGAAGGACTTGCGCCTCTCTTCGGTGAGCGAGGGGAAGGTGAGCCGGATGACGTTGCCGTCGTTGGAGGGGTTGAGTCCGAGGTCGGCGTTGCCGATCGCCTTCTCGATGGCGGCCATCGCGCCCTTGTCGAACGGCGAGACGACTAGCAGGCGCGGCTCGGGCACTGAGAAGTTCGCCAGTTGCTTCAGTGGCGTGTCCGCGCCGTAGTAGTCGACGAGGAGGTGTTCGATGAGTGACGACGAGGCCCGTCCCGTGCGGACGGTCGCGAACTCGGCCTTGACGTGCTCGAGGGCTCGCGCCATACGCTCGCGCGTGTCCGCCATGACCAGATCGACCAGTTCGTTCTCCATTACCTAACCAGAGTACCTACGGCTTGACCGTCGAGCGCGCGACCGAGGTTCCCCTCAGCCATCAGGTCAAAGACCCGTAGCGGCAGGTGGTTGTCCTTGCAGAACGTGATGGCCGTCATGTCCATGACTCGCAAGTTTCGCGCGATTACCTCGTCGAAGGAGATCTCCTCGAACTTCGTCGCGGCGGCGTTGACTCGGGGGTCTTCGGTGTAGACCCCGTCGACGCCGCCGTGGGTCCCCTTCAGGACGATGTCGGCCTCGATCTCGGCGGCGCGCTGGGCCGCCGGGGTATCGGTCGTGAAGTAGGGGTTGCCCATGCCGGCGGCGAAGATGACGACGCGGCCCTTCTCGAGGTGCCGTACGGCGCGTCGGCGGATGTAGGGCTCGGCCACCTGGTCCATGCCGATCGCCGACATCACCCGGGTCGGGCGGCCGTGGTTCTCGATGGCGTCCTGGAGGGCCAGGGCGTTGATGACGGTGCCGAGCATGCCCATGAGGTCCGAGTTCGCCCGGTTCATCCCGGCCATGGCGCCCGTGGCTCCGCGCCAGATGTTGCCCCCGCCGACGACGACGGCCAGCTCCAGTCCACCGCGCTCCATGGCGCTGGCGATCTCGCGGGCCAGGAAGTCCACGGTCGAGGCATCGATGGTCTCATCGCTCGCGGCCGAGGCCAGGGCCTCACCGGACAGCTTCAAGACGACTCGACGCAATGTGATGACCTATCCCCCGATGACCACTTGAGCGTACGCCGTAATGGTCGCGGCATTGAGGAACTGGCTGATGCTCTGCTTCTCGTCCTTCACGTAGGGCTGCTCGAGCAGGACGCGGTCCTTGAACCAGCCGTTCAGCCGACCTTCGATGATCTTGGGCATCGCCGCTTCGGGCTTGCCTTCGTTGCGCGAGATCTCCTCGACGGTCTTGCGCTCGGCGTCGACCTCGGCGGTGGGCACGTCCTCGCGCGCGAGAAAGAGGGGCTTGGCGAAGGCAATGTGCACTGCGACGTCGTGGGCGACCTCTTGGGTCCCGCCCTTCAGCACGACCGCGACGGCGTTGACACCGCGACCGGCCTGGGGGTGCCAGTAGGTGTCGACCACCTCGTCCTCTCCGGCGACCAGGCGGTAGACGCGCCCGATCGAGATGTTCTCCTTCAGCGTCGTGAGCATCTTCTCGATGTTGTCCGTGAACTGACCGGTGGCCCCTTCGCCGTCAGCGCAGACGCGCGCGGCGATCTCGTCGGCCAACGAGACGAACTCCTCGGACTTGGCGACGAAGTCGGTCTCGCAGCGCAACTCGACGATGGCAGCGACGTTGCCGTCACGCACCACCGCCACGGCGCCCTCGCCGGCCTCGCGGTCGGCACGCTTGGCGGCTGAGGCGAGTCCCTGGACGCGCAGCCACTGGGTCGCCGCCTCCATGTCGCCGTCGTTGGCCTCGAGCGCCTTCTTGGCGTCCAGGATTCCCACACCCGTGGATTGGCGCAGCGTCTGTACGTCCTTCGCGGTGATAGCCACCTTGTTCTCCTCGTTGCTTCGGTTCTGACGGACTAGGCGATGGCCGGGGCGGCGTCGGGTTCGGTGACGGGACCGGCCGGCTCGACCGGCACTGGCGCGGACTCGGCCACGGGCTCGGCGTCGGGCTCGGCGACCGGCTCGGCGGCGACTGGTGCGACCTGCGCAGGTTCGACGGACTCGACGGCGGCGACCGGCTCGGCGTCGGGCGCCGTGTCGGCGGGCTCGACGGACGCGACCGGTTCGATGACCGGGGCCACGTCGGGCGTCGCGGCGATCGCGGCGGCGGCCTGCGCGGAGGGACGGGCGGTGACGACCGGACGGTTCTGGCGGATGAAGCGGCCCTCGGTGACCGCGTCGGCGATGAGTCGGCACAGCAGGGCGCCCGAGCGGATGGCGTCGTCGTTGCCCGGGATCACGTAGTCGATCACGTCGGGGTCGCAGTTGGTGTCCACCACGGCCACGACCGGCAGGCCCAGCTTGCGCGCCTCGGTGACGGCAATGTGCTCCTTCTTGGTGTCAATCACGAAGATGGCGTCGGGCACCCGGTCGAGACTGGCGATTCCGCTGAGGTTCCGGTCGAGCTTCTCGAGCTCGCGGCTGTGGCGCAGGGCCTCGCGCTTGGGCATGTTGTCGAAGTCACCGGCGCGCTGCATCGAACGCAGCTCGACCATGCGCTTCACCCGGCCGGCGACGGTGGTGAAGTTGGTGAGCATGCCGCCCAGCCAGCGCTGGTTCACGAAGGGCATCCCGCAGGCCTGGGCGTAGTCCGCGATGGGGCCCTGGGTCTGCTTCTTGGTGCCCACGAAGAGGATGATGCCGCCCTCGGCGACGAGGTCGCGGACGTAGGTGTAGCTCGTCTCGATGCCGGCGAGGGTCTTGCGCAGGTCGATCAGGTAGATGCCGTTGCGCTCTCCGAGGATGAAGCGGCGCATCTTGGGGTTCCAGCGACGGGTCTGGTGCCCGAAGTGCACCCCCGAGTCCAACAGTTCCTGCAGGGTGACAAGTGCCACGTTCTTCCTTCCGTTCGGTTGCTCGACCCCCGTGGTGCACCGCAAGCGGCGACCGTACGAAACCACGTGGGCATATCGTCAACTCCCCCGCTGTGGGAGAGCCTGACCATGTTAGTCGCTGGGCCGCGGCCTATCCCCTCGGGTGGGTCTGGCGATGGACCTTCTGCAATCGGGACTTCGAGACGTGCGTGTAGATCTGGGTCGTCGTGAGGCTCTCGTGGCCGAGCAGTTCCTGGACGACGCGAAGGTCGGCCCCGCCCTCCAAGAGGTGCGTCGCGTAGGTGTGACGAAGCGCGTGGGGGTGGATGTGTCCGCGCGCCACCCGGTTGTCGAGGATCCGACGCACGTCGCGCGCACCGAGGCGCCGTCCGCGCCGGTTGTAGAAGAGCGCCTCGGGGGGCGAGTCGTCGCGGGCTACGTCGTCGCGTGCGTCGTTGATCCACAGCCGCACCGCCTCGAGGCCGCGTCGGTGCAGCGGCACGATGCGCTCCTTTCGACCCTTGCCCAGGACGCGCACCAGTCCCTGGGCGAAGTCGACACTGGCGAGGTCCAGTCCGCAGAGCTCACCCACGCGCAGCCCCGCGCCGTAGAGGACCTCGCAGACCGCCCGGTCGAGCGTCGCCCACTCGTCCTCGCCCCAGTCCTCGTCGAGCAGGTTCTCCAGTTGCTCGCGCACGACGATCTTGGGCAGCCGACTGTTCGGACGCGGCGCCGAGAGCCGAGCGGCCGGGCTCTCGGCGAGGTGGCCACGCTCGACCATCCACGAGAAGTAGCTGCGCAGCGACGCTCGCCGACGGATGATCGAGGTCCGCTCGTCACCCCGGGCCGTCATGAACGCGAGGTAGTCGCGCAGCACCTTCATGGTGACGTCCCGCGGTCCGGTCACGCCGAGCCCGCCTGCCCACCGCACGAACAGTTCGACGTCGGTGCGGTAGGCCCGTTGCGTGGCGGCCGCGCGGTCCGCGGCGCTCAATGTTGCGGCGTAGCCCTCGAGGCGCCACGAAGCGGCGGCCTGTGCGGCTTGGCTCTTTCGTGGCACGGCTCAAGGCTACTGATGGCATCGACCAGCGACGATGACCTCACTAGTCTTGACGAAGGTTGCTAAGGAGGCGGCGTGGCCCGAATCTTGATAGTGGAGGACGACGACCACATTCGCACCGCCCTGCGCCTGATGTTCGAAGGCGAGGGTCACGTCGTCGACGACGCCCCGACCGGGGAGGTCGGCGTGGCGATGTTCCACCGCATGGCCGCCGACGTCGCCATCGTCGACATCATGCTGCCCGGCATGACTGGCTTCGAGACGTGCCTGGCGTTGCGCGGAGCCAGCGACCTGCCCATCGTGATCGTGTCGGCCCGTGACGAGACCGCCGACGTCGTGCTCGGACTCGAGTCGGGGGCCGACGACTACGTCACCAAGCCCTTCGTGCCCGAGGAGCTGCTCGCGCGCGTGAAGGCCCACCTGCGCCGACGACCCGAGAAGAGCACGGGCGCCTTCCAGCTGGGCGACCTGCACGTCGTGCCCGACGAGGGGGTGGTGCGCCACAGCGACGGCGCCGAGCTGCACCTCACCTCGACCGAGTTCCGCCTGCTCACCGACCTCGCCTCGACCAACGGCAAGGTCTTGTCGCGCGAGGACCTGCTCGAGCGCGTGTGGGGCTACGACTACTTCGGCGACAGCCGGCTCGTCGACGTCCACATCCGACGGCTCCGCATGAAGATCGAGCCCGACCCGGCGAACCCGATGTTCCTCGTCACCGTTCGAGGCGCAGGATACAAGTTGGTCCTGTGATGCGCCGACGGAGTCTTCGACTTCGCCTGCTCGTCACTTTCGGCCTGGGCGCCCTGATCCTCAGTTCGCTGTTCGCCTCGCTCACCTACCTGGGCGTTCAGCGCCTCTTGATCAATGTCCAGCAGCAGACCGACCTGCGCCAGAGCTACGTCAACGCGGCGCTCGTTCGCAGCACCCTTTACACCTCGCCGCCCCAGTTGGCCAACCTGCTCGCCTCGATCCAGAAGGCGACCGCCTCGAACGTCCTCGTCCAGACCCACCACCAGTGGCTCGCGCGCAGCGACGTCGCCTCCACCAAGGACGTGTCGCCGCTCATCATCAAGCTGGTCAACGCCGGCCACGCCACCGAGCAGACGCTCAACGTCAACGGCGAGATCATCTTCGTGGTCGGCGTGCCGATCCCGGCCGTAGAGACCCAGGTCTTCGAGGTCTTCAAGCTGAACAACCTCGAGCACACCCTGCGGGTCCTGCTGCTCGTGCTCGGCGCCGGGGCGCTGTTCACCTCCATCATCGGGATGAGCGGAGGGCTGTGGGTGACCCGGCGCGCCGTGCGACCCCTCGAGGAGGTCTCACTGGCCGCGGCGCTGATCGCCGACGGTGCCCTCTCGACGCGTCTGGTGGTCACCCAGGCCGACCGCGAGGTCCAGCAACTGACCGAGTCCTTCAACGAGATGGTGAGCCAACTGGTCGAGCGCCTGGAGCGCGACGCGCGCTTCGCGAGCGACGTCAGCCACGAGCTGCGCTCGCCGCTCACGACGCTGGCGACCACCGCCTCGGTCCTCCAGCAGCACCGTCACGACCTCTCGCCGGCCGGTCAGGAGAGCCTCGACCTGCTGCTCGCCGACCTCTCGATCTTCCAGTCCCTCGTCGAGGACCTGCTCGAGATGGCGCGCAGCGACGCCGGCGCCGTCCCCCTCGTCATGGAGACCGTCCCCGCGGTCGAGCTGCTCCACCAGTCGGTGCGCTCGGCGGCGCGCCGCCACGGCCTCGACGAGCCGGTCGTCGAGGTCGCCAATGACGTCGGCGATCCGCTCGTGAAGGTCGACCGGCGCCGTTTCGAGCGCGTGATCACGAACCTCGTGGACAACGCCCACCGCTACGCCGAGGGGGCCGTAGCGGTGCGGATCGACCGGATGGCGAACCAGCTCGCGATCAACATCGACGACGCCGGACCGGGCGTGCCGCTCGACGAGCGCGAGCTGGTCTTCGAGCGATTCTTCCGGGGCCGTGCCGCCCACGACCGGGGCATCGCGCGCGGCACGGGTTTGGGCCTCGCGCTCGTGCGCGACCACGTCAAGGCCTTCGGGGGGACGATCACGGTGCTCGAGAGCGCCGAACACGGAGCCCGGTTCCAGATACTGCTCCCGATCGTGCCAGGAGAGCGCGAATGAGGCGCCTGCTCGCGCTCGGCGGCGTGGCGCTCGGCGCCCTGGCGTTGAGTGGCTGCACCCTGGTGCCCACGGCGTCGTCGCCCGAGCGCATCGCGCGCCACCAGATCCCGTTCGGCCTGTTGAGCAAGACCATCCCCGGCACGAACAACGGTCGGGTTCGCTTCATCACCCAACCCGTCTACATCGTCGACGCCACCGGCCACCTGGCCCCCTCGAGCCGCATCGTGCCGTCACCCCCGGTCCTCGCCACGGTGCTGCGTCAGCTAATCGTCGGCCCGACCCAAATCGAGTCCTTCGCCGGCTACTCCTCGGCGCTGCCGACGAACCTCGTGCTGCTCTCGGCGAGCATCAAGAACGGTCTCGGGTACATCGACCTGGCGACGCCGCTGTCGCATCTCAGCCGATCGGACCGAATCCTGGCCGTCGGCCAGCTCGTGCTGACGGCGCACGACGCCGGAGCCGCCAGGGGGATCGTGATCACGGTCGCGGGCGAGTTGCAGCAGTCGCTGCTGCCCAACGGCGCGGCGGCGTCGACGGTCTCGCCCAGCGCCTTCTTGAGTCTGCTCAACCCCTAGCGACGGGTTCGTGGCGAAGGGCGGGGGCGGCACTCCAGAGGTGCTCGAGGTCGTAGTACTCGCGCGCGGCGTCGTCGAAGACGTGCACGATGACGTCGCCGTAGTCGAGGGCGATCCACTCGGCCGCGGTCCAGCCCTCGACCCGGATCGGCTTCACGTCGAGCGCCAGCTCGACGAGCCGTTCCACCTCCTCGGCGATGGCGCGGACCTGGCGGTCATTGCGCCCCGAGGCGACCACCAGCGCGTCGAAGGAGTCGACGAGCCCGCGCAAGTCGAGCACGACGGTGTCCTGGGCCAGTTTGTCCTCGGCCGCCATCACGGCGGCGTTCGTCAAGGAGGCGACGAAACTGGTGTGCGGGCCGCGAACGACCTCGCCGCTGGTCACGGGGACGCTCAGTGGGCCACTCCGAGCAGTACGAGTGCGGCGGCGAATGGAACGGTGAGAGCGACGATGCCCACCATCGCGTAGCGCTGCTTCGAGCGACGTACGTCTCGACGTCGTGCGGGGGCCGCTTCCAGACCTCGCAGTCGAGGCGACTGGGGCTCGGAAAGATCGAAGCTTCGAACTGCCATTGTGCCGACTTTAGCCTCGGGCGCCCAGGTAGAGCGGAATTACGGGCCCCGGAAGGAAATTCCTGAGATTGTCCGACGAGGGCGTGATGTCGCGGATGAACGAGCTCGAGAGGTCGACCGGCTCCATGGGGATCTGGTAGCAACGCCACCCGTCGGGCGAGACGGTCCGGGCCCCGGGCCGCGGGACGACGCCGACGCGCACCAACGTGCGCAGCGTCGCCGCGTCGTGCCAGCCGTCCAGCTGGGCCGTCAGGTCGGCGCCGACGATCAGGTCCACCTCGTCGAACTCCTCCAGCAGGTCGCGCACGGTGTCAATCGTGTAGGAGGGGCCGAGGCGCAGGATCTCGCGGTCCGAGACCTCCACCAATGCCAGGTCCCCGAAGGCGGCGCGGGCCATCGCCAGACGCTCGTCGGCCGGCGCCACGGCCCCTTCGGCGCTCTTCAAGTAGGGGTCGCCCGCGACCGTGACCTCGATGCGGTCGAAGCGTGACGTCGAGGCGGCGGCGCGAAGGGCGGCCACGTGACCGAAGTGCGGCGGATCGAAGGTCCCACCGAAGAGACCGCAGCGCCGTCCTTTCACCCCCGCAGCCTAGGCGCCGATTGCCCGACGGCCGAGCGAACCCGTAGGCTTTGACGATGGAACAGACCGCGCTCGACTGGGTTCCCGGCTCGTGGCGGACGCGCCACGCCGAGCAGAGCCCGACGTGGCCCGACCTCGAGCACCTGGCTCGCGTCGAGGCCGAGCTGGCCGCGAAGCCGCCCCTCGTCTTCGCCGGCGAGGCCCGACGGCTGCGCGAGCATCTGGCGCTCGTCGCCGACGGCAAGGCCTTCCTGCTCCAGGCCGGTGACTGCGCCGAGTCGTTCCACGAGGGCTCGGCCGACTCCATTCGCGACAAGCTGAGGGTGATCCTCCAGATGGCCGTGGCGCTCACCTACGCGGCCGGCGTGCCGGTCATCAAGGTCGGGCGCATCGCCGGCCAGTTCGCCAAGCCCCGTTCGGACGCCTTCGAAGAGCGAGACGGCGTGCGCCTCGACGCGTTCCGCGGCCACATCGTGAACGGCGAGGAGTTCACGCCCGAATCACGTCGACCCGATCCCGAGCGCCTGCTCGCCGCCTACCACCAGAGCGTCGCCACGCTCAACCTGCTGCGCGCCTTCACGACCGGGGGCTTCGCCGCGCTCTCGCGCGTGCACGCCTGGAACCAGGAGTTCGTCGCCAACTCGCTCGAGGGCAAGCGCTACGAGGTCGTCGCCGACGAGATCGAGCGGGCCCTGCAGTTCATGAAGGCCTGCGGCATCGACCTGACCGGCGACCACGCCCTGCAGAGCGTCGACTTCTACACCAGCCACGAGTCGCTCATCTTGCCCTACGAGCAGGCCCTCACCCGGCGCGACTCGCTCACCGGCGACTGGTACGACTGCTCGGCCCACATGCTCTGGATCGGGGATCGCACGCGACAGATCGACGGTGCCCACGTTGAGTTCCTGCGCGGGGTCGCCAATCCCGTGGGGCTGAAGGTCGGCCCGACCATGGGCGTCGAGGAGCTGCTGGCGCTCTGCGCGGCGCTGAACCCCCTCAACACGCCCGGACGGCTGACCCTCATTGCGCGCATGGGTCGCGACGTCATCACCGACCGGCTGCCGGCCCTGATCCAGGCGCTGAGCGACGAGGGCCAGCGAGTGGTGTGGGCCTGTGACCCGATGCACGGCAACACCTTCGTGGCGTCCGGTGCCAGAAGACCCGCCACTTCAACGACGTGCTCGCCGAGACCTCCCAGTTCTTCGAACTGCACCAGTCCCTCGGCACCTGGCCGGGCGGGCTGCACGTCGAGTTGACCGGCGACAACGTCACCGAGTGCCTAGGCGGTGGCTCGCGCCTCGACGAGGGCGACCTCAGCGTCAACTACACCTCGATCTGCGACCCGCGCCTCAACGCCACCCAGAGCCTGGACATGGCCTTTCACGTCGCGGAGTTCCTGCAGCGCTACTCGGGCGCCAACGGCGCTCGGTCGTTGTAGCGCAGCAGCCGTCGCCGCCCGGTCCGGAACTCGATCTCGGTCATCGAGCAGTTCTCGATCCTCGGTCTCAACCGGACCCCGCCCTCGAGCCCCTGGTAGACCTTCATCGCCTGCTCGATGAAACCGCCGTGCACGACGAGCACGACCTGCTCGCCGGGGTGTCGTTCGACGAGGCGCGCAATCGCGTCGCGGCATCGCTCGAAAAAGCCGATCAGCGACTCGCCGCCCGGCGCCGTCACCGCGTGGGGGTCCTTCTCCCAATCGGGGGCGCCGAAGCGCTCGACGAAGGCCGCCCACGTCAGGCCGTCCCCCTCACCGACGCCGATCTCGCACAGGGCCTCGTCCGTCTCGGCCGTCAGGCCGGGCAGGGCCTCGGCGATGATCTCGCCCGTCTGGATGGCGCGGGGCATCGTCGAGGTGTAGAACGCCGTCGCTCCGTCGAGCTCTCGGCTCATCGCCAGGCGTTCGCGCAGGGCCACGGCCTGGCGCGTGCCGAGCTCGGTGAGGCCGCCGTCGCCCTTGTGGCCGCCCGCGAGTCCCTCGACGTTGGCGCGGCTCTCGCCGTGGCGGATCATCAAGAGACGCGTCCCGCTCGGGGCCGGCCCGCGCTGGCGGAACCCCTCGGGCGGCAGGCTGAGGTCCTCGTTCACTCCAGCTCCCCGACGAAGGCCTCGAGCTGGCGCAAGGTACGGCACTCGATCACCCGCTCGCAGTAGGGCGCGTACTGGTTGATGATCGAGTCGCCGCTGTTCCAGTACGCGGTCGGCTCGGGATTGAGCCAGTAGACGGACTTCGCGCGGTAGTGCAGGTCCGCGACGACCTCGGCGTTGGCCTGGTGGTAGTTGTTGCGCGCGTCGCCGAGGATCAGCACCGTTGAGCGCTTGGTGATGTCCTTGGCGAAGCGGTCGTGGAAGCTGAGCAGCGCCCGTCCATAGTCGGAGTGTCCGTCGAAGGCGATGACGTCGGCCTCGGCGTTGATGCGCGCCACGGCCTCGGCCGGGTCGTCGACGCCGTCGAACAGCCGGGTCACCTCGTCGAGCCCGTCGACGAAGACGAAGCTGCGGACCTTGGAGAACTGCGAGCTGATCGCGTGGACCAGGTGCAGGGTGAAGCGGGCGAAGGACGCCACCGAGCCCGAGATGTCGGCGATGACGAAGATCTCGGGCTTGGCGGGGTGGGGCGGCTTGAAGCGCAGGTCGATCGGCACTCCCCCGGTCGAGAGGCTGCGCCGCACGGTGTGGCGCAGGTCCACCGGACCGCGGCGGCGCCGGCGGCGCCGGCGCGCCAGGCGCGTCGCGAGCTTGCGGCTCAACGGTCGCAGGGCCCGCTCGAGTTGCGCCATTTCGTCGCGATTGGCGTGCATGACGTCGAGGTCCTCGGGGAGGGGCTTGCGCACCGACTTGGCCAGGGCTTCAGCCCCACGGTCCTCGACCAACCGCTCGCGGATCACCCGCTCGATTTCGGACTTCAAGAGCTCGATGCGCGCGTGGGCCTCCTCGCGCGCCAGGCGCTGAGCCAGCTGGTCGTCACCCTCGCCCGTCGTGCCCTCGGTGAGGCGTCGCTCGAGGTTCTCGAGGTCGAGGTTGCGCAGTGTCCGGTAGAGGTAGTACGTGCCGCCCACCGGTCGACCGGGCTCCATGCCGGCGTAGCGCGTCACCGACTCCGATGCCGCCTGGCGTAGTGCCCCGCGGTCGCCGTCGCGCAGCGCTCGAAAGAGCAGGTCGGCCAGCTCCTGGGCCGACAGGGACGACGAGGCGCCGCCGCCCTCGCCGCGCGACTGGCCCGGACCGGAGGCGCCGGCCGCGCCCTCGCGCTCGAGCTCGTTGTCGACATCATCGCCCATGAACTCCTCGGCGTTCTGCCACGAGCGCGTCGAGAAGAAGACCTCGAAGGCCGTGTAGAAGACCGGCAGATGGTCGCCGTCCTTCACGAGCGTCGCGGCGAGCGAGCTGCGGACCATCCCCCGGTCGCCCAGGTCGATGACCTCCATCGCTCGCGCCGCGTCGACGTGCTCGCTCATCGAGACCGGGATTCCGGCCGAGCGAAGCTCGCCGATGAAGTCGCCGAGGAGGTTAAGCAAGCGGCTTGGGGCGGCCGAGGAGCTCCTTGGTCGCGCGCTCGATGTCGGACTGGTACTTCAAGAGGATGTGCAGCGTCGCCGCCGCGTCCTTCTCCCCGATCTCCTTTCGCCCTAGGACGACCAGCGTGCGCGCCCAGTCGAGGGTCTCGGAGACCGACGGCGCCTTCTTCAGGTCGAGCGTGCGAAGCGAGCGCACCACCTGGGCGATCTGCTCGGCCAACGTCGATGAGATGCCCGGCACCCGCGAGAGGATGATGTCGCGCTCGCGCTCGACCGTGGGATAGCCAATGTACAGGTACAGGCAGCGGCGCTTCAGCGCCTCGGAGAGCTCGCGGGTGTTGTTCGACGTGAGAAAGACCATCGGGATCTGCTTGGCCATCACCGTGCCGAGCTCGGGGATCGAGACCTGGTACTCGGAGAGGATCTCGAGCAGCAGCGCCTCGGTCTCGAGCTCCACCCGGTCCACCTCGTCGATCAAGAGCACCACCGGGTCGGTCGCCGAGATCGCCTCGAGCAGGGGCCGCGTGAGGAGAAACTCCTCGCCGAAGATGTCCTCCTCGAGCCGTCCCCAGTCCTCGGTCCCCGACCCCTCGGGACGCCCGGCCTGGATGCGCAGCAGTTGCTTGCGGTAGTTCCACTCGTAGAGGGCCTTGGAGTCGTCGAGGCCCTCGTAGCACTGCAGGCGGATGAGTCGCGCGCCGATCGAGTCGGCGACGGCCCGCGCCAGCGCGGTCTTGCCGGTGCCGGCCGGCCCCTCGACGAGGACGGGCTTGGCGAGCCGGTCGGCGAGGTAGGTGACCGAGGCGATGGCGTCGTCGCTGAGGTAGTCGTGGTCGGCGAGGCGCGCCATGACGTCGTCGGGCGACTCGAAGCGCACCTTGGGCACCTCGGCCAGTCCGAGCCGCCTGGCGAGCTCCTCGCGTGGATCCAGTGCGGTCATCGAATCTGTCCCTCTCCTCGTACGACCCACTTGAGGCAGGTCAGTTCTCGCAGGCCCATCGGGCCGCGCGCGTGCAGCTTCTGGGTCGAGATGCCGACCTCGCCCCCGAGCCCGAGCTCGCCGCCGTCGACGAACCTGGTCGACGCGTTGACGACGACCGCGGCGGCGTCGACGCGCCGCACCCACTGCTCGGCGTGGTCGAGGTCCTCGGTGAGGATCGCCTCGCTGTGGCCGGTGCCGTAGCGCGCGACGTGGGCGATGGCCTCGTCGAGCGACCCGACAACTTTGACCGCGAGGATGAGGTCGAGGAATTCGCGCTCGTAGTCCTCCTCGCTCGCGGGCGTCGCGTCGGGCAGGACCCGACGCGTGGCGTCGTCGCCGCGCAGCTCGACCTCGGGCATCGCGGTCGCGAGCGCCGGCAGGAACCGGGCCGCCACGCCCTCGTGCACGAGGACCGTCTCGGCGGCGTTGCAGACGCCGGGCCGCGAGGTCTTCGCGTTGCGCACGATGGCGACGGCCTTGTCGAGGTCGGCCGACTCGTCGACGAAGATGTGACAGTTGCCGTCGCCGTCGAGGACGTAGGGGACCCGGGCGTGCTCGCGCATCGCGGCGATGAGGCTCGGGCCGCCGCGCGGAATCAGGCAGTCCAGGACGTCGGTCATCTGCATGAAGGCCGTGGCGGTCTCGTGGGAGGTGTCTTCGACGAGCGAGACGCCCGCCGGCGCCAGTCCCTCCTTCTCGAGCGCCTCGTGCCAGAGCGACACGATGAACCGGTTGGTCGACAGGGCCGTCGAGGACCCTCGCAGATAGGCGGCGTTGCCGCTACGCACGCAGAGCCCGGCGACGTCGCTGGTGACGTTCGGGCGATTCTCGTAGACGACGCCGATCACCCCGAGGGGCACTCGCAGTCGCTCGATGCGCAGCCCGTTCGGCCGGGTGCTCTGGTCGACGGTCTCGAAGAGCGGATCGGGGGCGTCGGCGATCTCGCGCAGCGCGCTCGCCATCGCGGCGACCCGCGCCTCGCTGAGCGCCAGCCGGTCCCGTCCGGCCCCGGACTCCTGGTAGGCGGCGAGCTCGACCTCGTTGATCGCGAGCAGCTCCGCACAGGACTGCTCGAGCCGGTCGGCGACGTGTCGAAGGACCGCTCGGCGCTGCTCGTCACTCGCCTGGCCGAGGGCGGTGGCGGCGTCGCGGACGGCGCGTCCCTGTCGCGCCAGTTCGCTCGTCGTCATCAGGCAATCGTAACGGAGCGGCTAGACCCGCCGAAGCAGCACCATGTCGTCACGGTGCACGACGACGTCGTCACCCTCGGCGAACGACTCGGCGCTGACGCGCGCGAGGCCCTTGGCGACAATCTGACCGTCGGGTCCCTTGATGTCCACGGCGTCGCCCTCGACGAAGGTCCCGTCGAAAGACTCGATGCCCACACGCAGGAGGCTGCGGCCGTGGCTCTCCAGCGCCTGGAGCGCCCCCTGATTGATGTGCAGCGCGCCGTGGCTCGCGACCGCGAAGGCGATCCAGGACTTGCGAGCCGACAGCCGCTCGGGGCGGGGATGGAAGGTGGTGCCGAAGCCCGGGGTGTCGTCGAGGGCGTGTCGCAGTGCGCCGTGCGCGTGGGCCGGCGCGATCACGGTGGTGATGCCCGACCACGAGGCCATGCGCGCGGCCGCCAGCTTCGAGGCCATGCCGCCGCTGCCGACGCCCGACCGACTCGCGCCGGCGACTTCCACGAGGTCGGTGTCGAAGGCGGTCACCTCCTCGATGAGCGTGGCCGACGGGTCGATCCGCGGGTCGGCGGTGAGCAGCCCTTCAGTGTCGGTCAAGAGCACCAGGTGCGATGCCCCGACCAGGTTGGCGACCAGGGCGGCCAAGCGGTCGTTGTCCCCGAAGCGGATCTCCTCGTCGGCAACCGCGTCGTTCTCGTTGACGATCGCGATCACGCCGAGGCTGCGCAACGCCTCCAACGTGCCTCGCGCGTGCAGGTACTGACCACGGTGCGAGAAGTCGAGCGGGGCCAGCAGGACCTGGCCGACGGCGGCACCGACCTCGGCGAAGGCGTTGCGCCACGCGTGCATCAACAGGGGCTGGCCGACGGCCGAGACGGCCTGGAGCTTCACGCTGTCGGTCGGGCGCGGACGGCCCTTGCCGACCTCGGCCCAGCCGGCGGTGATCGCGCCCGAGGTCACGACCACGACGTGCCACCCCTGCTCGCGCAGGTCCACGACGTCGAGCGCGATGTTCACGAGCACGCCGTACGCGACGCCGCCCGTGTCGTCGGTGACCGACGACGTCCCGATCTTCACCACCACGCTACGAGTCGTCATCGCTGCCTCCCAGGTCCAGTCGACCGTGACGGGCCAGTCGCTCGCGACGGGTCGCGCGATGGTGGTCGCCTCGGTCGAGGCCGGCCCCGACCTCGTCGCGCCACCACTCGAAAGAGAGCGGGCCAATGTTGACAATGTCGCCGTCGCGCACGCCCGCGCGCGTCAGCATGCGGTCGATGCCGAGCGAGCGCAGCCGTCGGACGATCTCGGCGAGGGCCTCGTCGTCGGTGAGGTCCTGGAAGCGCACGGCGCGGATCGCCGGACGGCCCGTGACCAGCCACTCGTTCGCGGAGGTCTTCTCGACGTTGATCTCATCGGGGAGGGGCTTGTGCACGACGATCTCGTGCTCGTGCTCCTCGAGCTCAGTCTGGCGCACTTGGGCCACCAACGCGGCCAGCTGCGACACGAGCTGGTCGATCCCCTCGCCGGTCACCGAGGAGATGACGAGCACGCCGTCCATCTCGTGGGCCGCGACGTCGCCCTTGGAACCGACGACGACCCGGGGCCGCTCCAATAGGTCGGCCTGGTAGTCGCCGAGCTCGCCCAACAAGATGTCGAGCTGCGCGCTCGGCTCGAGGGGAGCGAGCTCGGAGAGGTCCAGCAGCACGCAGAGCACGCGGGCCCGCTCGACGTGGCGCAGGAAGTCGTGGCCGAGACCTCGCCCTTCGGCCGCGCCCTCGATGAGGCCGGGGATGTCGGCCATGACGAACTCGGTGGCGTCGTTGGGCCGTCCCGAACGGACCCCGACGCGCACGACGCCCAGGTTGGGCACGAGCGTGGTGAACGGATAGTCGGCGATCTTCGGTCGGGCGGCAGAGACGCGTGCGATGAGCGTCGACTTGCCGACGTTGGGAAAACCAATGAGCGCCACGTCGGCCTGGAGCTTCAGCTCGAGGTTGTACCAGTTCTCCTGTCCGGCCTCGCCCTGCTCGGCGAAGGCCGGAGCGCGGCGCCGGTTCGAGAGGAACCGGGCGTTGCCCTGGCCGCCGAGGCCCCCCTCGGCTGCGAGCCAGCGGTCGCCGGGACCGCTCAGGTCGACCAGTAGCGCGCCCTCTCGGCTGTAGACAATGGTGCCCACGGGCACCGTGACGATCGTGTCCTTGCCCCCCGAGCCGTGCTGGCGCTTCGAGGTGCCATGCTGGCCGTCGGTCGCCCGACGGAAGGGGTGGTCGCGAAAGCCCAGCAACGAGGCCTGGTTGTGGTCTGCCACGATCCAGACGTTGCCGCCGCGGCCGCCGTCGCCGCCGTCGGGACCGCCCTTGGCGACGTGGGCCTCACGACGGAAGCTGACGCAGCCCGCCCCGCCGTCGCCGGCCTTGGCGTGCAACTGGGCGAAATCGACGAACGCGGACACTCGACCATCCTACGACAGCACCTTTCGGGGCCTTCTCTTGACCACGTCACGCTACGCGCGAGCCGCCCTCCCGGCGAGACGAGCGGTGCCGCCCGTGTCTCGATGATCTGGTCACGGTCGCGACACCTCGACTCCGTTGGTTCAGGCGGCCTCGCGGACAGTGGACCAATCACCGACGCTAGGCGTCGTCGTCCCCGGTGACGAGAGCATCGTCCAATGGAGGCGCGGTCCGGTCAATGGACCTCCTCGGCAGGTCGGCGCAGCAGCACTGCGAATCAGCGCAGACCACGAGGCGCCAACCCCGATCGACCAGGCAGCGGCACTCCGCGCACACCAACTCCACGTTCGGACACTATCTCCATGTCCTGGTCGCCGACCACCGTGCGATCACGGCGCCGTGACGAACCTCAATCGACGAGAGCGCTCACGGCATCGTCGAAGAGGGTCTGATGGCGGGCCACTTGGGCCGACGTGGTCGCCGGGCACATCAGGGCCATGTTGTGAAACGGCGTCAGCAGGACGCCGCGATTGACGCAGTACAGGTGCAGGAACTCCTCGAGCAGGGGGTCCGCGCTGCGCATCGACGACCCGCCGTTGGTCGGAGCGGGACTGGCGAAGCGATACTCGCAGCGCGCCCCGAGCTGGCTGATCGACCAGGGCAGCCCCTGGACGTCGATGGTTCGTTGCACGCCCTCGGCAAACTGCGTCGCGAGCGTCTCCATGGGCCCGAAGGCCTCATCGGTCAGGACCTCGCCGAGCACCGCGCGCATCGCGGCGAAGCTCATGGCGTTTCCGGCGAGCGTCCCGCCGACACCGCCGACGTCGACGATGTCCACCCCGGTGTCGACGGCGGCGAGGACGTCGTCGGCCAACGCTTGGCTCAGTCCGTAGGCGCCGCACGGCACGCCGCCCCCGAGGGACTTGCCGATCGTGATCGCGTCGGGACGCAGACCGAACCGGCGCGTCGCGCCCCCCGGCCCGGCCGAGAAGGTGTGGGTCTCGTCGAGGATGAGCAGTGTCCCAGTCGCGTCGCAGAGCTCGCGCACCCCCTCGAGGAAACCCGGCTGGGCCAGCACGATCCCGATGTTCGTCAGCGCCGGCTCGGTCAGCACCGCCGCCACGTCGCCGAATCGAAGTTCGCGCTCCAACGCCGCGAGGTCGTTGAACTCGACGACGCGCGTCGTCGACGTCGGATCCACGGCCGGTGCCACGTTGCCGGGCCGCGAGACGGCCCTTCCGTCCTCGTCGAGCACGACGAACGTCTCGTCGACCGAGCCGTGGTACGAGTAGGAGAAGACGAGGATCTTGGGTCGGCCGGTGACGAGGCGCACGAGACGCAACAACCATCGATTGGCGTCGGTCGCCGAGAGGCTGAACGACCATTGCGCCAGGCCGAAGCGCCGCGCCAGTTCGCCGGCGACCCACTCGGCGTCCTCATTGGGCAGCATGGTGGTGACGCCGCCCTCGACGGCGATCCGGCGATTCATCGCCGCGATCAGCGCCGGCGGGGAGTGCCCGGCCATCGCCCCGGTGTCGCCGAGCGCGAAGTCGATGAGTTCGTGGCCGTCAAGGTCGGTGACCATCGCTCCGCGGGCGCTCGCGAAGCCCAGCGGGAAGCCGCCGGCCCACATGTTCATCCACGTCATCGGCACCCGGCCGAAGAGATGGTGGGCCCCCTCGTGCAGAGTCCGTGACGCCGGGTGCCCGACCCGGTAGTCGTCCCGCTCCGAAGCGGCCATTTCCGCCAATTTCTTGCGATTTAGGTAGTCCATGGAGCAACTGTAGGGCGCTCGAAGTTTGAAGAATTGATGACGGTTTCTCCAGAAACTGTCTCTGAACAGCGTTTTCGCGTGGAGCACCGTTGCCAGGAGTCCGAAAACTTATGAGAAATCCCCGTAATTCCTTGACATTGAGGTAAAGATGGCTCCGGTTGCTGGGAAAACTCCCAGTCAATTTCCACGAAGAGTAAGGAGTCGACCGGTGAACAAGGCCGAGTTGGTAGATGCAATTGTTGCCGAGAGTGGCGCGACCAAGAGCACGGTAGCTGAGGTCCTTAAGGCCTTTGAAGACGTCGTCGTCAAGAATGTTTCGAACGGTGAGAAGATCGTTCTTTCCGGCTTCCTCTCATTCGAGCGTGTGGCCCGCAAGGCCCGCACGGCCCGTAACCCCCAGACCGGCGAGGCGATTCAGGTGAAGGCCTCGAATGCGCCGAAGGTTTCCATTGGCTCGACCTTCAAAAAGGCGGTCAAGAGCGCTTAGTTCCTGCTCTCAACGAGAAATCCCCGGGCTTTCGCCCGGGGATTTCCCGTTTTAGGAGGAAAACTCAGTCGACGAGGACGTCGACCAGTTTCCGGCCGCCTCGGTAGCCGAACTTCACGGTTCCCTCAGCGAGCGCGAACAGGGTGTCATCCTTGCCGATGCCGACGTTGCGACCCGGGTGGAACAAGGTCCCGCGCTGGCGGATGATGATGCTGCCGGACTTCACGGCCGTTCCGTCGAACGTCTTGACTCCGAGCCGTTGGGCGTTGGAATCGCGACCGTTCCTCGTGGAACCGCCACCTTTCGTCTTGGACATCTCTCTCCTTAAGCCGTGGGCGAGATCTTGGTGATCTCGACGTTCGAGTAGTGCTGGCGATGGCCCCAGCGACGGCGCTGGATCGACTTCGCCTTGTAGGTGAGGGCCCGGATCTTCGGACCCCGTGCGTCGTGGTCGAGGACCTTGGCCGTCACCGTGGCGCCCTTCAGGGCCGGACCGGCGACGACGGTGTCGCCGTCGACGAGCAGAACGGGAACGAACGAGATCTCGGTGTCGGGCTCTTCCGAGCGCAGGTCGACGCGGACCACCTGGCCCTCGGTGACGCGCTCTTGGGATGTGCCTACTCGGATGACTGCGTACATAGGGTTTCCATACTAGCCGATGGCGCGACGGTCCGAGACCGGCTTAGAGGCCAGTCTCGACGACGAATCCGCGACCGTCGCAGACCGCGCAGATGCTCGACACGGACTCCAGGAGTCCCTCGTTCACACGCTTGCGGGTCATCTCCACGAGTCCCAGTTCGGAGATGTCAAAGACCTGGGTGCGCGTCTTGTCGCGCGACAGGGCCTGGCGCAACGCCGAGGCCACGGCCTCGCGATTGACCTTGGACTCCATGTCGATGAAGTCGATCACGATGATGCCGCCGATGTCGCGCAGGCGCAGCTGGCGGGCCACCTCCTCAGCGGCCTCGAGGTTGTTGCGAAAGACGGTCTCTTCGAGGTTCGTCGTGCCGACGTTCTTGCCCGTGTTGACGTCGACGACCGTCAGGGCCTCGGTGCGCTCGATGATGAGCGACCCACCGGAGGGCAAGAAGACCTTGCGGTCGAGCGCTCGGTGCAGCTGCTCGTGGACGAAGTAGCGCTCGAAGAGCGGGAGCTCCTCGGCGGCGCGGTCGTAGAACTCGATCCGGTCGGCCAGCTCGGGATTGACCGCGAGCACGTACTCGCGGACCTTCTCGTAGAGGTCGCGGTCGTCGATCAGGACGCCGCGGTAGTCGTCGTTGAGCTCCTCGCGCAACACGCGCACCGCCAGGTCCAGGTCACGGTAGATGAGGCGGGGTTGGTTGGACTTGGCGACCTCGGCCTCGATCGCCGCCCACTTCTCGGCCAGCGACGTGACGTCACGTGCGAGGTCGTCGGCGGTGACGCCCTCGGCGGCGGTGCGGATGATGATGCCGTGGCGCTCGGGCTTCACGTCGTCGATGATCTTGCGCAGGCGGCGACGCTCACCGTCGGGAAGGCGCTTGGAGATTCCGATGGTCGACGAGTTCGGCACCAGCACGGCGAAGCGACCCGGCAGCGAGACTTCCTGGGTCAGCCGGGCTCCTTTGGCGCCGATCGCGTTCTTCGTCACCTGGCAGATGATTGTCTGGCCCGAGCGGATCATCTGCTCAATGCGCTTGTCGTTCGAGGTCGGTCCTTCCACGTCGTCGAGGTCGAAGGAGATGTCGCCACGGTAGAGGACCGCGTTCTTGGGGATGCCGATGTCGACGAAGGCGAGCTCCATGCCCGGCAGGACGTTCTGGATGCGACCGACGTAGATGTTGCCGTCGATCTGGCTCACTTCGTCCGCGGCCTTGGCGACGGTGTACTCGACCATGGTGCGGCCCTCGAGCGTGGCGATGTGGGTCGCCTCTTGCGTCGTGTGCACGCACATCAGGTAACGGCCCTGGGCACGAGTGCGCCGCTCGCCGCCGCGACGGCGCTTGTTCTTGCCCCGTCCGGCGACGCTGTCGGCGTCGGCCGCCTCGGGGGCGGAGGCCTCGACCGGCGCGTCGGCGTACTTGACCGGCGGACGGGACTGGCCGCCTTGACCGCCTTGGCCGCCAGTGCGTCCCCGCCCGCCGCGCCGGCGACGGTTGGCGCCGCCTTGGCCCTGGCCTTGGCCCTGTCCCTGGCGCTGGCCGGATCGGTCCGACCCGCCCGAGGTCGACGGAGGGGACGACGGACTGCCCGGTCGGGTGTCGCCTATCTGGGGTGCTGGTCGGGTGTCACCAATTCGGGGACTAGGTGGTGAAGCGGGTTGGGTGTTGATTTCGTCGGTCACGACGGGTACTCCTTGAGTTCTTGAGGGTGGGGGCGTAGTGCGCCGCACTACTTCTGATGGGTGCCGGGCACGACACGGCGGTCGCGACGTCGGCGTTGATGGGGGAAACGAAGGCGTGCCGGGCCACGCAGAAGAGCGCGGCGATCCAGATGATAAATAGGGTCACTTCACTGCCGTGTACCACGTGGTGTCCTCAATGCCTGCCCGCGGAGTGCGACTGCACTGCGCTGCGACTGCGTCCTTTTCGCGCACTGCGCAGTCTGCACAGAAACGCCCAACGGACCCAAGGCTACTCGCGCCGCGGGCCTAGACCGACGATTCACTCCCCCCGACCGGTGACGGCGCGTCCCGGCGCGTGCGCCCGTAGGTCGAACGGGTCACTCGGCGGCAATTGCCCGCAACACGTCAATCCGGGCCGCCCGGCGCCCGGGGCCGAGCGCCGCGACGATCCCCGCCACGCCGGCCAGCGCCGCCACGATCAGTAGCTGGCCGACCGGGAACACGAGTTCGGTTATCCCCTGGGACCCGAGCGCGCGCACCATCGCCCAGCCGAAGAGCGACCCGACGATCAGTCCCTCTGCGCTACCCAGAAGCGAGATGATGAGCGACTCCTTGCGCACTGAGGCGCGGAGCTGTCCGCGCGTCATTCCGACCGCCCTCAGCAGACCCAGCTCGCGGGTCCTCTCGTACGTCGAGAGGGCGAGGGTGTTCGCAATGCCGATGAGGGCGATCAGCACCGCCAAGGCAAGCAGACCGTAGACGAGGTTGAGTACCTGGTCGATCTGCTTGAACTGCTGTTGCTTGTACTGGGCCTGGTCGAGCAGCGTCGCGGTCGGATAGGACGCGAGCACCGCGTCGATGGCCCGTCGGCCCACAGTCGCCGACACTCCGGGTGCCAGCTGCACGTAGTCCTGCACATCAAGCTGTTGGGTGAAATTGGCCTGGGCCGCCGCCAGGGGCAAGAAGTAGTCACCGGCGACCTCGCGCGTGCGATAGATGGCCCGGACTGTGAACAGCCTCCTTCCGGTCGAGGAGAAGGTGACCGACACGGTGCTGCCCAGCGAGAGGTGTCGGCCGGTCGCGACCTGGCTCGAGACGGCGATGTCGTGAGGTCCCATCGATGCGACATCGCCCTTCTCGAGACCGATGTTGAACAGGTCGAGGATTCCCCGGGGGTTGGCCGCCTTGACGGTGGTGGTCGCGCCGTTGATCTGCACGATGCCCGATCGAATGCCGAGGGCGGTGGCGACCTGGGGCAGCTGACTGAGCTGACGCTGCAGCGATGGGCTCAGTCCTCCGGTGACGCCGGTGACGTCACCGCTGCTCACGACGTAGTCGGCCCTCATCGACGAATCGATGATCGTGTTAATCGACGCCTTCGTCGAGGAGGCGACAATCGTCATCAACGTGACGAGCGCCACGCCGATCATCAGGGCCGCCGCGGTCGACGAGGTGCGCGCGGGATTGCGCACGGCGTTCTCCTGGGCCAGCTTGCCGGTGACACTGCGCCACGCCATCGGCGAGCCGATGAGACGGCTGACCGGCCTCGCGATCAGTGGTCCGAGTATGGCGATGCTCAAGAAGGTTACGGCCGCACCGCCGCCCACGAAGCCCATGCGGCCGGCGACCTTGGTGAAGAGCCCCACCAGCAGCGCCGCGACGCCCGCGACACCGACCAGGACGCCGACCAGCGCGCGGGTGCTCGAGGGGCTCTGCGGCTCGACAATGACGTCCTGCATCGCCGCGACCGGCGGCACGCGGGCGGCCCGTCGGGCCGGCAGGAAGGCCGACACCATAGTGACGAGCGTGCCGACGGCGATCGCGACCACGATCGTGCGCGGAGCGACCACGAGGCCCGACGCCGGGATGTCGATACCTAGCGCCTTCAATCCGGCCTTCAGGCCGGCCGCCAGCCCGACGCCCACCGCGAGGCCAATGGCGGAGGCGAACAGTCCGATGCAGAGTGCCTCGCCCAGCACGGAACCGGTCACCTGGCGGCGGCTCGCTCCCACCGCGCGCAGGAGTGCCAGCTCACGGATCCGTTGGGCGACGATGATCGTGAAGGTGTTGAAGATGAGGAACGACCCGACGAACAGGGCGATGAGCGCGAAGATCAGCAAGAAGGTGTTGAAGAAGCCGAGGGCGTCGTGCACCGTCTTCTGGCCTTGTTGGGTGATGCTAAGGCCCGACACCACCTCGACGCGCGAGCCGCGAAGGGCAGCGTCGATGCGTGCGACAAGCTGGTCCTGGTCGACGCCGCTCACGCCCGCGACGTCGATCTCGTTGACCATCCCCGGAGTTCCGAGCACTCGAGCCGCGGTGGCGGGCGTGAAGACCGTGATGGTGGCACCCAGGGGGCTGTCGACGCTGCCCCAGGTGGCGATGCCGGAAATGACGTAGGCGGCGGGCGCCAGTTTGCTCAAGACCGTGACCCGGTCGCCAACGGCGTAGTGTCCGACGCTGGCCGATCGTTTGTCGATGACGACGTCGTTCGCGGCGCGCGGCGCGTGACCGCCCGCCAGCAAACGCAGTGGATTGAGTGCGGGCTCGTTGACCCACGCCTCACCGATCGTCGGCGGGCCGCTGGCGGGATTGCCAATGGGCTTGCCGTCGCGGGCCACGAGTTGGGCGTAGCCACTGATCACGAGTCCGACGGCGCGCACGCCGGGCACGTCGCGTACCTTCGCGGCGAGGGTGGCGGAGATCAGGGGGCGTTGGTCGATGAAGGCTCCGGAGGGATTGAACGACTGCTGGCCGCGCACCACGGCGTCGGTCGAGTGGTAGATGTCGGTGAAGAGCCCGTCGAACGTGCGACCGATGGTGTCGGTCAGGACCAGCGTCCCGGCCATGAACGAGACTCCCAGGATGACCGCGAGCGCCGTGAGGGCGTAGCGCAGCTTGTGCGCGAAGACCCCCTTCAGCGTGATGCGCCACATGGCTACTCCTCGAGTTCGCGGATGGCGTCCAGGATCGAATCGGTCGTGGGATAGTTGAGCTCTCGGACGACCGATCCGTCGACCAGGAAGAGCACGCGGTCGGCGAAGCTCGCCGCCCGCGCGTCGTGGGTCACCATGACAACGCTCTGGTTGTAGTCGTCCACTGCGCCACGGATCTGCACAAGAAGCTCGTTGGCCGCTTTCGAGTCGAGGTTCCCGGTCGGCTCGTCGGCGAACAGCAGGTCGGGTCGGGTCACGAGCGCGCGCACCATCGAGACTCGCTGCTGCTGGCCCCCGGAGAGCTCGGAGGGCCGATGGGCGAGGCGATGTTCAACGCCCAGCGCCCGAGCCAGCCCTTCGACCCACTCGCGATCGGGCTTGCGCCCCCCGAGCGTGAGGGGCAGGACGATGTTCTCCCCGGCGGTCAGCGTGGGGACGAGGTTGAAGGCCTGGAAGACGAAGCCGATGTGCTCTCGACGCATGATCGTCATTTCCTTGTCGCTAAGCGACTGCAGGTCGATGTCGCCGATGAGCACCTGGCCCGACGTCAACCGGTCCAGCCCGGCCAGGCAGTGCAGCATCGTCGACTTGCCCGAACCGGACGGCCCCATGACGGCCGTGAACTGGCCAGCGGCGAACTGGGCGTCGACGCCATTGAGGGCCAGCACCTCGGTTTCGCCCTTGCCGAAGACCTTGACGCCGGCGACCATGCGTGCCGCCGGTCGGATGGGGACGCTGGGACTGTCCTTGATGTCGTCGGTCAACGTTGTCATAGAGCCTCTTCTTCGGCCGGGCTGGCGAGCGGACTCTCCCATCTTCGGCCCATGACACGCACCGCCATCCGCGATCGGTAGGGCCGAAAGTCAAATTGGCTGACGCCGGACGCGACCGATGAGCGTTGATGACCGAAGTGACGAACTCGCTCGCGGAGTTAGCCGGCGCCGGTGGTCGTCGTCGAGGACGTCGTCACGGGCGTCGTGAGCTGTGCCTTCAATCGCACCGGCTTGATGGGGTGCGCGACCAGGTAGTTGAACGTCTCGGCCACCACCGGGGCCGCGGCGTCGGCGCCGTATCCGCCCTGTCCGACCACGCAGAGCACCACGTACTTGGGATGGTCCACCGGGCCGAAGCCCACGAACCACGAGTTCGGCTCAAGTCCGTGCTGGTTGCTCGCGGTTCCGGTCTTGCCGGCGATCGGGAAGCTCGCCAGGGAGAAGTTGACGATGCTGTGGAACGTTCCGTAGGCCGTGCCCTGGGGGCTGTTCACGACGCCGAGCAGTCCCTGCAGGATCGGGTTTCGCACTCGCGACGGCAGGCTCACGTGGCCGAGGATCCTCGGGCCGTAGCGCAGCGTTGTCTTGCCGTGGGCGTCGACGATGGCTGCGGCGACCTCGGGCTCGTAGCGGGTACCGCCATTGGCGAACGTGGCGTAGGCGTTGGCCAGTTCGAGTGGCGTGATGGCGGTCGACCCCTGGCCGAAGGCCATCTCGATGTTGTCACCCGTGTACCACTGGTAGTGGGGGAAGGCCTTCGGAGCCGCCGCGAACAGGGCGAGACGCACCTTGGGCGAGTCGACGCGGCCCTGACCCTCGTTTGGCAGGTCGATGTTGGTGTACTGGTCGAGCCCGTACTCGTGGGCCACGTTCTGGATCGGTGTCTCGCCGTACTTGTTGGTCTGGGACCAGAACAGGTAGCCCAGGTTGTAGAAGTAGTAGTCCGAGGACTTGGTGAGGGCGAGCGGCAGGTTGACCAGTCCGGCGCCCGAGGCCTCGTCGTCGTGGAAGACGCAGCCGGCGCCGCACTGCGAGGTCGCGCCGGGCACGGTGAACTTGCCGGTGTCATTGATGAAGGCGCTCGCCGAGAGGATGCCGGTCTGGAGTTGGGCCGTTGCCGAGATCATCTTGAAGGTGCTGCCCGGGGTGTAGAGGCCCTGGATCGCGAAGTTGTTGAAGGCTCCCTCGTTCAGTAGCTGGTGGAAGAGCTTCGTCGTCAGTCCGTTCACGAATGACGACAGGTCGTAGGACGGGTAGCTCGACATCGCAAGGACCGCCCCGGTATTGGGGTCGAGCACGACCGCGGCGCCGTTGGGTGCGGGCGGGAGCTTGCCCGATCGCGGGTCGGGGATCGTGCGCACCGTCTTGATGTCGCTGGCCAGGTAGCCGTCGAGGGCCTTCTGCAGTCCCTGGTCGATGTTCAACACGACCGATTGGCCGACCTTCGGCTGGGTCGTGTTGACGGTCCCAATGACGTTGCCGTGGGTGTCGACCTCGAGGGTGCTCGTACCGTCGTGGCCGCGCAGGTAGTGCTCGTAGAAGGACTCGATCCCGGTCTTGCCAATCGTGGAGTCGGTCTGGTAGCCGGCGTTGGGGTTGGCGGTGATCTCACTGCCGGTGATCGGCCCGACGTAGCCGAGGACCTGCGCACCGACGTTGCCGCCGTTCGGGTAGGAGCGGGTTGCGACGTTCAGGACCGACACTCCCGGGAACTCCGCCGGGTGCAGCTTGATGAACTCGACGACCCGTGCGGGCGCGTTCTGCATGATCGGCGCCGGTTGGTAGGGGTCGTACTGGACGTTGTTGAGGTCGGCGTTGATCTGACGGACGCTGAGGCCCGTCAACGACGCCAGCGCCCCCTTGATCGTCGGGAAGTTCCCAGCTTCGGCCCGCGACAGGCGGATCTCCACGGTCGTCACGTTCGCCACCAGGGAGTGGCCCGCCCGGTCCAGGATGACTCCGCGCGACGCCGGGATCGTCGTGGCACGAAGCGAGTTGGAGTTCACCGCGGCGACCGAGGCCTTGTAGTCGAGGATCTGCAGCACGAACAGCCGTCCGATCAGCAGCACGAACAACAGCAAGAAGAATCCTCCGATGACCAGCCAGCGTCGCTCGGGCCTCGACTGGACCTCGCCCGGCGCCGCGACGAGGTCGCGAATGCCGACCGGCTTGGGCTCGTTGATCGAGCGACCACGACCGCGGAACGGATGGATCGAGACCCACGGGCGCCACAGGCGCGAGAACCAGGATCCGCTCGGCCGGTCGCGCCACGATCCCTTCATCGCCGGACCCGCGCGCCGACGTTGCCGACCAGTCGGGCGACGCGCGAGACCGGGCGGGCCAGGACGAGGAAGGCAACGGCGTTGACGGCCATCATCGCCAGCGTGCCGCCCCGCCAGAGCGAGAAGTGGAGCGTGAGGAAGCCGCCCACCGTGTAGAGCAGGGGCGCCACCAACCCCCCGCCGGCGGCGAGCACGGGCGTGACCCACCAGGCGGCCGAGTCGAGGTCGCCGACCCCCTCCTTGCCCAGGCGCGACGCCCCGTAGGCGAGGACCACGCCGACCAGAGCGGTCAGTCCGAAAGGAGTCGAGGCATGCGTGTCGAAGAAGACACCGGTCACGAAGGCGCTCCACATCGATAGGACGGTGAATCCGGCGAGGCCCATGGCAAACGGCCACAGCCACACCAACATCACCACGACCCCCGAGAATCGCAGCGTCGAGAGTATCGACAGCTGCAACGCAACGATGACCAGGCTGACGACCGTCACCGGGACGAGCGCCCGACTCACGAGGAGGGCTCCCAGAGCACCACGTCGAGGTAGGTCAGTCGGCGTAGGTCGGCCGTGGGGTGCAACAAGAGGTTGTAGGTCGCGGCCCCGGGCGTGAGGCTCACGTTGGCCACCGTCGCTACGGGCAGACCCGGCGGATAGAGGCCGCCGCTCAAACCGTCGGTCGAGAGCACGGTGCCCGGTTTGATCGAGGTGCCCAGAGGCACCGCAGTCGCCCCGAGGCCGTTGTCCACGCCGCGTCCAGTGATGACGATCGACTGGTGGCCGTTGCCGAACGTCACGCCGACCGAGGAGTTGACGTCGGTGACCAGTTGCACCGTCGCCCCGCGCGGCGTGGTCGCGATCACGATGCCGACCAGTCCCCCGTTGGCCACAACCGGCATCCCGACGAGCACGCCGTTGTCGCGGCCCTTGGAGATGTCGACGGTGGCGGCGAAGTTGGTCGGCGAGAGGGACGTCACCTGAGCGGCGACGGTGGGCAGCGAGCCGACGAAGGGCACGTCGAGCTGTGAGGTGATCTGCTGGAGTTGGCGGTAGAGTCCCCAACCCTCGTTGGCGTGAAGCTCAGACTGGCCCAACTGGTAGCGCAGACGCTGGTTCTGGGCAACGACGTCGGAGTAGTTGACGGCACCGGCCAGCATGTGGCCAAGGGGGCGGGCGACGGCGTTCACCGTCCAGCTGAAGGGAGCGACCACGAGGTTGGCCGCGCTGCGAAGTCCCGAGACGACGCCGCCGCTGAGGTACAAGACGGTGAGCAAGGCGGTGAGAACCGCGGCGGCGGTCCACGTTCGACGCCGAGTCCGGTCGCTCGCCACGGGTTAGCGCGAAGGACTGGTCTTCAACATGCGCGCGAAGACGTCGAGCTCTTCGAGGCACATGCCGCTGCCCAGGGCCACGCAGTTCAGCGGGTCATTGGCCACGATGATCGGCATGTTGGTCTCGTACTCGAGACGTGCGGCAATCCCCGCCAGCAGCGCGCCGCCCCCGGTCAGGACGATTCCCTGCTCCATCAGGTCTGATGACAGCTCCGGCGGCGTGCGGTCGAGGGTCACCTTGACGGCGTCCACGATGGCCTGCACGGGCTCTTCCATGGCCTTGCGGATCTGCTCGGTGGAGATGATGACGGTCTTGGGCAGACCGGTCACGAGGTCGCGGCCGCGGATCTCGGCGCGCAGCTCCTCCTCGAGGGGGTAGGCCGAGCCGAGTTGGATCTTGATCTCCTCGGCGGTGCGCTCACCGAGGGCTAGCTGGAACTCCTTCTTGACGTAGGCAATGAGCGCCTCATCCAACTCGTCGCCGCCGACGCGGATCGACTGGCTCGTCACGATGCCGCCGAGCGAGATGACGGCGACCTCCGTCGTGCCGCCGCCGATGTCGACGACCATGTTGCCGGTCGGCTCGTGGATGGGCAGTCCCGCGCCGATGGCCGCGGCCATCGGCTCTTCGATGATGTAGGCCTTGCGCGCTCCGGCGAACTCGGCCGCCTCCATGACGGCGCGCTGCTCCACGCCAGTGATACCCGACGGGACGCAGATCACCATGCGGGGCTTCGCGAAGCGGCGCTGGTGCACGCGGTGGATGAAGTAGCGGAGCATCTTCTCGCATATCTCGAAGTCGGCGATGACGCCGTCCTTGAGGGGTCGGATCGCCTGAATGTTGCTCGGGGTGCGTCCGATCATGCGCTTGGCCTCGGCGCCGACGGCGAGGGGCTTGCCGTCCTTCACGTCAACGGCGACGACCGAGGGCTCGTTCAGGACAATGCCACGACCCCGGACGTAGACGAGCGTGTTGGCGGTGCCGAGGTCGACCGCCATGTCGCGACCCAAGAGAGAAAATCGACTGTCAACCATAGGGACCCTTTAACGAGGGCTCCGACGCAGGCCCTCTTCCAAGGACAAGGCTAGGGCAAGATCGCCTCTCGCGGCCAGTAGTGGGTCTAAGCCAGACTTGGAAAGAAGTTTGCGATCTCTCGCGCAGCCGATTCCGACGAGTCCGATCCGTGAACGAGATTCTCTCGCAGGTCCGAAGCGAGGTCGCCGCGTATCGTTCCGGGCGCCGCCTCCAGCGGGTTCGTTGCGCCGATGAGGCCGCGAACGACCTTCCAGGTCTCGGTCGGACCCTCGACGACCATCACGAACGAAGGGCCGCGGGTGATGAACGCGACGAGGCCGATGTAGAAGGACTGGCCCGCGTGCTCGGCGTAGTGTCGCTCGGCGGTCACCGCGTCGATGGTGCGAAATTCGGCGGCGACGACGTGAAGTCCCTTGGCCTCAAGGCGCCCGACGATCTCACCGATGAGCCGTCGCTCGACACCATCAGGCTTCACGATGACGAGAGTTCTATCCACGACGAGCCAATCTACCAGCCTCAATCCAAGTGCCGTGAGACGACGCGCATCACCTCGCCGCGAACCTCGGCCACGAGGTACAGGCTCCCGGCGACGACGATGAGATCCTCGTCGGTCGAACGCTCTCGCGCGTGGGCCAACGCAATCGTTCCGCTCGGATGCTCGTACGCGACGCCGCCCATTCGTCGCACCGCGGCGGCGACCTCGCTCGCCGGCAGGGCCCGCGGTGAGTGCGGCGCGCAGCAGTGGAACTCGGTGAAGCCGAGACCGACGAGCGGCTCGACCATGTCGTCCACCACCCGTCCGCCCAGCATGCCAATCACGCAGCGCCGTTCGCCCTCGACGTGGAAGGCCCCGTCGAGGGTGGCGACGAGTGCCTTCACGCCGGCCGGATTGTGAGCACCGTCCACCACGATCATGGGCTTGCGCGAGATGAGCTCCATTCGTCCGGGCATGCGCGCCCGGGCGAGCGTCGTGGTGACAACGTCGGCGCCCAGCGCTCGGCCGAGAAAGGCCTCGGCGGCGGCGATCGCCGTGGCGGCGTTGACGCCTTGATGGATGCCGTGAAGGGACACCAGCACGTCCTCGTAACGCTCGAAGGGCGTCGTGAGCGTGATTGCTCGGCCGCCGAAGGCCAGTTCATTGCGCTCGAGCTGGAACGAGTCACCGAGCAGCCAGAGGGTGGTCCCGATGGCCGCGGCCCGAGCTTGGGCGGTCCCGACGACGATTGCGTTCGTGGTCGACACGACGGCGATGCCAGAGGAACGGAAGATTCCAACCTTGTCCCCGGCGATGGCTTCGATCGTCGAGCCGAGGACGGCGGTGTGGTCCAGGTCCACGTTCGTGAGGACCGCGACGTCGCTGTCAATCACGTTGGTGGAGTCCCACGTCCCGCCCATTCCAACCTCGATCACCGCGACGTCGACTCCCTCGTCCGAGAAGTGCAGGAGCGCCGCGACGGTCAGCAGTTCGAATCGGGTGAGGGCGACGGTGCTCACCGACTCCACGTCGGCCAGGCGACTCAACAGAGCAATGAGTTCCTCGTCGTCGATCGGCTCACCGTTGACGGCAATGCGCTCGTTCACCGCGTGGAGGTCGGGGCTCGTGAACGCCCCCACCCGAAGCCCCGTCGCGCAAAGCAGCGCGGCAATCAGGGTCGTCGTTGTGCCCTTGCCATTGGTCCCGGTCACGTGGATCGAGGGGTAGTCCGACTGAGGTTCGGCCAGCAGGGCCAGGGTGTCGAGGACGGGCTGGAGCGTGGGGACGGACTGGCGATTGGGGGCCACGCGCTCGAAGTCGACGTGCGATTCGAGCCACGCCAACGCGTCTACGTACTTGGTGAACCGCACGGACTAGCTCGCGCGACGGGTTCGCGGCGCCTTTCGCATTTCGTAGGTCGGAGCGATCTTGTCGCGGACGGACTCCGCACTGACGACGCACTTGACCACGTCGGTGCGCCCGGGCACGTCGAACATCGCTTCGAGCAGCACGCTCTCAAGGATGGAACGAAGTCCACGCGCACCGGTGCCGCGCTCCAGGGCAAGGTCGGCGATCGCCTCGAGAGCCTCGTCCTCGATCACTAGCTCGACGCCGTCCATCGCGAGCACCTGCTGGAACTGCTTCACCAGAGAGTTCTTCGGCTCGGTCAACACCTTGATCAGCATGTCGCGGTCGAGCTGCTGGACGGCGCTGACGATCGGCAGTCGGCCGATGAACTCCGGAATCAGGCCGAACTTCACGAGGTCCTCGGGCAGAGCGTGACGGAAAAGTTCGATGTCGCCCTTGCGCTTGGACTCGACCGGTTGGTTGAAGCCCATCGACTTCTTGCCGAGCCGACGCTCGATGATTTCCTCGAGGCCGGCGAAGGCGCCACCGCAGACGAACAGAATGTTCGCCGTGTCGATGTTGATGAACTCCTGGTGCGGGTGTTTACGACCGCCCTGGGGTGGCACGCTCGCCACGGTGCCCTCGAGGATCTTCAACAGCGCCTGCTGGACCCCTTCACCCGAGACGTCACGGGTGATCGAGGGGTTCTCGGCCTTGCGGGCGATCTTGTCGATCTCGTCGATGTAGATGATGCCGCGCTCGGCGCGCTTGACGTCGAAGTCGGCGGCCGACAGCAGCTTCAAAAGGATGTTCTCGACGTCCTCACCCACGTAACCAGCCTCGGTGAGCGCGGTGGCGTCGGCAATTGCGAAGGGCACGTTGAGCATTCGCGCCAGTGTCTGGGCGAGGAAGGTCTTGCCGCAGCCAGTCGGCCCGAGCAGCAAGACGTTGGACTTGGCGACTTCCACGTCGTCGTCGTGCAGCGGGCCGGTCTGAATGCGCTTGTAGTGGTTGTAAACGGCCACCGAGAGGATCTTCTTGGCCTCGACTTGACCGATGACGAACTCGTCGAGGAAGGCCGAGATCTCGCGCGGGGTCGGTAGGTCGTCGAGGACGAACTCGGGGCGGTCACCGAACTCGTCGGCGATGATGTCGTTGCAGAGGTCGATGCACTCGTCGCAGATGTACACGCTGGGTCCCGCGATCAGCTTCTTGACCTGCTTTTGACCCTTCGAGCAGAAACTGCACTTGATCAGGTCGCTGCTTTCACCAAACTTCGCCACGAGTTCCCTCCGACACGACCTCCGCCGCGACCATCCTACGGGCCGGTGGCTTCAAAGTTGGGCACCTAGGGGCGAGCGGAGATAACTTCGTCGATCAGTCCGTATTCCACGGCCTCATCAGCGCTGATTATGAAGTCGCGGTCCGTGTCCTTCGTGATCCGCTCGACGGACTGGCCGGTGTCATTGGCCAGCATCGAGTTGAGCATGTCCTTCATCCGGATGATCTCGCGGGCCTGGATCTCGATGTCCGATGCCTGTCCACCCACTCCGCCCCACGGCTGGTGCAGCAGGACTCGCGCGTGGGGCAGTGCGAAGCGCTTGCCCTTGGTTCCCGCGCCGAGCAGGACTGCAGCCGCCGACGCGGCCTGGCCGAAGCAGAAGGTCGAGACGGCCGGCTTGATGTACTTCATCGTGTCGTAGATCGCGAGCAGACCCGTGATGTCGCCGCCGGGTGAGTTGATGTAAAGGTTGATGTCCTTGTCGGGGTCCTCGGACTCGAGGAAGAGCATCTGAGCGCAGATCAGGTTTGCGATGGTGTCATCGATCGGCGTGCCGAGAAAGATGATGCGCTCGCGCAACAGGCGGCTGTAGAGGTCGTAGGCCCGTTCGCCGCGGTTCGACGATTCGACGACCGTGGGGACGAGGTAGTTCTGGGCTCGGTAGTTGTCGTTCACGGCTCTACCTTAGGCGTCGGGTTCTTGGGACTGGTCGGAGCGCAGCAACTCTCGATCGATTTCCTCACCTTCGGGACCCACGAACGTGACGTTGTCCATCAGCCAGCGAGAGGCCTTCATCTTGGCGACCTCCGCGTGGAACGTGACGACCCGTCCCGTCTCACGCAGGTTCGTGCGCAACAGGTCCGGCGAGACGCTCATGGCCTCGGCGGTGGTGACCAGCTCCGCATCGATCTCCTCCTCGGTCGGCTCGAGTTGCTCGGCCTTCACCAGCGCGCGCATCGCCAGGTCGATGCGCACCGCGCGCACCGCGTCCACGCGCAGCGTGGCGAGCAGCGCCTCGGCCGTCTGGTTGGTCACCTGCAGAAAGGTCTCGAGGCTCAACTGCTGCTTGGAGAGCCGATGGCCCAGGTCGTGGAGGCGCTCGTTGGTCTCCTCATCAACGAGCACATCGGGCACGATGTCCTCGTTGACGAGCTCGCTGAGCGCGACGAGCATCGCATCGCGCTGGGACATCTGCGCCTCGACGATCTTCATCCGACGCATCTGGCTGATGATCGCCTCGCGCATCCCCTCGATCGTTCCCCACTCGGTGTTCTCGTCGACCCACTCGTCGGTCAACTCCGGAAGCTCGCGCTCCTTCACCTGCTTGAGCTTCATCTCGTAGGTCGCCGTGACGCCGCCACCGACACTGCCGTTCAGCTTCATCTCCTCGCCGGCCTTCAGACCGAGCATCAACTCGTCGACGCCCTCGGTGATCGTGCCCGAACCGACCGTGTACATGAAGTCGCTCATGTCGAGTGGCTCGACGTCGGTGGCGATCTGCTGGACGTGGATGTCCATGGTCACCAAGTCGCCGGTGACGATCGGGCGGTCCACGTCGCGCAGGACGGCATCAGTCTCGCGATATTGGTCGATCTGGCGGTCGACGTCAGCGTCGTTCACGACCGGCGAGGGGATCGTGACGCGAAGTTCCCGCTGGCCACGGATCGTCGCTTCGGGGCGAACCTCGACTTCGGCGTCAAAGACGAGCGTACCGCCCTCTTCGCCCTCGGTGATGTTGATCTCGGGCTGGCCAATGGGATCGATCAGCGTATCGGCCACGGCCCGGGCGTAGAAATCGGGCATCGACTCGCGAATGGCTTCGCTGCGCAGCACCCCCGGTCCACCGATGTTGGCGATCAGGACGTTCTTCGGGACCTTGCCCTTGCGGAAGCCCTTCACGCTCACCTGCTTGGCCAGCGTGGCCGCGGCGGCATCGATCGCCTCGTTCATCTCGAGGTCGTCGATCTCCACGGAGAGCTTGACACGGTTGTTATCGAGGGTGGTAGTGGTTGCTCGCATAAGAGACGCCAGCCTAATGGCTCGACCGCGAACCGCTAGACCATGATGGCGAGCGCCTCGGCGAAGGATTGGGCCATCTCGCGCGAGCCCCGCACCTCGGTCGCTGACGCCGAGAGGAAGGCCTGGGCGGTGATCCTTCCCGCTCCCCGGCGCCAGAACAGAGCCACAGGAGTCGTCACCTCGAGGTCCGGGACCTTCTCTGCGTGCTCGACCGCAACGGCCCGCCCGTCGACAACGCCGATTCGTACAGTCCGGGCCAGTCGGCCGACGAGGTTGACCTGGACGAGAGTCCCCTCGGGGGCGTTCACCTTCTTGCCGATCACGAAGGGTAGGACGCCCTCGAACCGATTGATCACGATCTCCTCACCGGCGCCGTGGTCGTCCTCGGGCTGCAAGAGTGCGTCGCGGATGTCCTGGAGGTGAATCCAGCTGTCGAGGACCCGGGTCTCTTGGAATCGGTGGTAGGGCCGCTCTCCCTCGGGGCTCCAGCCGACCTTGTCCCAGGCCGCTTCGTCCAGTCGTCGAAGGGCCTCCAGTGATCGCGCCGACGCCTCACGGAACCGGTTGAGGACCTCGAGACCGGTCTCGCCGCGGTGGGCCGCGACGAAGGCCTCGTTGAGCTCACCGAGCGGATTGCGCACGTGCGCCGGCCAAGGACCCACGAACTCCGGCACCGGGGCACCACGCACCAACTCTTCGAAGCCGAGCAGATGGCTGAGCACGTCGCGCACGCTCCAACCGGGGCACGGCGTCCGCGCATCGTACGCCTCGGGCGGCTGGGGACGGAGCAGGGTGTCGATCGAGGTCCACGTCTGCTCCAATGCGTCGATGATCCACTCGTAGGCCATTGTCACCTCCAGCTCCTGGCACGCAGCCTACGAAGCCGCACACGCCTACGTGGAGAATCTTGCTGATGTGTAACGATGGAGGGCACGGGGCGTAGCGCAGCTTGGTTAGCGCGCCTGCTTTGGGAGCAGGAGGTCCCGGGTTCGAATCCCGGCGCCCCGACGTTTCTTGGACCGCTGTCGAGCCGGTCGCCCGCTCCCGCGCTCCTTCGGGACCGGCGCGATCGGGCCACTTTGGCGACCGTCCTTCGTTAGTGTGAGCGCAGTGCCCAGGACCCCGACCCGACATCCCCCTAAACACGCGTCGCGCCATCGAGGTCCCACCCCCCGCCTCCACGCCTCCCCGGTTATCGCCGCGCTGGTCTCGTGCGCGGGCGTCGTGGCGCTCGTGGCAATGGCCTGGCTGGTCAATCACGGAACATCGATGGTCTTCACCACGCACTATCACTTCAGCTTCACCGACCTCAATGGTCGCCTCAATAATCTGGCGAACCTCAAGCAGACGGGCAACATCTACGTGCCCTTCGCCTTCCAGTCGTTCACCTATCCTCCCGGCGCGATCCTCTTCTTCTGGCCGATCACATGGGTTCCCGCCGAGCATCTGACGCTCATATGGACCGTGGCGAGCCTGGCGGCGCTCGCCGGCTCCTTCGCCGGGGTCCTCTACTACCTCTTCCACCGCGCCAGCTGGTGGACCGCCGGACTCTCGTGCTGGTTGGCCGTCGGGGCCGCCGCGATCACGCCACCCATCTACGAATGCCTCACCTGGGGCCAGTTGGGCACGTTGCTGCTCGTAATGGTGGTCCTCGACATTCTGGTGATCCAAGGACCCTCGAAGGGGGTCCTGGTCGGGCTGGCCACCACGATCAAGATCTATCCCGGCCTCTTCATCGTCGTCTGGCTGCTACGACGCCAGTGGCGCCCGGCCATCACCGCGCTCGCGACAACCGCCGCAACGACCGGGCTGGCGTGGCTCTTGTGGCCAGCGAGCGCCTGGACGTTCTTCACCAAGATCCTCCTCGGCGGTCAGGACTTCGACAAGTTGACCGGCCTCAACACGGCGCCCATCAGCTCGAGCATCGACACGCTGTTCATGCGTCCGCCCTTCCATCCGGGCTTCTTGAACTCGCCCGAGGAGATCGGCCTGATGGCCCTCGTGGTGGTCGTCGTCGCTCTCTTCGGCGCGCAACGGCTCTGGCGTCGGGGATTCGACTTGAGTGCCCTGGTCCTCATCCTGATCGCGAGCGTCATCGCCGCTCCCGCGACCTGGGACCACTACTTCGCCTTCGCCCCGCTCTTCTTCCTGATGCCGCTCGAACTGGGGCTGCGCAGTCCCCTCGCCCGCACGGGAATCGCCGCGGGCGTGACCATGCTGGTGCCGTGGTTCATCTTCCGACTACCCCACCAACAGACGACCTGGACCGCCGTCTACGCCTTCACCGCTCGCAACGCGTTGCTCTTCTCGGCGCTCGCCGTCCTCGTCGCCTCGTTCGCGGAACGCTCGCCCGACCGCACGACCTCGCGATCCGATGACGTCGACCTGGGCCGACGGCCGCACGCGCCACACTGATATGACGGTCGCCGCCGGCGAACGGGCCTTCGGGCCCTTGGCGGAGCGCGCCTGAGGGGCCGCGAGGGGATAACTTCGAAGCGACGCCGAAGCCGTCGCGCGTCGCAAGGAGGTAGGTCGTGGCGACCATCACCCCGGAGATCCGCGCCGTACTCACCTCGGGCCGTTTGGCGCACCTCGTGACGGTCAACCCTGACGGGAGCCCCCAGCTGAGTGTCGTGTGGATCGGCGTCGAGAACGACGAGATCGTGATCGGTCACCTCATGGGGGGTCGCAAGGTCGCCAACATCGCTCGCGACCCGCGGGTGGCGATGACCATCGAGGCCGAAGGCGCCAACGCAGTCGGCCTGGCGAACTACCTGATCGTCTACGGCACCGCGCGCCTGGTCGAGGGCGGGGCTCCGGACCTCTTGCAACGATTGGCCGAGGTCTACCTCGGGCCCGGCGTGAACTTCCCTCCAATGGACGATCCGCCCGATGGCCACGTCATCCTCATCAAGCCCCAACGGTTCGGTGGTATCGGTCCCTGGTCCCATTGACGGAGGACGTCCTTCGTCGAAACACCCTGGCCACCTGCGCCACGGCGCATCAATCCGATGCGCAACATATCAAGCACGCCCAGACGGACTTGCTTCGCCAATGGTCGAATGGTTGACCAGTGGTGCCCCCGGCAGGAGTCGAACCCGCAGCCTGACGGGTAGAAACCGTCCGCTCTATCCAGTTGAGCTACAGGGGCTCTCTCCAAGCGTACCGAACGGCGCTTCGGCGATTGACGAGGGCGCGAAGCGCTGTGCAATACTGGAACGACTTGGTGGGCGTAGCTCAGTTGGTTAGAGCGCCAGGTTGTGGTCCTGGAGGCCGCGGGTTCGACCCCCGTCGCTCACCCCAAAGTGCACCCGCCCGCTCGTGGTCCATCCACGAGCGGGCGGGTCTCCTTTTTGGCACCGGTCGCGGCGCCGACGTGTAGATTTCGCGATGGGTACCTCGCGTGAGGTTCGAATGGAGAGAACCAATGACTATCGTCCGTGATTCGTTCTATATCAACGGGGAGTGGGTGAAGGCCGTCTCGCCCGACACTCTCGAAGTGACCACGTCGGGGACCGGCGAGCTGTATGCGACCATCCCCGCCGGCACCGTCGAAGAGGCCAACGCCGCCGTCGAGGCCGCCGCGGCCGCATTCACCGCATGGTCCAACACCAGTCCCAAGGAGCGCGGTGAGTTCCTGATGCGTATCTCGGAGAAGCTTGCGGAGCGAAGTGACGAGCTCGCGCTGGTCATCGCCAACGAAGTGGGCATGCCGCTCGCGCTCTCCAAGGGGATCCAGGTGGGACTGCCGACGATGGCCTTTTCCGAGAACGCCACGCGCGCTGCGGAGTTCGTATGGGAGGAGGAGATCGGCAACTCGACCTTCGTTCGCGAGCCGGCCGGCGTAGTTGCTGCGATTACTCCCTGGAACTATCCGCTCTACCAGATTTCGCTCAAGGTCGCTGCGGCGTTGGCCGCCGGGTGCACCGTGGTGCTGAAGCCCAGCGAGGTCGCTCCGATCAACGCATTCATCCTCGCGGAGATCATCAACGAGGTCGGACTACCAAAGGGCGTCTTCAACATGGTCACGGGACTGGGACCGGTCGTCGGCGAAGCGCTCGTGGCGCACCCGAAGACCGACATGGTGTCATTCACCGGCTCGACCCGGGCGGGTAAGCGCGTCATGGCGATTGCCGCGGAGTCGGTGAAACGAGTCGCCCTCGAACTAGGGGGCAAGTCGGCCAACATCATCCTCGAGGACGCCGATATCCCCAAGGCCGTCGCTGACGGAATGTTCAAGTGCTATCTGAACACCGGGCAGACCTGTTCGGCCCTCACCCGAATGGTCGTGCCGAGGTCGCGACTCAGCGAGGTCGAGGACATTGCCGTGGCCACGTCGGCCGGGTTCATGCCGTCCGACCCGATCACGGGAACCAGCCTCCTCGGACCGCTGGTGAGCGCGGTCCAGCAGCAGCGCGTGCGTGACTACATCAACAAGGGCATCGACGAAGGCGCGCGCCTTCTCTGTGGCGGCGTGACGCCCCCGGAGGGCCTCGAGCAGGGCTTCTACGTGCAGCCCACGGTCTTCTCCGACGTGCGCACCGACATGACGATCGCCCAGGAAGAAATCTTCGGACCGGTCCTCGCGATCATCCCCTACGACACCGAGGAGGAGGCCATCGCGATCGCGAACGACTCCAACTACGGCCTGGCGGGCGGCGTGTGGGCGGGCACCGACGAGAAGGCCTTCGAGGTCGCTCGAAAGATCCGCACCGGACAGTTGGAGATCAACGGCGGCGCCTTCAACGTCCTCGCGCCGTTCGGCGGCTACAAGCAGTCGGGCATCGGCCGCGAACGTGGAGAGTACGGCTTCGAGGAGTTCCTCGAAGTAAAGGCCATCCAACACAATTAGGCCCCGGGGCGGCGGCGCGGGTCGGTATAGACTCGTCACGCGCCGGTAGCTCAATTGGCAGAGCATTTGACTCTTAATCAACAGGTTCCGGGTTCAAGTCCCGGCCGGCGCACGAGAACGTTGAATGGATGAACGTCGGCCTATGACCTCATCGTGTTCTTCGTCGGCCGCAATAGCGGTTGGTCAAGCGCGCAAGAGAGCGTTGAGTCGACGCTCGATGGCGGGGTTGATTCTGACGCTCTCGATGGTGGGTCCCTTCACACTCGTGAAAGCCAACGCTTCGTCGATCTCTACCGTCACCTACCCCACCGGTACCACCAACGCTCACGAGCCCTCCGGGCTCGGACCGCCCGTCGCCAACGCCCTTCCTGGCTTCACCCAGAACTACGTCAACGACTTCACGGTGAATACATTCCCGGCCGGATGGAGCGTCTTCACCGGGGTACCCGGAGGCGACCCTGGTGCCCACTTCGACGCTCGTCACGTCAAGGTGAGCGGTGGACTCCTTCGACTCAACACCTGGCGAGATCCCACTTACAAGAACGGCTGGGTCACCGGCGGACTCTGCCAGTGCAGACTGAGCAGCATCTACGGTGCCTACTTCGTTCGGTCGCGTATCACCGGACCGGGAGCGAACGAGGTCCAACTACTTTGGCCGATCACCGACAAGTGGCCGCCTGAGATCGACTTCAACGAGTCCGGATCGGGAGTCGGAGGCACCTCGTCCACAGTGCACTTTGGCGCCTCGAACCTGATGGAGCACCGCAGGGTCCGGATCAACATGATGCAGTGGCACACGTTCGGCGTCGTGTGGACCTCAACGTCGATCGTCTACGTCGTGGATGGTTCAGCCTGGGCCTCGATACTGATTCCATCGCATATCCCTCGAGTGCGAATGCGACTCGACCTCGAGCAACGAACGATGTGCGCGTTGGGCAGGGACTGCCCCACCCGACCGGCGTCCATGCTGGTCGACTGGATCGCGGAGTACGTTCCGACGGCGCCGTAGAGATCGCGGGCCTCGACATTCACTGCAGGTCCAGGCTTCGAAGTGACCACCTCCGCTCGTGAACGAGTTCACCATGTGAGGGGCACCGTCGCATCCGCCCTGTTCCATCGCCTGATGCGAATTTGTGTTACGAAATGATGACAGATCCGTCGAACACTTCTACGAGTATCCACAGTGGGCTCACATAACTTTCACAGGTTCGTCTACGAAACTCGTTGGTGTTCGGGGTCAACCCGTCCGAGGTCTACGAAAGGCAACGCATGCACACAACACACACGAATCGATTCATCCGGGGGACGGCGTCGGCTTTCATTTGCGGCGCGCTGGCCCTGGGCACCGCCGGTGTCGCAACCGCTGGGACATCGCACCATGGGCATAGCTCCACCCGTGACCATCACGCCGGTCACGACAACGGTCAACAGCTCCGCATTGAGGGCACCGTCACCGCACTCGGCACCAACGTAGTGACCGTCCAGAGCCACCATGGCACTCCGGTCGTTTACACGACCACCGCGACGACGACCTACTTCCTGGGCAAGACGGCTTCAACCGTCGCCGCCCTGGCCGTTGGTCAGAACGTCGACCTGACGCTCACGTCGACCACCCCCCAGACCGTGACCAGCGTCGAGATTGACCTGGCCAAGTTCGAGGGCAAAGTGACCACCATCGTTTGCAATACGATCACGATCAGCGGATGGCACAGCAGCACCCGCACAGTCAACGTCTCCGCGACAACCACCTACACCCTTGACGGAGCGCCGTCAACATTGAGTGCCGTCACGGTCGGCAGCGAGATCGGCGCACTAGGCCTCATCGGCTCGACGCCCGACACCCTCGACGCCATCAGCGTGAAGATCCATCTGCACCACTAGTCACGACGCTTTGGCGCAGTAGAGCCAATGCGGGCAATCGAAACTGATCAAGGACCGGCCGCACCAACTGGAAACACTTTTGGTGCGGCCGATCCAGTTATCTAAGCCGCGAGGTGTTCAGCCGAAGACGCTCTTGTAGGTGACAATCGAGGACGACTTCGGTGCGGTCACCGTGACGTGCTGGCCCCATTTGGAGAACGTCGACGTCCCGCCTCCGGCG
>JANXWA010000027.1 GCA_025351385.1 Acidimicrobiales bacterium | reverse complement strand
TCGTCGACGCGCCGGCCGCGAAACCGGCGATCGAGAGGATCATTGCCGAGGTGGCGGTTAGAGTCACGAACTTCGAGACTCGGCGTGACGTACCGCGGTTGGTTGTTTTGTTTGCCCTTGCATTCTCCATGTGTCCAACATCGCGGGCCAGAATCAAGACGTCGCCTACGGACAATCAACAACTGCTCAAATTCCGCTATTTCATACGTATTTTGACGTCCGAGTGTTGAATCCCTTCGTACATCGGTGCATCGAAGCAGGCGCTCATCGCCGTCGACGAGGAGTGAATGGACGTTCACGAACGGCTGCGTAGTCGAGGTATTGCCCGACAGATCGAGTGACCACGTGCTACCCATTTGACCCACTCGCCGCGAGGATCAGACAATGGTGCGGGTCCGCTATGGCGGGCCTAAGGCTCCATTGCCTGGAAGGCGGCCCAGGCGTCGTCCACGATAGAGCGCAAGTCCGATCGCTGTGCCCTCCACCCGAGCAGATCGCGAGCGCGCCCGTTTGCCGCTACGGCGGCGGCCGGGTCGCCGGGTCGTCGCCCGACGAAGCGGACGTCGAAGTCCCGTCCGGTCACGTCCTTCACCGCTTCGACCACCTGGCGATTCGAGGAACCGACGCCGGTGCCCAAATTGACGGTTAGACCGGGGTGTTGGCGGAGCGCGGTGATTGCGAGGGCGTGCGCCTCGGCAAGATCGCTGACATGGATGTAGTCGCGGATGCAGGTGCCGTCCGGTGTCGCGTAGTCGCTTCCGAAGATATCAAGGTGACTCCGGCGACCGACTGCCACGTCGAGGGCGATTGGTATCAGGTGGATCTCGGGATCGTGGCGTTCGGGGTGGGCGAGCGTGCCTCCGGCCGCATTGAAGTAACGCAGTGAGGCCGCGCGTAGCCGCCCGAGCTCCACCATCCACTGGAGGCCCTGCTCGACCATCAACTTGGACTGCCCGTAGGGGCTATGGGGTCGCGGTGCACGGTCTTCGTCGATTGGCATTTCAACCTGGTCGCCATAGACGGCGCACGACGACGAGAAGACGAATCGCTCGATCCCCGTCTCGACGAGCGTCTCAATCATCCGAAAGGTCGACGCGACGTTGTTCGAAAAGTACCGCTCGGGGAACTTCATGGATTCACCCGGCTCGATCAGCGCGGCGAAGTGGACGCAGGCGTCGAAGGTGCCCAACGAACGAATGAGAACGACGTCGCCGCAGTCGCCCTGAACGAAGTCGGCGCCCTGGGGCACATTGTTCTCGCGACCCGATACCAGGTTGTCGAGCGCTACCACCTCGTGGCCCTGGGACATCAGCAACTCGGCCGTCGTCGATCCAATGAATCCTGCAGCGCCCGTTACGAGAACCCTCATTGCCCTGCCGATCCACTGTCGCTCAGACGGCGCCGATGCATCGTCCACGGTCGCAGTCCAACTGACTCACCTGTTCGAACAACTCCCATGAAATGACCCCTGTCATACCGGCGCGCCAGACCAGCGATGGTACTTCGCGTGCCTCCATGTTGCCAGCACCAGGGCCTCGCCAAACCGTTCAAGGACGCAGAACGCCCGGCCTGCCGCGTTCCGAGGAATGGGTTGCACTATCGGGTCCACCTATGCTCGGGGGTGGACCCTTCGTCCGGAGGTGATTCGGTGGCCCCAAGAAGTTCTTACGAGGAGTGGCTCGAGGCCTACGACGCCTCGGCCAAACGCGACGCGAACTTTGAGACAATGTCGGGGGTCCCCCTCGACCCGGTCTACGGCCCGCAGGACGGGGAGTTCCCAGGCCAGTTCCCCTACACCCGAGGGGTCCACGCCTCCATGTACCGCTCACGCCTGTGGACCATGCGCATGTTCGCCGGCTTCGGAACGGCGCTCGACACCAACCGGCGTTTCCGAGAGATCATCAGCGCGGGCGGGACCGGACTCTCGACGGCCTTCGACATGCCGACCCTGCTCGGGCTCGACTCCGACGACCCCATGGCCCTGGGCGAGGTCGGGCGCTGCGGCGTCGCGATCGACAGCCTGGCCGACATGCGCGACCTCTTTGCCGACATCGACCTCGCGGAGATCACCACGAGCATGACCATTAACTCCCCGGCCGCCGTGATGTTGGCGCTCTTCGTCGCCCAGTCCGAGGAGGCCGGCGTTCCCCGCGCCAAGCTCGGCGGAACGCTGCAGAACGACATCTTGAAGGAGTACCAGGCCCAGAAGGAGTTCGTCTTCCCACCGCGCCAGTCCATGCGGCTCGTGCGCGACACCATCTCTTTCACCGCGGCCGAGATGCCCCGGTGGAACTCCATCTCGGTCTCGGGCTACCACATCCGCGAGGCCGGCTCGACCGCCGCCGAGGAGCTCGCCTTCACTCTCGCCAACGGCTTCGCGTACGTGGAGCTGGCCCGCCAGGCGGGCCTCGCGGTCGACGACGTCGCGCCGCGGCTCTCTTTCTTCTTCAACGCCCACATCGACTTCTTCGAGGAGATCGCCAAGTATCGCGCGGCGCGTCGACTCTGGGCGAAGTGGATGCGCTACCACTACGGCGCCACCGACGAGCTCTCCTGGAAGCTTCGCTTCCACACCCAGACGGCGGGCGTGTCCCTGACCGCCCAACAGCCCGAGATCAACATCGCACGCACCGCCATCGAAGCACTGGCCGGCGTACTCGGAGGCACGCAGTCGCTCCATACCAACTCCATGGACGAGGCCCTGGCACTGCCCAGCGAGAAGGCAGCGCGCATCGCCTTGCGCACGCAGCAGATCATCGCGCACGAGACCAACGTCGTCCACGTCGCCGACCCGTTGGGCGGCTCATGGTTCGTCGAGGCACTCACCGACGAGATGGAGCGCCAGGCCGAGGAGATCTTCGCCCAGGTCATGGAGTTCGGCGAGGGCTCGATGCTCGAGGGGTGCATCAAGGGTATCGAGGAGAACTGGTTCCAAGGCCGCATCGCCGACTCGGCCTACCGGCTCGAGCGGTCCTTCAACGAAGGGCGCCGCATCGTCGTGGGAGTGAATGACTTCACTGAAGGCAATGACGACGCCGATCTAGAGATCCTGCGGATCACCAACGCCGACGAACTGAAACAGGTGAAACGACTCGGCGAGGTGCGACGAGCGCGCAACGACGACGCCGTGCACGTCGCGATCGATCGTCTCACCAAGGACGCGGTCGACCCCGCAGTCAACCTGATGCCAGCGCTCATCGACGCCGCTCGCGCCTACGTGACGGTCGGCGAGATGATGTCGGCGATGGAGAGCGTCTTCGGACGCCATGTGGAGGTCCCGACGCTATGACCATCCGCGTACTCGTCGCCAAGGTGGGCCTCGACGGCCACGACCGGGGCATCAAGGTCGTGGCACGACTTCTTCGCGACGCCGGGATGGAGGTCGTCTACACCGGCCTCTTCCAGACCCCCGAGATGGTGGCCAACACCGCGATTCAAGAAGACGTCAACGTCGTGGGGCTCTCGATGCTGTCGGGAGCACATCTGACACTGGCGCCGTTGGTCGTCGAGGCTCTGCGCGCCAAGGGTTCGGACATTCCGGTGCTGGTCGGCGGGATAGTGCCACATAACGATCTCGACGACATGGCTCGCGCCGGCGTCGCCGCGGTCTTCGGACCGGGCGCGAGCGCTGAGGAGATGGTGAGGACTATCAACGCCCTTGTCGAAGGCGCCCGGGCCTGATACTTCTCATCCCGTGGTGATCAGGTTCAACTTGCTCGTCCAACCGGGCATGATCTGCAGAGGATCGGCGCCCAGCACGTCGGCGAGCATCGACGCATAGACATCGCGGAAGTCTGTCGTGACCGCGAGGTCGCCGTCGACCAGGCTGGTGAGCGACGGCTGCTCGCCGTAGAAGCCGCCCGCGACGCGGTTGCCCGCGACGAACAGTGGAGCGGCCGTGCCATGATCGGTCCCCTGCGAGTCGTTGGCCTCCACGCGGCGTCCGAACTCCGAGTACGCCATCACGACGACGTCGTTCGCTCGCGGCGTGGCGCCGACCTGTGCGAGGAACGCAGTAACGGCATCGGACACCGATCCGACCAGCGAGCTCTGCGCACTCAGCTCGTCGGCGTGGGTATCGAATCCGTCGATGGTGACCGAGTAGACCAGCGTGGGCACATTCGCGGCGATCAGGTTCGCCACGACGTCGAGTTGCTGGGCGAGGTCGGAGGCACCGCTCGGTGGCGCGGTCGCCAACACCGGGCCGACGGTCGAGGCGAGCGAGAAGAGGTCGCCGATGGACTGGGCCGCCGTGGCCGTGAGCCTGGTATCGCGAGGCGAGCTGAGGCCGAGCATCCGAGCCCTCTCTCCGTACGAATAGCCCGGCACGTCGAGTCCGTACAACGGGAGAACCGAACCGACCCTCTTATTGCCGGCGAGCAGTGGCGTCAGCACGTCGCCGATGCCGATCGCGGTGAACGGGTTGTGCGCCTGGAGGTCGAGCCACCTGCCGATCCACCCGCTCGTGGTCGGCTCGACAGGCGAGGCAGTCTGCCATATCGCCATGGAGGTGAAGTGCGAGTAGCTCGGCTGCGGATAGCTCGTGCCGAGCACGATGGCGAGCTTGTGCTGGTCCCAGAGTGACTTGAAGCCCGTCATCGTTGCGTTGAGCGCCAGCCCGTCCGCCAGCGGCAGCACGTCGGCGCCCGAGAGCGAGATCCCCGGTCGAGACGACTGGTACACCGGGTCGAGATAGGGCACCACGGTGTTGAGCCCGTCATTGCCGCCGTAGAGCGTGACCAGGACGAGGATGGGAGTGCCGGGTGCCAATGGCGTCGCCGTCGCCGCGTTAGCCAGGTCGTCGAAAGTGAGCGTCGCGGCCAACGTGGAGAGCGTGCTGGCCCCGACGTACTTGAGGAACTGGCGCCGTGAGAAGTCGGTCATCGCTAGACGCTCACGACGAACTCGGGGGCGCAGATCGCCAAGGTCGCGAGTTGGCGCGGGTCTGACACCGCCGCGCGCAGAGACCGTGCGGTCCGCTCGCTCCACTGCGCGACGCCCAACCAGTCGGCGGCGGCCTGGACCATCGTCGATGCAGTGGTGCCGAGCGGGGTGACGTTGCCGTGATGAACCAGTACGTCGGCCAGACTGAAGCGGTACTGGGCGGACGATGCCGTGAGCCAGGCCTCGTCAAAGGGCCATCCACCGACGCTCGGGGGGTCGAACGGGAACTGTCCCATTTGTCCCAGGAGCCAATGAAGGTCGCCCGAGTCCAGACGCGACGGCGTCACGCGGAGTGCTCGACAGGCCGAGACGAACCACTCGACGGGTGACTTCACCTGCGAGAGGCCCGGACGGCGCACTGCCGGATCGGTCGCGATGGCGTGGACCAGCGAAACGATGTTGCGCTTGGCGAACGTCTTGACCAGCCTGCGTGGTGGGGGAACGGTCGTTGAGACGAAGCGAAACCAGAGCCGATTTGTGATGTGTGTCGCGGTCGCGTCGTGCGCGACGACGAAGTCGCTCAGCGACGACGCGTCGAAGGACCTGGTCGTGCCCAGCAGTCGAACCGGCGAGTGGTCGTGCCTGGCGGACTCGAACGAGACGCGACCGCTGGTCTCGACGACTCGGTAGCCCGTAAGACCTCGGGCGGCCGCCTTCACGTCGTCCTCGGTGAAGTTGCCGACTCCCAAAGTGAAGAGCTCCATGAACTCGCGCCCCAGGTTCTCATTCGGAGCGCCGACGACGTTGACTTCGCCGTCGAGCCAGTAGATCAGGGCCCCGTCGAGGATCATCTCACGCGCCATGTCGGAGAAGTTCCCGAGGGCGCGTTGGCGCAACGTCTGGTTCTGGATCTTCATCGGAAGCGCGAACCCCACCTTGCCAATCGACGTCGCCCAGTGCCCGTGCCAGAACCACGTCATGCGCTCGACGAGGGGGTGGTCGGCGAGCACCATGCGGTCGAGCCACCACGTCGCCAATACCATGTACTGATCCCACACGCTCTGCCAGTAGGCGTTACTCGCCGCGGGATCCGACGGCGCCGGACCAAGGTCGGTGATGTGGGGGTCGGCAACTTTGGCGAGCGCTGCGTCGCGGTCGGAGCGAAGTACCTCTCGACGGGCGTGCGCGACGCCGCCGTGTACGAGTGCGAGGTACTCGCCCGGTCTGGGCCCGAAGCCGAAGCGATGGACCAGACGCGCGATCTCGAGTCGGTCAGCGTTGGTCATGGCGCGAGACTAGGGCGGCACCTCAACGGGGTTGCGAGTGATGACGTCGATTTGTTCAGAAGTTGTTCAGCGCGTCCAGTCAAAGTACCGGGTGATCTCCATCGTCCCTTCGAGCATCTTCCGGGAAGGTTGATCGCAAGGTCGTCCTGGTCAAATCAATCGCACGAGTTGGAGCGGCTTTCCCGGACAGTCCGTGGCCGGTGAAGGCAGGAACGGAGACGGACCCGAGCGATTCGTCTGGGCACCGTGGCGCCGGGTTTCAGAAGCAGTCGGCCAACTGGAAAAGGAACTGTTGCAAGGACCGGACGTACGTCAAGACCTCCTCGTCGCTCGCGGCGAGTTGTTCGTCCGTCAGCAAGCCCTTCGTCTGGGCGACCGAGCGCAACGTGACCTGGAGCGTGGTCAACCACGCCCAGGCTTCGGTGTCGTTCAAGAACTGCTCGTCGACGCTGAGACCGGCCAGCTCCGCATTGGTCGACGTGTCCTTCTCTCGTGCCAGCATCGAGAGCGGGTCGTCCCGATCGAGGCTGGGGTCAATCGGTCCGGAGAGGGCGAGGTGCCACTCGTGATCCGGGTCACGCTCGGCCGCGAGCACGTTCGCGAAGGCCCCGCGGACGAGCGTCCGACCGTAGTCATTGATCCGGACCTCGATGCGTCCATCACGCCGGCGGACGAACAACTTCCCTCCGGGCACTAGTTGTCCTGCTCGATGGTGCTCTGAAGACCCGACACCTGCAACTTGACGCAATACGCCTCCGCCCGTTCGCGACCGCCCGACCAGACGAGCGCGCGGCCCTCGTGATGCACCGCCAGCATCAGTTGGGTGCACTTGTTGTTCGAGTATCCGAAGATCCGCTTGAAGATCACGACGACCACCGTCATCGGAGTCACCGGATCGTTCCAGACGATGACGTTCCAGGGCTTCTGGGTCCGCACTGCCTCCTCAACGAGGACGTCGCCCTCCGTCGTCGTCACGGGCTGGGACTTCACTGTGGGCACGCCTCCAGTGTCGCAGACAGCCGCACCCGAGGGAAAGGGCGACCATAGTCTGGTGGGGGGTCAACGCCCAAGGAGGACACGTGACAACCAGGTGGGTCAACGACGTGCCGGCCCGACTGCGCCGACGGGTCAACGGCCGGATCCGCGGCGCCGTCGGACTCACGAGGGATCCGCCGCCACGCTGCGACGACCCCCTAGAGGCCTACTTCGCCGTCGATGGGGTCGCGCGCCTCGTCCACGGCGACCTCTCGTCGATGATCATCGGCGGCCTGGGCTCGCTCTTCCTCCAGATGCTCCACCCCCACACGATGGCCGGCGTCGCCCAGCACTCCCGCTACCGAACCGATCCGCTCGGGCGGCTCCTGCAGACGGCCAACTTCATCGGCACGACGACCTACGGACCGAGGCCGGCGGCCCACGCCGCCATTCAGCGCGTCCTCTCCGTTCACCAGGCGGTACGTGGCGTCGCCGACGATGGCGTCGCCTATTACGCCAACGATCCCCATCTGCTGGCGTGGGTGCACGCCGCCGAAACGTCGATGTTCCTCGCCGGTTACCAACGCTTCGGCCGGTCACACCTCTCAAGCGACGAGGCCGACCGCTACGTCGATGAGATGGCGACGCTCGCGCGCGACCTCGGCATCGTCGGGCCCCCAACCTCGGTCACGGAGTTGAACGAAGCGATCGAGCGATTCCGACCGGAACTACGACTCTCGTCCGACGGGGTCGAGGCGCGCGACTTCGTGGCGCACGGTGTCGTCGAGGGGGCCCACCAGAGGCTGGCCTACCGGCTCTTCGTGCGCAGCGCCTTAGGGCTGTTGACGCCGTGGCAGCTCAAGATGCTCGGGGTGCGCCGACGGAGGGTGGCCGACCGTTGGCTGGTCCGACCCGCGACCTCGCTGCTCTGCTCGGCCATGCGCCGCTTCGTGCCGCCGACCCGAAGAGTCAGATAGCCAGCGACAGACCGCCGTCCACGACCACGACCTGGCCCGTTACGTACGGGGTCGAGGCCAGCGACACGATGACGTCGGCAACGTCGTCGGGCGTGGCGCTGCGCTGCAGAGGTGCCACCGATTGGACGAAGCCGCGCACCACGTCCCAGTCCTTGGTCCACGGGGTGTCGACCAGTCCGGGCGCGACCGCGTTCACCCGGACGTCCGGTCCGACGACCTTGGCCATCAGCGCGGTGATGTGGTTGAGGGCGGCCTTGGAGGCGGCGTAGGGGATCGACGATCCGGTCGGGCGCACGCCCGCCATCGACGAGACGTTGACGATCGAGCCCTTGGTGGCGCGCAGGGCCTCCATCGCGACCACACTCAAGTTCCAGGTGCCAAAGACGTTGACCTCGAAGATCTCGCGCCACACGTCGAGCGAAGCGGCCTCGAGGTCGCGATGGGGGATCACCCGCGTCGTGCCGGCATTGTTCACGAGAACGTCGAGTCGTCCGCATTGCTCAAGGACCTGCTCGATCAGCCTCGTGCAGTCCTCGGCGACGGCAATGTCGGCCTGGACGTAGTGGGCGTGGGCCGTGGCGGCCGCCAGTCGCTCCCCCGCCTCGACGCTACGCACCGAGTTGAAGACGACGGTGTCGCCCAGGGCGGCGAAGCGCAACGCGGTCGCCTCCCCAATCCCGCTGGTGGATCCCGTAACAAGAACGACGCGCGAGGACACCACTACCTCCGACGCAGACGCCACGAGCCAGCCCAGTGCTGGCCCGGTTCGAGCACGACCACGTCCTTGCCGCTGCGTAGAGCGTCGGGTGGACAGGTCATTGGCTCGACCGCGACCGACGTACGACGCCGTCCCCGTTCGAGCGTGTCACCGGTGAAGACCTGCAAGTACGGGAAGTTGCGGTCGACGCTGAGCTCGACCTCTCCCCCGTTCGCGTCGACCAGCACCACGGTGGCGAGCCCCGAGTCGTCGCGCACCAGCTCGGTGAAGGTGACGTCCAGCTCGTGGCCACTGATCGACTTGCGCTTGGTGAAGTCGAGCTGCTGGCCGAGCAGGGGAAGGATCTCGCCGGTCGGGAGCTGGCGGTCGTTCATCGCGACGTAGGCCGTGGCGGGGACCTCGAGCTCGGCGCCCTCGATCGTGGACGTCGTGACCGACAGGTACGGGTGAAAGCCCACCCCGAAGGGGATCGGCACATCATCGCGATTGGTCACCGTCGTGGTCACCGTCAGACCAAGCTTGCCCAAGTGGTAGGTGACGTTGATCTCGCTCAAGAACGGGTAGTCCGGCGTCGGGTGCAGAAGCAGGGTCAGCGAACATCGGTTCTGATTGACCGAATCGATGCGAAAAGGGCGCCAGCGCACGAGGCCGTGTATCGCCGTGGCGTGCGCCACGTCGTCGATCTTCGGGTGCGCCGTGCGTTCGGAGAACGACCACGCTCCATCGCCCACGCGGTTGGGCCAGGGGTAGAGCACCTGTCCCCGTGCGCCGGTCGGGACCTCCTCGCCGGCGAAGCCCTCGATGACGCTAAGACCACCCTTGACGAAGGTGCGCAGTGTCGCTCCCACCTCGGTAATGACGGCGCGCTCCTCGCCGTGGGCGATCGCGATCTGTTCACCCGATGGAAGCATGTGCCGTATCCCTCTATTCACTGGCGGGTTACCTACGCCAGTTATCGTACGCCCTATGCGTATTCTCATCACCAACGACGACGGCATCCTCGCGCCCGGCATCGCCGTGCTCGCCCGCAGCGTCGCCCAGTGGATTGAGCGGGCCCCTGACGGCGAGGTGCGCGAGGCCATCGTGGTGGCTCCCCACACCAACTATTCCGGGATGTCGTCGGCCGTCGGCGACGTCTTCGACAACCCGAAGGTCAAGTACCGCCGCCACACCATCGTCGGCGCGGAGTCAATCCCGACCTACGGCCTCGAGGCGCCGCCCGCTCTGTGCGCCATTATCGGGGCGACCGGCTCCATGGGATTCCAGCCCGACTTGATCCTGTCGGGCATCAACGCGGGCGCCAACGTCGGGCGCAGCGTGCTGCACTCGGGCACCGTCGGAGCCATCCTGACCGGCGCCCAGCTCGGACTCTCCGGCCTCGCGGTCTCGGTCCAGTGGGGCGCCGACGTCCACTACGACACCGCCGGCGCGGTCGCGGTCGAGGTGCTCGAGGAGTTCCTGAACGCCCCGTCGCGAACTCTCCTCAACCTCAACGTCCCCAACCTCCCGGCGAGCGAGTTGAAGGGCGTGCGGCGTGGTCGCATCTCGACCGCCGGCATCGTGAAGGCGGCCGGTCCCAAGGCCGGAGGCGCGCCGCTGGCCGACGAGGGCGAGCTACCGCTGCGCCTCGGCGCGGCGACGCCGGAGCTGGGCGACGTCAGCGACGAGGACGCCGACGAGGACGGGGCGCTACTGGCCGCCGGCTACGCATCGCTCACGGCGCTGAAGGGTCCCCACGAGGACTCCGACCCGGCCATTGACGCCTTGATGCACTCGGCACTCGCCACCATTGCTCGCCACCTCGACCGGCTGCGTTAGTCGTCTAGGGGCCGTCGACGCTGCTCCTTTACTCGACCACGGGCCTTCTTCTCGTCGACCCGGCGGATCTTGGACCCCTTCGTTGGCTTCGTGGGCCGGCGAAGGGGTTGACGGGCGAGCCCCAAGGCGATCTTCTCGGCCAGTTGCTCAAGCGCCGCGGAGCGGTTCTGACCCTGCGACCGGTAGCGACTGGCGCTCGAGCGCACGATCGAGCCGACCCGCTCGCACAGAAGCGCGCGATCGACCTCCGAGAGGACCGATGAGTCGTTGACGTGAAACGACGCGACCACTCGAGTGAGCGAGCGATTGGCGTGCTGTCCTCCGGGACCGCCCGACGTTGTGACCCGCAACGAGACCTCGTCGCTCGGGATGACGAGACGGGCACGAATGTGCAGGGAGCCGTCGTCGTTGACGCGCGGACCGCCCGCGGCCATCGCTAGCGTCCCGGGAACCGGACCATAGCGATCTGGCTCGAGGAGGCGACCAGCTCGCCACGGTCGTCAAAGAGTTCGCAACGCTCGTCGACGAGGCCGTCGGCGATCACGATGCACCACTGCCGCGCGCGCAGCCACTCGCTAGTGGGGATGCGCCGGACGTAGGAGGTCAGTTGCAAGGTCGGGACCCACCCCGACGAGCCGAGGGGGAACGTGCCGGGGACCATGGCGTCGGACGCCAGCAGGAGGCTCCACGCGTCCCACGGCCCGGCGCCGTCGTCGAGGCGCAACCATCCCTTCACCTCGCCACTCGTCGACGTCGCTCCGGTCAGCCAGACGGCGCACGACGGGTCGAGGCGTCCGTCGAGGACCCCGCCCATGACGGTCTCGTCGCCGGGCCTCGCGCGAAGGCACTCCTCGACGGGGGCCACGTGCGGAGGCTGGGCGTCCATGTAGCGAGGGATCGAGCCTTCGTGGAGGGTCCCCAATGTGATCAGCGACTCGGTGACGATCTGGCCCTCCTGGGCGAGCGCGGCGTGCACGAACGAGACGCCGCGACCGACCCGCCTCACGTCAACCTCGAGCTCGGCCGGGCCGGGCGTCGGCGCGCCGATGTAGTTGGTCGTCACCGACGTGGCGTGCAGGTGGGTCGACCCCTCGGCGCTCGCCGCGGCCAACGCGCCGTTGGCCATGATGCACTGCAGGTAGCCACCGTTCGGATAGCCGCCGGGAATCGTGTATCGCGCCGAGACGTCGACGCCGTAGCGACCGGATCGAATCGGCTCCACCGCCGCGGCGTCGCGCAGGGCCCTGCTCTCTTCGTCCGCGGTCATGGGCCAACCCTAACGGCCGACTGAGTCGAGCCAGTAGATTGAACTGTACGAAAGAGGTTCCGATGCGGACAATTCCCCACTACATCAACGGCGCACGAGTCGAGGGTTCGTCGGACATCGCGGTCTTCAATCCCGCCACCGGTGACGTCACCGGCCACGTCAACGTGCCCGACGCCGGTCTGGTCGACTTCGTCGTTGCCACTGCGCGGGCCGCAGCACTGGAGTGGCGAAACTCGACGCTCTCCCAGCGCACGAACATCCTGTTCACTTTCCGCCAGCTCCTCGTCGAGAAGGCCAACGAGCTAGCGGCTCTGCTCACATCCGAGCACGGCAAGACCGTCATCGACGCCCGCGGCGAACTGGCGCGGGGACTGGAGAACGTCGAGTACGCCTGCGGCCTCATCGAGCACTTAAAGGGTGGATTCTCAAGCCAGGTCGCCGACGGCGTCGACGTGCACTCGATGCGCGAGCCGGTCGGCGTGGTCGCCGCGATCACCCCGTTCAACTTCCCCGCGATGGTGCCGCTCTGGATGACCGCCAACGCACTCGCCAGCGGCAACACCGTCATTTTGAAGCCATCCGAGCGTGACCCTTCGGTGTCGGTACGCCTCGGCGAGTTGCTCACCGAGGCCGGCCTGCCCGACGGCGTCTTCAACGTGCTCCAGGGCAACGCGAGCACGGTGGGCCACCTCCTCGAGCACCCCGGGATCGACGCCATCAGCTTCGTGGGCTCCACGCCGGTGGCGCGCCACGTGTACCAGACCGGGACGGTCAACGGCAAGCGCGTCCAGGCGCTCGGCGGCGCGAAGAACCACATGGTGGTGTTGCCCGACGCCGACCTGAACATCGCCGCCGACGCCGCGATCAACGCCGGCTTCGGATCGGCCGGCGAGCGGTGCATGGCCATCAGCGTCGTCGTGGCGGTCGGCGACGTCGCCGACCCGC
>JANXWA010000016.1 GCA_025351385.1 Acidimicrobiales bacterium | reverse complement strand
GCTGGTCGGTGGCGCCCATAGTCATGGCCAAGGTCGTCTTCTCAGGCCGTATGTCGATCGCGATGATGCGCTGGGCGCCCGCCAGGCGGGCACCTTGAACTACGGAGAGCCCCACGCCGCCGCATCCGATGACGACCACGGTGGCTCCCGGCTGGACGTGGGCCGTGTTGGTCACTGCACCCACTCCGGTCGCCACTGCGCAGCCAACCAGGGCCATGGTGTCAAGAGGTGCGTCATCACGGATCTTGATGGCCCCGGTCTCTGGAACGACGACCTCTTCGGCGAAGGATGACACACCTAGGTAGTGGTGGATCATCTGGCCATTGCGACTGAGACGCGATGTGCCGTCTTGGAGCACGCCTCTCGGCGCCACGATGGTGGCGGCTACCTGGCAACGGGCTTCCTTGCCGGCCTTGCAGAAACGACACTCTCCGCACGAGGGAACCCAGGAGAGGACGACGTGGTCCCCTTCCTTGAGTGTGGTGACCCCCGGTCCGATTTCGATCACAGTTCCCGAACCTTCGTGGCCCATGACGAGGGGAGTGGGCACCACCCATTCGCCGCGGCGAACATGCAGGTCGGAGTGGCAGACGCCAGCCGCCGCAATCTTGACCCTGACCTCCTTGAACCCGGGTGGCGCCAAGTCCACGTCCTGAACTTCAATAGGCTGGCCAACTCCTGAAAAGACGACGGCGCGCAAGGTTGCCCCTTTCTTCGAGCATGTTCTCTGAGACAAGTGCGAACCTATCAGGAGAGGCGTGCAACCGTAGACTTGGATTGAATCGTGCCGGGAAAGTTGGAGAGTGAATCCTCTGAGAGGATGTCTCCATGTCAGGATCAACCCGTTACTCACCCGAACTGCGTGAACGAGCCGTGAGGATGGTGATCGATAACCGCCCGGACTACCCGTCGGAGTGGGCCGCGTTAACCGCGACCTCGAAACTCTTCGGCATGTCTCCGGAAACGCTCAGGACCTGGGTTCGAAGAACCCAGATCGACACCGGCTCTCGCCCCGGACTCACTACCGACGAGCGCGCACGGCTCAAGCAACTCGAGCGCGAGAACAAAGACCTGAAGCGCGCCAACGCGATTCTGAAGGACGCGTCGATTTTCTTTGCGACTGAGCTCGACGGTCAAACCAGGAGGTAGTGCGCTACATCGACTCGCGACGGGATCGATGGGGAGTCGAGCCGATCTGCAGGGTCTTGCAGTTCGCCCCCAGCACGTACTACGCGACCAGGGGCCGGCCACCCAGTGCGCGCCGGGTCACGGACGAGTCCCGGAAACTCGAGATTCAACGAGTCTATGGCGCCAGCCTCGACGGTGTCTACGGCGCCAAGAAGGTGTGGAAGCAGTTGAATCGCGAGGAAGTCATGGTCGCGCACTGCACGGTGAGGCGCCTGATGAAAGAGGAGGGTCTGTCGGGTGCTCGACGCGGCCGCCAGTTCAAGGTGACGACGATCAGCGACGAGAATCAGCACCGACCGAGTGACCTCGTCGATCGCCAGTTCGTCGCGAGTGCGCCCAACCGTCTCTGGGTCGCGGACCTCACCTACGTGAAGACTTTCACCGGTTGGGTCTACGTCGCGTTCATCATCGACGTGTTCAGTCGGTTCATCGTGGGTTGGCAGATCTCGACATCACTGCGCAGCGACCTGGCGATCGACGCACTCGAGATGGCGATCTACTCGCGCCGCTGGTTGATTCCCTAGGGAACCAACTTGTCAGCCGAGGCTGTTGGGTGTGGCTGATTTCGATACGCGTTTCAGAGGCGAAGTGTGGCTACTTTCGATGCGCGTTTACAGCCGCACTTCTTGCGCATGGATAATGGACCAGAGTTCGTCGCGCACGCTCTCAATGACTGGTGTCGCTTCAACAAGGCCGAGTCCTCGCCATCACGGGTACGGGCCAACTCCGATCGATCGGAGTTGACGTCGAGCATTGCGATTATCTGTAATATCTGCCCGAAAGACTCATCTTACGAATATTCGGAATCAAGGACAAAATGCACTATCTTATGGATATGAGCAAGTTCGACAACCCGACTTCAGAAGACCCGTACCGGGTGTACACGGCCGCCTCCTTGGGACCCGCCATCCGCCACTACCGCCTCCAGGCCGGACTCACCCAGGCCGAGTTGGCCGACAGCGTCGGCGTGAGTGCGCCCTACCTGTCGCGCCTCGAGAACGGCCAGGAGACCGAGCAGCTGCGACGGATCGTGGTCATCCTCAAGCGCCTAGGGGTTCGCATGACTCTTCAGCGGTCGGACTGGTAGTGGCCGACGTCCTGGAGCTCTGGCTCTACGGCATCCGAGTCGCCACGGTGGAGCGACACCGACAGCGCCTACGCCTCGCCTACACGCCCGAGGCCCGAGCGACGTTTACCCTCGGCACGCCGCTCCTGTCGCTGTCGCTGCCGGTGTCAGGTGAAACCTTCACCAGTGGCTCGGTGCGTCCCTTCCTCGCTGGCCTGCTGCCCGAAGAGGAGCCCCTCGGGGCGCTCGCCGCAGAACTCGGCCTTCGGGTGGATGACGTCTTCGGGATGCTCGCGGTACTGGGAAGGGAGTGCGCCGGCGCACTCGTCATCCAGCCAGCAGGAGAATCACCACCTTGGCCGGAGACGACCACGACGGCGGAGCCTCTCGATGAGGGCGAGTTGGCCGAGCTCATCGCCAACTTGCGCACGGCGCCTCTCGGGGCGAGCACTCGCGTGCGCCTTTCTCTGGGGGGTGCGCAGCAGAAGTTGCTGCTCACGCGCATGCCGGATGGACACTGGGGCCGCCCGGTTGACGGCACGCCATCGACGCACATCTTGAAGCCGGAGATCCGTCGGATTCCTCGCTCGGTGGCGAACGAGGCGTTCTGCATGAGACTCGCGAAGCACTTGAGCGTTCCCGTGGCCGGGGTCGAGACGATTGAGGTGCACGGTCGCCCCGTGCTCGTCGTCGAGCGTTACGACCGCCTCGTGGACGCCCACGGGACGGTCACGCGGGTGCACCAAGAGGACTTCTGTCAGGCCCTGGGATATCCCCCGGGCCGTAAGTATCAAGAAGACGGCGGGCCCGGCCTTCGCGATCTGGCGCACACGCTGAGTGGAGTCGACCCCGAGTCGCTTTCGACACTTCTGGCGTACCTCGTCGTGCACGTCCTCGTCGCGAACGGCGACGCGCACGCGAAGAACTACTCACTGCTGCATTCTCGAGAAGGCATCCTGTCGCTGGCGCCGCTCTACGACGTCATGTCGACGCACCGCTACGGAGTCGAGCACCTCGCGATGTACGTCGACGGTGTTCAGCGTCTTGACCGGGTGACCGGTTCACGAGTCATCAACGAGGCCGCGCGATGGGGCATGTCACGAGAGACGGCGACGGGCGTAACCGACGACGTGGTCTCACGGGTACCTGAAGCGATGGAGCTCGCCGCGACCGAGACCGAGCACGTCGCCCCCGAAGTGCTGGACACCGTTCGATCACAGCTCCGGGCGCTTCGCGAGGAATAGACGGTCGCCGGAGAACGCAAGGTCACACCGACTCGTCGCATGGCGCAGCACCACGTGTCGCTCATCGAGCACTTTGGTGCATTGTCGAAGGACGATGGGCACTCCGTGGGCATCCTCTCGACCATTTGGGCACCTCTGGGCACTTCACCGCGGTGTGTCGCGGACAAGGGCGGACAACGGTGGCCAATCGAAAAGGCAAGTGGCAGTTGGCGCGTGGGGCGAAATGCGTGAGAGCGGGTGACGGGAATCGAACCCGCATGGCCAGCTTGGAAGGCTGGAGCTCTACCATTGAGCTACACCCGCGCGTCCCCTCGGGACTCCGACGAGTCTAATTGACGCCATTAGCGTGGTGGCGTGGAAACCACGTTCTACGATGAGGTCGGCGGTGAGCCGTTCTTCGAACGCCTCGTCGAGGCCTTCTACCGGTCGGTCGTCCGCGACGAACTGCTCCTCGCCATGTACCCCGATGACCTCACCGAGTCCAAACGCCACCTGACGCTGTTCCTCGTTCAGTACTGGGGCGGACCGGCGACCTACATGCAAGAGCGCGGGCATCCGAGGTTGCGCATGCGCCACGAGCCGTTTCGCATCACCAAAAGGGCGCGCGACGCGTGGTTGACGGCGATGGCCGGTGCCCTCGACGGTCTGCGCTCGGAGCTGACCGACGCGCAGTACGAGGAGCTCTCCGCATACTTCGTCATGGCCGCCAACCAGATGCGCAACGTCTGAAGGAACGTCACGCGACCTTCATGGTCGGTGACGTGACGGGGACCGACGAGTCCTTACGCTGGTTGGTATGAGTCGGCGACTGGTGATGCGAGACGGCGAAGTGCGCATTATCTCCGTGACGCCAGTGGCGCGCGGGCTGTGGCGCCCCGTGCTCGCGACAATCGCCGCGGTGGCCCTGGTCGTCGTCGGAGCGAGCCACGTCCACATCGTGCACCAGCACGAGACACTGATCGGGCTCCTCCTCGTCGGCCCCTTCGGGCTCGTCGCCCTCACTCGCGCCGGGCGTTGGCGCTCGCACAAGGTCCACGTGACCAATCTGCGAATCGTCCTGGAGGGCGGGGTGCTGCACCATCATCGCAGCTCCGTCGAGTTGCGCGACGTGGTCGCGACGCGCGTCGATCAACGCGTCTCGGAGCGGCTGACCCGCAAGGGGATCGTGCTGCTCGAGACCGCGGCCGGGCCGGTCGTGATCGACCACGTGCGCCATCCCGCAGCGCTGTGCCGTCTGATCGACGCCGAGCGGACGGGTTCAGCGTCGGGTCCGCTGCCGCTCGACACGGTGTTCACGTTCGAAGAGCCCGATCCCTTCGACTACGAGGTCCGCCCACGTCGGCGTCCACCTCGCGATCGGCCTGAATGACCGCCAGTGTTATCCAAGTACCGTGATAGTTGTGACGACTCGATACCGCTGTACCGCGTGCGGGAACCTGACTCGGTTCGACGTCGTGGAGACGACCTCGGTGCGGGCCTTCCACCACTACACCGTCGGTGGCGACCTCTCGGTCGAGGAGCCCGAGCTGATCGCGCGCAGCGTCGAATCGGTCACGTGTCGCTGGTGTGGTCACGGACGGGCAGTCGAGGCGATTCCAGAGTCGTAGTGCCCGACGACTCGAACGTCCACTCCTTCGACCGCCCGCGCGATCGGGCCGCTCCGACGTCCCTGCGCGGCCATTGGTCGAACGGTGAGGACGTGACCATCGAGCTCACCGAGCTGACGCTGGTCGTAGTGATCAAGACCCGATGTGATGGATGTCGGGACTTTGTGCGGGACCCCGGCCACGAGCTCGACGGGCTGACGGTCGTCGTCGTCAGCGCGACCGACGACGACGAAGGGGAGTGGGACGAGGCTCTGCGGCCGGTGCTCGTCGCGCCGGAGGCGCTCAAAGACCTCAACGTGCGATGGCCGCCCTTCTACGTTCTCGTCGACCCCGCGACCCGTCGCGTCATCACCGAGGGGGTGGTGTTCGGTCCCTCGCAGGTGGCCGAGGAGGTCAGGAGGTTCGTACGCCCCTGACCTGTCACAGCCCTCAGGCAGAGTGGGGCGAAGCGAAAGGTGCACTTATGATTAACGGCATTGAACTCTCGATCAGCTGCAATGAGTGCGTGCGGCGTGGCACACCCGACTGCGCCGACTGCCTCGTGACGTACGTGCTCGGCGACACGCCCGACGAACTGGTGATGACGAGTCACGACGCCGATGTCGTCCAACTCCTCACCAACCAGGGGATGATCCCCCGACTGAAGTTCCAGCACCGCTCCGCCACGCCGTAGCGTCGACGGGTCCGACCCGTTGAGTAGCGTTGCCCCATGGCCCGCCACCTCTTGGTGACCAACGACTACCCCCCGAAGACCGGAGGTATCCAGGTCTACCTCCACGAACTGTGGACCCGGCTCGAAGCCGGGCGCGCGACCGTGCTCACGGCCTCCTCGCACCCCGACGCCCCGGGTTTCGACGCGTCGTCCCCGCTCGTGGTGGAGCGGGTCCCGGCCTCGACGCTCTACCTGCCCACCCCCAGGGCGCTCTCGGCGATCGAAGCGGCGATCGAGCGCCACCGGCCCGACCTGGTCCTGCTGGACCCGGCGTGGCCCCTCGGTCTCCTGGGGCCGCTCCTCTCGCGTCCCTACGGCGTCGTGCTGCACGGGGCCGAGGTGGCGATACCCGGTCGACTTCCCTTCGTGGCGTCGACTCTTCGCCACGTACTGCGCCACGCGCAGGTCGCGATCTGCGCCGGAAGCTACCCCGAGGACGAGGCCCGACGCGTGACCGCCGACCAGATGCCCCCGGTGATCCGCGTCCCGCCGGGTGTCGACACCAGTCGTTTCATCCCGCTCGACCCGTCACGGCGCGTCGACGTGCGACGATCGCTCGGCCTCGACGGGAACGCGTTCCTCGTGAGCTCGTACTCGCGTCTCGTTCCGCGCAAGGGCATGGACACGCTGATCTACGCCGCGGCTCGCCTCGCCGTCGAGTTCCCCCAGCTGCGCGTCGCGATCGGCGGCGACGGCCGAGACCGCGCCCGGCTCGAACGGATGGCGGCGAAATTGCACGCGCCGGTGACGTTCCTCGGGCGGGTCCCCGACGAGCAGTTGGTGTCGTGGCTCGGGGCGAGCGACCTCATGGTGATGGACTGTCGGAGCCGGTGGCTCGGACTGGAGCAGGAGGGCTTCGGGATCGTGTTCCTCGAGGCGGCCGCCACTGGCGTCGCCCAGGTCGCCGGTCGCTCGGGCGGCAGTCACGAGGCCGTTCTCGACGGCGTCACCGGCACCGTGGTCGCCTACTCGCGCAGCGACGATGCCCTCGCCGACGCGATTCGCGCGCTCGTCGTGGACGACGAGCGACGGATTTCGTACGGGCGTCGGGCGCGGGAGGTGGCCGTGCAGCGATCCCAGTGGGACCGGCTCGCCGCGCAGCTTTCGTACGACTTGGCGCCATTCGACCACTTCGGGGACGAATTCCAACTGTCGTAAGGTGGTCGTCAGGGAGGTGCCGTGACGCAACGAGCGACCGAGTCGATAGTGGTGAACGCGTCGCCGCGCGCCGTCTACGACGTGGTGACCGACTTCGAGCACTACGCGAACTGGGTCGGTGACCTCAAGCGGATCGAGGTCGTCCAGCGCGACGCCGAGGGCCGAGCGCTCGAGGTCGAGTTCCGAGCCGCCGCCTTCGGTCGCTCGACGACGTACACGCTGCGCTACGACTACGGCCGGGCGCCCGAACAGCTGTCCTGGCACCAGATCGAGGGCGACCTCACCGAGACCCTCAACGGCCAGTACCGCTTCGAGCCGTCGGGCGGGGGGACGAAGGTCACCTACGACCTGGAGGTCGAGCTCCTCGTGCCGATCCCGTCGTTCATCAAGTCTCGCGCGGCCTACCGCATCCAGACACAGGCCCTTCATGAGTTGAAGGCACGGGCTGAGCAGCTGGCATGACCGACGTGGCGATCGGCGTCGACGTCGGCGGGACGAAGGCCTTGGCGCTGATCGTCGCGCGCGACGGGCGGGTGCTGGGCGAAGTTCGGGCCCAGACGCCCCACGACCACAGTGACGGCGCCGGCGCCGCGACCGCGAAGGTCCTCACCGAGCTGATCAAGGAGCTGTGCGATCGCCAGGGAGTGCGGTCCGGTGATGTGCCCGTCGGCATCGGGCTGCCGGGCATGATGCGTCGCGACGGGCGACTCGCCTTCGCGCCGAACCTCCAGACCGCCTCGGGCGCGGACCTCGGCGCGCTGCTCGGCCAGTCCCTCACCAGCTCGATCGTGTTCTGCGAGAACGACGCCAACTGCGCTGCACTCGCCGAGCACGAGTGGGGGGCCGGACGGGGCATCGACGACTTCGTGATGGTCACCCTCGGCACGGGCATCGGCGGGGGCGTGGTCGCTGACGGCAAGCTGGTGCGCGGGCGCAGCGGCTTCGCGGGCGAGATCGGCCACATGGTCGTGGTCGCTCGCGGCGCGGCCTGCCACTGCGGGGGTCATGGCTGCTGGGAGCGCTACGCCTCGGGCGGGGGGCTTCATCGACTGACCCGCGAGGCGGCCATCGCCGGCCGCCTGCCGACGCTCGTGACCGAGTGCGGCAATGCGGCCTCGGTTCGCGCCGAGGACGTGACGGCCGCCGCCGCCCGGGGCCTCGACGAGGCCGTGATGCTCATGAAGGAGGTCGGCTGGTGGCTCGCGCTGGGACTGGCCAATCTCGCCGCGATCCTCGACTGCGGCCACTTCGTGATCGGCGGCGGGCTCTCGAGCGCGTCCGAGCTCGTGCTGCCTTCGGCCCGGGAGTACCTCGTGGACCTCGTCGAGGGCTACAGCGCCCGCCCGGCGATCACCGTCACTTCCTCAATGTTCGGTCCCCGCTCCGGGGCGATGGGCGCCGCTCTCGTCGCCTTCGAGCGTCATTCGTGAGACTGGGCGTCCTGCTGCCGACCTTTCGCAGCGGGGGCGACGACGCGTTCGCCCTCGCTGACGAGGCCGCGCGCTGCGGGCTCGACGGCGTCTTCGCCTACGACCACCTCTGGCCCATAGGCTCGCCGCTGCGTCCGTCGCTCGCCCCGTTCCCGCTGCTCGCGGCGATCGCCCGGCGACACGAAGGGCTCGTCGTCGGACCGCTCGTCGCACGCGTCGGGCTCGTTGGCACCGAGCACCTGGTGGGCCAGTTCCGGACCCTGGAGCGAATCGCCCCGGGTCGGGTCATCGCGGCGCTCGGCGCCGGTGACCACCTCTCGGCCCCCGAGAACGAGGCCTACGGATTGGCGTCGCTCTCGCCCGACGCCCGACGGACCCTGATCCGAGAGGCGGCCCTCGCCCTCCTGCCGACGATGCCGGTGTGGATCGGGGCCGGGGCCGAGGCGACCAACGAGCTGGCGCGCGAGCTCGGCGCCACGGTGAACCTCTGGAACGTCGACGACGAGCGGCTGCGGGAAGTGGCCCAGCGCGGTCCGGTGAACTGGGCCGGCCCGGTGCCAACGGAACTGGGCCAGCGCCTCGACGGACTGGCCCTCGCCGGAGCGACGTGGGCGATCCTCAGCCCGGACGCGCCGATCGGCGCATTGGGTGAATGGCGCTCGACTCGATGACTAAGTAAATTGCAACGATGGAATTTCGCCGCATCAACGGACTGCCGCCCTACGTCTTCGCCCAGATCAACGGACTGAAGGCCGAGGCGCGCGCCGCGGGGCGCGACGTGATCGACTTCGGCTTCGGGAACCCCGACCTGCCGAGCCCCGACGTGGCGGTCGCCAAACTGGCCGAGGCCGCGCGCAACCCGCGCAATCACCGCTACAGCGCCAGTCGCGGCATCCCCAACCTCCGCCTCGCGATTGCCACGCGCTACAAGAGCCTCTTCGACGTCGACCTCGACCCCGACACCGAGGTGGTGACGACCATCGGCGCCAAGGAGGGCCTGACCCACCTGATGTGGGTCCTGCTCGGTCCGGGTGACAGCGCCATCGTGCCGAGCCCGAGCTACCCGATCCACCTCGCCGGCCCCGGTTTCGCCGGGGCGACTGTGATCACCGTGCCCATGCACGACCCGGGCACCAGCACCAACGACCCCGGTGACGACTTCTTCGACGGGCTCGTCGCCGCGTGGGAGGGGGCCGTCGTGAAGCCCCGAGCCATCATCTGCTCCTTCCCACACAATCCCACGAGTGCGTGCGTGGACCTGGCATTCATGGAGCGCCTGGTCGGCTTCGCCCTCGAGCACGGGATCGTGATCTGCCACGACTTCGCCTACGCCGACCTCGGCTTCGACGGCTACCGGCCGCCCTCGATCCTCCAGGTGCCGCGCGCCCGGGAGTGCTGCGTCGAGCTCTACACGCTCACGAAGTCGTTCTCGATGGCGGGCTGGCGCGTCGGCTTCATGGTCGGCAACGCCGAGATCGTGGCGGCGCTGACCAAGCTGAAGAGCTACCTCGACTACGGCACCTTCCAGCCGGTACAGATCGCGGCGATTGTGGCGATGAATGAGGCCGTCGACTACCCCGAAGAGCTGCGCGTGATCTACCAGTCCCGTCGTGACACCCTGATCGAGGGCCTCGCGCGCATCGGCTGGCCGGTGACGACGCCGCGCGGTTCGATGTTCGTCTGGGCGCCGATCCCCGAGCCTTACCGCGAGATGAGCTCGCTGGAGTTCTCCAAGTTCCTCATCGAGGAGGCGGACGTGGCGACCAGCCCGGGCGTCGGCTTCGGCGGGGGCGGCGACGGCCACGTGCGCTTCGCGCTGATCGAGAACGAGCTGCGCACGCACCAGGCCGTGCGCAACCTGAAGAGGGCGCTGACGAAGCTCGACTAGCTAGCCGAGCCGCACGGCCGCCGGTGCCGTCCAGCGTTGCGTGACGGCGTCCTCACGGGGCAGGTAGAGGCGCAGCGTCACCATGAAGCCCTCGGCGGGGACCGGTAGCCAGTTGGCGACCCACTCGTCGCTCGGCCGTTCGTGGGCGAGCAGGATCTCCAGCGAGCCGTCGGCGCCGTAGATGAGCTCGTCACGGTCACCCAACGCGAAGCGGTCGATCTCGTTGGCGACGTGGAAGCCCTGGCGGTCGTAGACCGTGAGTGACCAGAACGCGTCGACCGGTGGGAGGCCGCCGGCCTCGAAGCGCAGCAGGTAGCGGTAGGTCCCGTCGAGCGTCGAGCCCTGCGCGTCGCGCTCGAGGTTCGGGTAGATCGACTCCTCGGGCGGATTGGCGCCGAGACCCCAGCGCGCCGTCATCGCACGCCTTAGGTAGTTGTTGGCGTAGACGCCGAGCTCACCCGAGGCGATCCATCCGTCGACCGAGGGGGCGACTGCGCGTGCGCGCGACGCCATCTCGCGCTGTGCCGCGCCGGGTGCCCCAGTGAAGGCCTCGATGACGGGGCCCGACTGGGCCTGCACGGCGAACGGCTCGCCGACGCGTAGCCCGACGCGCGCGAGGCGGGTCACCATGCCCCAGTCGGTGGCGTGGGGCCGCTCGGTCGCGACCAGGCGCGCGGCGGTCGCGAAGAACTCGGCGCTCGACATCTGGTCGACCTTTCGCATCGGCGGCGTCTTCGTGTCGAGCGACGGGTCCTTGTCGTCGGGGGGCGGCGCAAAGTGCGGCCAGGTGGCGAGTGGCGCCATCGCCATCGCGTCCTGGAGCGCGTGAACGGCACCGTAGTCCGCCGGTCCCCTGGTCTCGGTCCGACCGATGACCCAGACCCGGCGCGTCGTCGCGTCGATACGCGCGACGCCCTCGGGCAGCGTGCCGCGCCACTCTGGTGCGCAGATCGCGATGGTGAAGGCGGCGGTGCCGTTCGTGCGGGTGCCCGGTGAGGCGAACACGTCGGTCCACATGTCGTAGAGAGGGAGCATGAAGAATCGGCCCTCCATCGCCGGCAGCGCGATGACGTAGGGACCGTTCGTGAGGTCGAGCCACGCCGTCGTGTAGAGCGTGTCGAAGTTGGGGCGCACGACCGTTAGAAAGTGCGCCGGTGGGAAGGCCCTCGAATGGGCCAGCGTGCCCATCGGTCCGACGCCGGCGCGCTCGCCGTACGATCAGTTGGTCGTCGCCAGTCGCGTCGTCTCCATGAGGACGAGGGGATAGAAGTACAGGTACGCGTCGAGCGCAATCCGGTCCAGCTCGGAGCGCGACAGCGTCGGATCGAGGGTCACGGTAGCCCAGCGCCGGGAGTGGCCACCTCCGCGGTCTCGATCTTGCCGAGCGTGACTTGGGCGATCTCGAGTGGGTCGCTGGACGGGGCGGTCATCACGTAGAGGGTGCGCCCGTCGTCGCCGCCGAGCATGCACGCGAAGGCGGTCTCACACGTCGTCACGACGCCCGTGACGACGCCTCCCTCCTGCACTCGCAAGCATTGGTTCGTGATCGCGTTGGCCAGCCAGATCTGGCCGTCGGCGTCCAGGCACATCCCGTCGTTGAAGACGAAGTCGAGCTGCGCCCATACGCGCTGGTCGCGCAGCGTTCCGTCGACGTCGATCGTGAAGGCGCTCAAGCGATTCGTCATGGTCTCACCGACGATCAGGGTCGCGCCGTCGGGGGAGATCACCGAGCCGTTGGGGAACGACATGTCGGGAACCACCTGAATGACCCGCCCGACGGGGTTGATGACGACGACGTTGGTGGTTGGTGCGGGGAGGGGCAACTGGCCAGTTCGCAGCACCGCGTGCAGGTCGAATCCGAAGTTGCCCACGTAGCTGTGGCCGCTCGCCGACACGACCATGTCATTGGCCCAGAAGCCGCAGTACTCGGCGATGTTGGTGAAGACCGACTCGCCGTCAGGGCCGAAGCGCAACACCCGGTGGTCGGTTGCCGAGACGCAAAGGAGGTCGCCGTCAGGCAGCCAGCCGAGGCCCGACGGCTGGCCGGGCACCGGGTGCTCCAGACGCTCGTGCCAGCCGTCGGCGTCCATCGAGAAGACGCCGTGGCGATAGAAGTCCGAGTACCACAGCCGACCGTCGTGCCACCGCGGGCTCTCGCCGAACGACAGACCCTCGCGCACCACCTTGGACGTCAGACTCTCCACGATTCCCCCCGGTTGCTCGTGCTAAGAAACTACCGCTCCTACGAGCGTTCGACAGCCCTTCGCCACGCCGCGTAGCCGAGGTCCGCGAAGGTCGGCTCGTCGGGTTCGAAGCGTCGATCGCACTCCCAGAGTCCGGCGAGCTCGTCGAGTGAGCCCCACAGTCCGATCTCGAGCCCGGCGACGGTCGCGGCGCCGCGCGCGGTCGCCTCGAGTGAGGAGCTGCGCAGTACGGGCAGGCGGGAGTTCGTCGCCTGGAGTTCCATCAGGAGGTCCATCGCCGCCGCGCCTCCGTCGGCGCGCACCTCGCGCAGCGCGATGCCGCCTTGCGCGAACGCGTCGGTCATGGCGCGCACCTGGTAGGCGAGCGCCTCGACGAGCGCGCGCGCGACGTGGCCGCGCCCGGCGCCGCGACTGAGACCGCTGATCGAGCCGCGCGCTCCGGCACGCCAGAATGGCGAGCCGAGGCCGGTGAAGGCCGGCACGAACTGCACGCCACCGCTGTCGGGCACGCTGCTGGCCAGCGCTTCGAGGTCGGCCGCGCTCGTTAGGAAGCCGAGCTCGTCACGCAGCCACTGCACCGCCGCCCCGGCGACGAAGGCCGATCCCTCCACCGCGTACGCGGCCGGTCCGAATGCGCCGAGGTCCCAGGCGACGGTGGTGACCAACCCGTCGAAGACCCCCGGGTCGCTGTCGCCCACGTTGGCCAGGACGAAGGCGCCGGTGCCGTAGGTGGCCTTGACGACGCCGGGTGAGAAGCAGGCCTGGCCGAAGAGCGCCGACTGCTGATCGCCGAGGATCCCCGTGACGGCGACGCCCCCGAGCTCGGGCACGACCTCGGCACTGATCGTGCCGAACGTGGTGGTCGAGGGCAGGATGTCGGCGAGCATCCCCTCGTCGACGTCGAACAGCTCGGTCATTGCCGGCGACCAGTCGAGCGTCCCCAAGTCCATCAACATCGTGCGCGAGGCGTTTGACGGCTCGGTGACGAAGGTGCCACCGTCGACGCCGCCGGTGAGCCACCACGCGAGCCACGTGTCGACCGTGGCGAAGCTCGGCGCCGCGAGGGCGTCCATGTGGGCGTGGTCCAGGAACCAGCGCATCTTCGTCGCTGAGAAGTACGGGTCGAGCACGAGGCCGGTCGTCGCGCGCACCAGCGGACCGTGGCCGGCCGCCTCGAGTCGCTCGCAGTAGGGCGACGTGCGACGGTCCTGCCAGACGAGGGCGTGGTGGGGGAGGTGTCCACTCTCGCGATCGAAGGCGATCGTCGTCTCACGTTGGTTGGTGATCCCGACCGTGGCGACGTGGTGGCCGTCATGGTGGACGCGGTTGGCGACCTCGCGCAGGGTCGCCACGGCGAGGTCGGCGATCTCGGCGGCGTCGTGTTCGACCTCGCCGGGACGGGGGAAGTGCTGGGTCAGCTCGCGGTAGGCGCCGTCGACGACGCGGGCCCGGTGGTCGAAGGCGACCGTGCGCACCCCGGAGGTGCCGGCGTCTAGGGCGAGGACGAGTTCCACGGGGGTCAGGCTAGTGAGAATCGCTGCAGTTACTGGGACCTGGGTTTCGAGCGAGAGAATTATCGAGAAATCGCTAAAATAGAGTTGACGCGGTCTAATTACAGTGCTGTAATGACACAGCATCTTGCGACGGGAAGTGGTTTGACCACTACATCTTGTGGCTGGGGGCCGGGACGCACTAACCTCGACTTCCCGACCCAATCGGCGCCAGAGGCATGGACGCAGTGTCGGATTCGGAAAGAAAAGGGACAATTGACATGGCTATCGCACCTCAGCGACTCGGAATTGGACTTCGCCGCTTCTTCACGACGGACGACCGTCACCCCTACGACGAGGTGGTCTGGGACCGCCGCGACGCACGCATCTCGAACTTCCGCGACGGATCGGTCGCCTTCGAGCAGTTGGACGTCGAGGTCCCCGCGAGCTGGTCGTTCAACGCGACCAACATCCTCGCCCAGAAGTACTTCCGTGGCACGCTGGGCACCCCGCAGCGCGAGACCAGTCTGAAGCAGGTCGTCGACCGCATTGTCGACACGATCACGACCTGGGGCGTCGAGCGCGACTACTTCGTTGACGACGAGGAGGCCGAGACCTTCCGCGACGAGCTCAAGCACCTGCTCATCACCCAGAAGGCCGCCTTCAACTCCCCGGTGTGGTTCAACATCGGTGTGAAGGGCGTGCCCCAGCAGGGCAGCGCCTGCTTCATCCTCGCCGTCGAGGACTCGATGCGCTCGATCCTCAACTGGTACACCGAGGAGGGCATCATCTTCAAGGGCGGCTCCGGCGCGGGAGTCAACCTCTCGAAGATCCGCTCGAGCGCCGAGATGCTCGAGGGCGGCGGCACGGCCAGCGGCCCGGTGTCGTTCATGCGCGGCGCGGACGCCTCGGCCGGCACGATCAAGTCCGGTGGCAAGACGCGCCGCGCGGCGAAGATGGTCATCCTCGACGTGGACCACCCCGACGTCGAGGAGTTCATCTGGTGCAAGGCCAACGAGGAGAACAAGGCCCGCGTGCTGCGCGACGCCGGATTCGACATGGACCTCAACGGTAAGGACATCCACTCCATCCAGTACCAGAACGCCAACAACTCGGTGCGCGTCTCGGACGAATTCATGCAGGCGGTTCTCAACGACGCCGACTGGGACCTCATGGCGCGACACGGCGGACGGGTCGTCCAGACCGTCAGCGCCCGTGAGCTGTGGCGCCAGATCGCGCGCGCCGCATGGGAGTGCGCCGACCCCGGCCTGCAGTTCGACACCACCATCAACAAGTGGCACACGTCGTCTAACACCGATCGCATCAACGGCTCGAACCCGTGCTCGGAGTACATGCACATCGACAACTCGGCCTGCAATCTGGCCAGCCTGAACCTGATGAAGTTCCTCGAGGGCGACGGGCGCTTCGACGTTGACTCCTTCAAGGCCGCGATAGAGGTCCTCTTCACGGCCCAGGAGATCATCGTCGGCGCCGCCGACTACCCGACCGAGAAGATCGGTGAGAACTCTCGCCGATTCCGCCAGCTCGGACTGGGCTACGCCAACCTCGGAGCGCTGCTGATGGCCTCGGGCCTCGCCTACGACTCCGACGAGGGTCGTGCCTGGGCCGCGGCGATCACGGCGCTGATGACCGGTCACGCCTACGCGACGAGTGCACGCACCGCCGGGCGAATGGGGCCCCACGAGGGCTTCGCGGAGAATGCGGTGCCGATGCTCGACGTCCTGCGAATGCACCGCGACGCTGCGTATCAGATCGACGAGTCGAAGGCCCCAGGCGAGATCCTCGAGGCCGCCCAGCACGCCTGGGAGGAGGCCGTCGACCTCGGCGCACGCCATGGTGTGCGCAATGCTCAGGCATCGGTGCTCGCGCCGACAGGGACCATCGGGCTGCTCATGGACTGCGACACCACCGGCATCGAGCCGGACCTCGGGCTGGTGAAGTTCAAGAAGCTGGTCGGCGGCGGCAACATGTCGATCGTCAACCAGACTGTTCCGCGCGCCCTGCGGGTGCTCGGCTACACCGAGGCGGAGGTCTCGGCGATCGAGGCCTACATCGACGAGCACAAGTCGATCGTTGGCGCGCCGGCACTGAAGCCCGAGCACTTGCCGGTCTTCGCCTGCTCCATGGGCGACAATACGATTCACTACCTAGGCCACGTGAAGATGATGGGTGCCGTTCAACCGTTTATCTCGGGTGCCATCTCCAAGACCGTCAACATGCCAGAGGACGCGTCCATCGAGGACGTGGCGAACCTGCACATGGACGCCTGGAGGCTCGGCGTGAAGGCCGTCGCGATCTACCGCGACAATTGCAAGGTCGGTCAACCCCTCTCAACGGCTCGCAAGGACGGTGGGGAGTCGTCGTCGTCGGTCACCGCGACCGACTCGGTCGCGGCCGAGCTCTACACGAAGATCCACAAGCTCGAGGCCGCTCTGGAGCTCGCCAAGTCCGAGGGCTCGCACGTGCTCGTCGGCGCGGTGCGTGAGCGCATGCCCCGTCGTCGCGAGTCGGCCACCTTCTCGTTCCGCGTCGCCGACTGCGAGGGCTACGTCACTGTCGGGGAGTACGAGGACGGCCGCCCGGGCGAGGTCTTCATCAAGGTGTCCAAGCAGGGCTCGACCCTCGCGGGCATCATGGACGCCTTCTCGATCTCGATCAGCCTCGGGCTGCAGCATGGCGTGCCGCTCGCGACCTACGTGCGCAAGTACGTCAACATGAAGTTCGAGCCTTCGGGCATGACCGACGACGCCGACCTGCGCATCGCCACGTCGCTCGTCGACTACATCTTCCGACGTCTGGCGCTCGACTACTTGAACCCGAGCGAGCGCGAGGACCTGGGCGTGCTCTCGACGAGCGAGCGGATCCAGCCCACGCTGCCCGAGGTCGTCGAGCAGGCCACCCCGTCGGTCAACGCGAGCGTCCAGCCGACGCTCGTGGACCTGGCTGAGAGGCCGTCGAACGAGCCGAAGCTGCTCAACCGATCCGAGCAGCGCGATGCACCGATGTGCTACCAGTGCGGCAACACGATGCAGCGGGCCGGCTCGTGTTACGTGTGCTCCACGTGCGGAGCAACCAGCGGCTGCTCCTAAACTCTCGGCGGTCGAGCTCCAGCGGGCGACGATCCGACGGCGGGAGTGAGTTCGACACTCGGTGGCGCTGTGATGCCGACTCGACAACTCCCGCCCCGTCTCGATGATCGCTCGACGCCCAGACGACCGAGGGCGCCCGTGGCGGGTCCGCCCGCTCGAATCGGATAGAAAGGACGACTACCCATGGCCTCCCTCTGGCGACACCGTGACTTCCGGATGCTGTGGGGTGGCGAGACGGTGAGTGAGTTCGGCAGCCAGATCAGTGTCGTCGCGATCACGCTGGTGGCAGTGCGGACCTTGCACGCCTCGACCTTCGAGGTCGGCGCCCTGGACGCGGCCTCGATGATGGCCTTCTTGCTCATCGGGCTGCCGGCCGGTGCCTGGGTCGACCGTCTGGCCAAACGCCCGGTCATGATTGTCTCCGACCTCGGTCGGCTCGCCGCATATGGGAGCATCCCGGTGGCGTACGAGCTCGGGGGGCTCACCCTCGCGCAGCTCTTCGTCGTCACGTTCCTCGCCGGGATTCTCACGGTGTTTTTCGACGTCGCCTATCAGTCCTACCTCCCGGACCTCATCGGACTCGAGGCGCTCGTCGAGGGCAACTCGAAGCTCCAGGTAACGTCCCAACTCGCCGGCGTCGGGGGGCCGGGACTGGCCGGCGTGCTGGTCCAAGTGATCGGTGGCCCCCTCGCGGTGGCGGTCGACGCCGCGAGTTTCGGCGTCTCGGCGGTCGCCGTGGCCGGCATTCGAAAGCCGGAGGGGCCGCGCGCCCCGCGAAGCCATCCCCACCTGCGTACCGAGATCGCCGAAGGTCTGCGATTCGTCTTCGGCCATCCGATCCTGCGGGCGATTGCCTTCACCACGGCGACGTCGAATCTCTTCGGGTCGATGGCCTTCGCGGTGGCGATTGTCTTTCTCGTGCGGGTGATCCACCTATCGCCGGGCATCATCGGCCTCGTCCTGTCGTCGGCGGGAGTAGGGGGCGTGCTCGGTGGTCTCGGCGCCACCGCCATCGCTCGGCGCATTGGCAGTGCTCGCGCGACCTTTCTCGGCATCGCCCTCGAGGCGGCGATGCTCATCGTTCCCGGCGCGACGCCCTCCAACGGCGCCGTCCTCTTCGCTACGGGCTCGTTTTTCATGGGATTCGGCAGCGTGCTCTACAACGTCAACCAGGTCAGCTTCCGCCAGCGCCTCTGCCCACCGGCGCTGCTCGGCCGGATGAACGCGACCATGCGCTTCGTCGTCTGGGGGGTCATCCCCATCGGGGCGCTCGCCGGCGGCGCCATTGGATCGGCGTTCGGTGTTCGGTGGGCGCTGTGGATCGGCGCGGCGGGTTCATCCCTCGCGGTCGGCTGGCTACTCGCGTCGCCTCTCGGCAAGATGAGGGACTTCCCCGAGTCCTGACCGGTGAGGTCGGATCTCCATAGTTTGATGGCCGACCGGACGCCTCGGATCATGGCGGTATGGTGCGCCCATGGTCGACGTGTACCGCGACAGCGGGCTTTCGTGCGATGCCGTGGGCCTCACGATCCGGCGCTACTACTTCCCTTGGGGGTCCAAGAGGGTCCGCTTCGACGAGGTCCGCTCGCTCCAGCGGGTCCAGTTGAGCGCCCTGCGCGGAGGCGCCAGGATATGGGGCACGGCCAATCCGCGGTACTGGGTCAACCTGGACGTGAAGCGTCCGACGAAGACGGTTGGCCTGATCCTCGACGTCGGCAAATGGGTGCGGCCGTTCGTCACGCCTGACGACCCCGACGCGCTCGAGGCGATCATTCGCGAGGGCGCGCGGCTCGAACCCGGCGCCACCACGCGCGGTCCCCTCGTCTAGCTCGCGGACGCTCGACCGACTCCGTGGTCTCGTCGACTGGCTCGCGAGCCCGTGCGGAGCACGGATTTTGCGGAGCCCTGCATTAAGGTCCGGACAGACATACATCTACTGGGGGACGTCATGGATGACCACGGACCGGCGCACGTCGCGGGCGTCCTGCGAGGCGACACGTTCGTCGCGAGCCCGGAGCTGAACGACCGCGCGATGCGGGCCGCGGCCGGACTGCGTTCGCTCGGCGTCGGTCCCGGTGACACGATTGCGCTGTTGATGCGCAACGACCTTGAGTTCTTCGAGGCGTCGATTGCGGCGTCGGCGCTGGGAGCGGCTCCGGTGCCCATCAACTGGCACGGTAGCGCCGAGGAGGTGGCCTACGTCGTGGCCGACTCCGGTTCAAAGGTGTGCGTCGCGCACGCCGATCTGTTGGCCCCGGTCCACGCCGCCCTTCCCGATGGCCTGACGGTGCTCGGCGTGACGACGCCACCCAGTATTGCGGCGGCCTTCGACGTGTCCGAGGCGGCGGCGAGGTTGCCCGAGGGCGTGACCGAGTGGTCGGGATGGCGTGACGGCTTTGTGCCCTTGGGTGAGGTCTACCTCGGGGCGCCAACGTCGATGATCTACACGTCGGGCACGACGGGCCACCCGAAGGGCGTGCGCCGGCTGCCCGACACGCACGACGCTGAAGGGGTGCTCGACTATCTGGGCGACGTCGCCCGGGTGTTCGGTCTGGCCCCCTCGATGCGCACGGTCGTCGCCGGTCCGATGTACCACTCCGCGCCCCTCACCTACGCGACGGCCGCGCTGCGACTCTACGACGGGTTCGTGGTGATCCAGGACCGCTTCGAGCCCGAGGAGCTCTTGGCACTGGTGGAGCGCCACCGGATCACCTCGCTCTACATGGTGCCGACGATGTTCGTGCGCCTGCTGCGCTTGGCGCCCGAGGTCCGCGACCGCTACGACCTGTCGTCGCTGCTGAACGTTTCGCACACCGCCGCGCCGTGCCCGCCCGACGTCAAGCGGGCCATCATCGAGTGGCTCGGCCCGATCGTTTCCGAGTTCTACGGCAGCACCGAAGTCGGTCTGATCGTGGGCTGTGACGCGACCGAGTGGCTCGCGCATCCCGGCACGGTCGGGCGTGCGCTCGCCCACTGCGACATTGAGGTCATTGGCGAGGACGGCCCGCTGCCAATCGGCGAGACCGGCGAGGTCTTCGTGCGCGCTCGGGGATTCTCCGACTTCACCTACCACGGACGCGACGACGCGCGCCTTGAGGTCGAGCGCGACGGCCTGATCACCTGCGGGGATGTCGGCTTCTTCGACGAGGACGGCTTCCTCTACCTGTGCGACCGGGTGCGCGACATGGTCATCTCGGGCGGCGTCAACATCTACCCGATCGAGATCGAGGCCTGCCTCTTGAAGCTCGCGGGGGTGGCCGACTGCGCCGTGTTCGGGATACCCGACGACGAGTTCGGGGAGTCGATCGCCGCGGCGCTGAAGCTCGAGCCCAATTCGTCGCTCGGCGAGGCCGACGTGCGCGCCCACGTGCGCGCGCACCTGGCCGGCTACAAGGTGCCCAAGGTCATCACCTTCCACGACGAGCTGCCGCGCGAGGACTCGGGCAAGATGTTCAAGCGCAAGTTGCGCGCCCCCTACTGGGAGAAGGCAGGTCGCACCATATGAGCCCACTCTTGATCGACGGTGAGATCTCGTTCGGATCGGGCGACTTCGCCGAGCGGGCCCGACGGACCGAGGCCGAAGGCTACGACGGCGCGTGGTCGGCCGAGGTCGGCCACGACCCGCTCTTGATGCTCGCCGGCGCGGCGACGGCCACCACGAGCCTCGAACTGGGTACCGGCATCGTGGTCGCCTTCGGACGCAGTCCGATGATCACCGCCACGATGGCCAACGACGTCCAGCTGCTCTCGCACGGTCGTCTGCTGCTCGGACTGGGCAGTCAGATCAAGCCCCACATCGAGAAGCGCTACTCCATGCCGTGGTCGCATCCGGCCCCGCGGATGCGCGAGTACATCCTGGCGATGCGCGCCATCTGGTCGTGCTGGAACGAGGGCACGACGATGGACTTCCGCGGCGAGTTCTACCGCCACACGTTGATGACGCCGTTCTTCAACCCCGGTCCCAATCCGTTCGGCCCGCCTCGGATCTTCCTCGCGGCCGTCGGCGAGCTAATGACCGAGGTGGCGGGCGAGGTCGCCGACGGGCTGCTGGTCCACCCGTTCACGACCGAGCGCTACTTGCGCGAGGTGACGATGCCGGCGCTCGCACGGGGTCTCTCGAAGGTCGGCCGGTCGCTCGACACCTACCAGATCTCCTTCTCGGGCCTGATGGCGACGGGTCGCACGCCGGTGGAGCTCGAGGCGGCGAAGAACGCCGTGCGCTCCCAGATCGCCTTTTACGGCTCCACCCCCGCCTACCGGGGAGTGCTCGAACTGCACGGTTGGGGTGAGTTGCAGACCGAGCTGAACGCGCTCTCGCGGGTGGGGGACTGGACGGCGATGGCGTCGTTGATCGACGACGACGTGCTCAACACCTTCGCGACCGTTGGCCTCGTCGACGAGGTGGCGGCCGTCGTCCAGACGAGGTTCGGCGACGTCATCGACCGCTACGGCCTCTACGTGCCCTACCCGTTGGATGACGAGTACCGAAGCGCGATCGTGAGCGGCCTTCGAGCAGTCTCGGCCAGTTAGGGCCGTTCGCACGAATACTGCGTCTAGTGGTCCGACCCAACTGAGAGACGCCCATCTCGGGACCGCGTCCTGCGACCTCAATCCTCCTGAACCGGACCCGGCGGTGTTGAGCGGGCCGGACATCATGATGATCCCGACCGTCGCGTTGGAGCCTCGCGCGACGCTCGGCGACGATCACGGGCGCGAGGAAGGTTGCCACAGTGACCACCAACTGACTCCCGGCCCCACCCATCGTTAGACCAGCAATCAAGCGCCCCGACAACCGATTCGGTCTGTCGCTTCCACCAGGCCGACCGACGATTCGTCGTCGACGGTTGGGCGTTTGCGGCGATTCACAACAATTGAAAACTGACCTCGATTTCGCGCCGGGCTGGGGTAGGTTCGAACGCTATGAGGAGACCTCTTCGCTCGCTGGTGTCGGTGATTGCCTTGAGTTCTGTTGGCGTGCTGGCGTCGAGTTCACTCGGTTCCGCGACGACGGCCTCGCACGTCGTGCACCCGACCAGCGCTGACCGCGCCGTCCTCGAGTCGACGTTCGTCAAGTACAAGCTGGCCAGTCACGGGATGAAGAAGACCGATCACATCAAGTGGACGCGCGTGCGCACGACCGATCCCGTCGGGCCGCTCATGGCCTACGACGCCGTCGACCACCGGTACTGGGCGCTCGCTAACTTCAATCTCGTCCTGCCGGCCAGTTACGCGGCCAAGGTGTCGTTTCAGGACGGCGGCAGCTACGGCGTCTTCTTCCGCACGACGACAGGCCACTGGGTGATGAAGGGCAACGCCGGGATTCCGCTCTGCCCCTCGATCGTTCCGTCGGTCGTCGCCCACCTGTGGGCCCTCGCCAACTACCAGGCCTGCCAGGGCTGAATCGAGGGCCCCTCCGATCGGCTACGCCGGTCGGGTGCCGCTCGCCGAGCAGTCCGTCGGTCGTCGCGAGCGACGCTCCTTGCGCCACACCATCTTCAGTTCTGACCAGTTTTCGTCGAGTGCGGCCACCTTCACGTCCACCAGTCCGAAAGGGAGGACCACCCGCCGGACTTCGTTGTCGGTGATGTCACTCGTGTGGCCGCCGGCCCGTCGCGGCCACGCCAGCCACAGTGATCCGTCGGACTCGATCGCTTCGGCCAGCTCCGCGACCTCTCGCTCCATGACGGTGAGCTGGTGGAAGAAGGCGATGAGGACGTCGGCGTGGCCGGTGCGGCGTCGCAGGACCCGCACGCCCACGGGCAGTTCACCAACGGTCCATCCGGCCGGCGCATGCGCCAGTACCAGGCGGTGGCGTTCCTTGAGGCCGAGCTTCGTGGCGAGCGGGGTGGTCGAGTAGCCGGCGGGCACAGTGGCGAGCGTAGATTGCCACATTCACAGCGCGATCCTCGATTCGGGTCCGAGACCTCGGCCGATTAGCGTGACCACTCGACGGGGTATCACCCGCATGACTGCCCAGACTGTGGTAATCATGAGAAATCCAAGACCGGGAGGGGCCCCCATGGCCGCATTTGACATGAAGAAACTTTCAACGGGTGATCGCGTGATCGCGGGAGCCGGCGTTGTCGCACTGATCTCGATATTCCTTCCTTGGGAGGGGGTCTCCTCAGGTCCGTTCAGCGCTTCGGAAAGCGGTTTCAGCTCCGGGTTCGGCTGGCTCGGGGCGCTGCTCATCGTCGGCGCGGCCGCCTATCTCCTCATGATCCGCTCCGGGTCGAACGTCCCGAACTTCTCCTACGGCCCAGCGGTCATCGTCCTGGGTGCGTCATTGATCGGGACGTTGATCGTGATCATCCGGTGGCTGACACTGCCGAGCGGAGGATCGGGCATCCAGGGCTATAGCTGGGGCCCCAGTATCGGCATCTATCTCACGCTCATCGCCGGCATCGCTCAGGCCCTCTTCGCGCTGAAGATGTTCCGCAGCTCCGGTGAGGCGGTGCCGTGGGCCAACAAGCCGACCGGCGACAAGCCCGAGGGTGCCTAGTCGCGACTAGAAGAAGTGCCGTCGGCCCTTGACCGCGTGACCCATGGCTCCGAGGACCCATAGGACCAGGCCTACGACGAGCACGACGACGCCGATCGAGTAGAGAATCGGAATCTTGGCTAGCGCGCCGATGATGATGAGTACGACGCCAAAGATAATCATGGTTCCACGTTTGCTTTCTAACGCCACCGGCGTTGTGTAGTGACGTTAACGACCGGTGGAGAAGTTCCAGCCGGAAACTGAAGCGGTTTGGTCGAGCCAACCCTGCAGATCGTCGAATCGAGGGCGCTGCGTCGGCTCAGTTCAAGTGATTCAGACCTAAGGCGGTGCGGATCGACACCTTCTTGGTGTACTCGATCGAGCCGTAACGAAAGAGCTGGACCGCCAGGCGCAGTACGACGTATCCGAAGGCGAAGAGCTCGAGCACCAGGGCCGACGCCTCGGCGAGGCTCAAGGACCCGAAGCCGTTGCGCAGCATGCCGGTGACCGGCGCGGTGTACGGAAAGAAGGTGAAGACCTGGACAATGAGCGAGCTGGGATGGCTCACGATGAGGCTCGACGCGTAGAAGGGGATGAAGATGAGCGCCATCATGACGCCAAAGAAGCCGCCGGCCTCCTTCGCCGTGGGCATCACGGCGCCGATCGCCACCAGTGTGGCGGTGAACAAGATGAACCCGCCCAGGAGCAGGAGCGCCCCGACGGTCATTCGCTCGGGGTTGAAGTCGAGGGTCGACAGGTTGAGGTTGGGCAAGTTGAGCGAGGACCGGAAGAAGAAGTAGCCGACCAGGATGGGACTCAAGAAGACGGCCATCTGGACGACGCCCGCGGTGAAGAGCGAGAGGATCTTGCCCGTGATCAACGTGCTCGGGTCGACCGTCGTCAGGATCATTTCGGTGACGCGGTTCTCCTTCTCCTCGAGGGTGCTATTGAGCATCTGGTTGCCGAGCAGAATCAGGACGATATAGAAGATGAACAGGTAGATGAGAGGTGGGATCAGGCCGTTCAGCCCCGATGACTTGACGCCGTCCTTATAGGTCGTCGAGTCGACCTTGACGCCGCCGCGCGCGAGGACCGACAGCACGGGCGAGGCGATCTTCACGTCGGCGCTGAGCTGGAGGATCTCGGTGGCGACGGTGGAGTACTTGCCGTTGTTGAAGATGCCCACGTCCTTGCCGTAGACGTGCACCGCCTGTGTGGACGGATGCTTAGGGAAGGCGAAGAAGGCGTCAATGAGCCCGGAGCGGACCCGCTCGATGCCTCGAGCGACGCTCGGCTCCTTCACGCCGCCGAAGTGGCGCACGACGCCGTAGCTCACGAGCCCCGAGGGGTCGTTGACCTCGAAGGTGAACGTGGCCTTCTTCTGGGCCGCGAGGCTGCTGTTCGTCGCGCTGCTCGAGAGGTACACGAGGCCGAAGACGATCGCCAGCACGATCGGGACGATCAGCGTGGCGATCCAGAACCGGCGTTTCGTGATGGTGCGGTGGACCTCGAAGCCGACGACGGTGCGAAGGTTGTGGCGGCTCATTGCGACAGCTCCGACCGGTGCTCTTCGCCGTAGACCTTCAAGAACACCTCGTCCAGGGACAGCTTGCTGGTCGTGAACTCGCGCACCTGGAGCCCGGAGTCGACGAGCTCTCTCAGGATTGCGGCCTCGTCGGTGGCGTCGGTGAACTTCAACTCGGCGTAGTTACGCTCGAGCAGGGAGACCTCGAAGTGCGTCGAGGCAGGGATTGTGCCGGCGTAGCGCACTCGGATGGTGCGCCCGCCGTAGTGGTCCTGGATCTCGTTGACGGTGCCGTAGGCCTCAGAGCGGCCGTCCTTCAAGAGGATCACCCGATCGCAGAGCCGTTCGACCTCGTCCATCTGATGGGTGACCATCATCACGGTGGCCCCGGCCCTCTTCTGGTCCTCGATGATGTCCATGAGGAGCCGTCGGTTGACCGGGTCGAAGCCCTTGGTTGGCTCGTCGAGGATCAACAGCTCGGGCTTGTTCATGATGGTGACGCCAAGTTGCACTTTCTGCTGCTGGCCGCTCGAGAGCTTGTCGAGCCGAGTCGACCCCTGGTCGCCCAGGTCGACGCGTTCGAGGTACGACGACGACCACTCCCGAGCTGCGGCAAGCGAGAGACCCTTCAGTCGGCCGAAGTAGACCATCACGTCCATGACGGACTCCTTCTTGTAGAGCCCTCGCTCCTCGGGTAGGTAGCCCAGGCGCTTGCCGTCCTCTGGTCGAAAGACCCGTCCGTCGATGTGGAGGGTTCCCGAGGTCGGCTGGTAGATGCCCAACAGGGCCCGGATCGTCGTGGTCTTGCCCGAGCCGTTGCTCCCGAGGAATCCGAACGTCTCGCCGCGATGGATGTCGAACGAGAGCCCGTCGATGACCACCCGGTCGCCGAACGCCATCGTGAAGTCCTGGATGTGGACCACGGGTTCTTCCCGCTGGGGGAGAGCGCTCGAATCCATGAATCGACTATTGCACAGCGCGTGGCGCTGTCGAACGGGCCGACGGCGCCCGCGTCGAGGTTCGAGGAGCGCGACGTGTGTCACGACATCGAGGAACTGGGCGCGGGTCTCGGGTCGTGTCGCTGACCCACGACCTCTGCCCGTGCGACGCCGTTCGTGCTTGTGCGGCGAATCACAAGTAGTGGGGTCGGCGGCCTGTCCCCAGCGTTACGCTTGTTGTCGTGGCTCGCCGCTGGCGAGCGAAAGGCAGTGCATGTCCGTGAGCCGATCACCCAAGAGCGGTACTGATCTCCTGAGCGAAATCGCCCCCGACGTCGAACGCCTCTACAACCGGCATCTCGAGGCCCCACGGCTGTGGTTCCCCCACGAGCAGATCAATTGGGGCGAGGGCGAGAACTTCGCCGACCGTCCGTGGTCTCCTGAGGACTACCCCCTCTCCGACGGCGTGCGCAGCTCCATCTACGTCAACCTGCTGACCGAGGACAACCTGCCCTACTACACCAACACGTTGCTGGCGCAGGCCCCCCAGGGCCACCCGATCCTCGACTGGAACCACCAGTGGACAATGGAGGAGAACCGCCACTCGATGGTGATGCGCGACTGGGTGCATATCAGTCGCTGCATCGACCCGACGTACCTGGAGGAGGGGCGCCGGGTGCAGATGCACAAGGGCGAGGTCCCCCAACCGACGTCGATGGCCGACCTCATCACGTACGTCTCGTTCCAGGAGAGGGCCACGCAGATCGCTCACCGCAACACCGGCGCGAAGCTGCCCAAGGACGACAAGATGGGTCGCAACGTGCTCGCCCTCATCGCGGGCGACGAGACGAAGCACTACCTCTTCTACCGCGACCTCGCCCTGGCGGCTTTCGCCATCGACCCTTCGACCATGATGATCGCCGCCGCCCGCCAGGTCACCAGCTTCGCGATGCCGGGCACCGGCATCCCCAGCTTTACGCGCCACGCCGTGCGGATCGCCCGTGAGGGGATCTACGGGCTCGGCCAGTTCCTGAAGGACGTGCTCGATCCGGTCCTGAGCCTCTGGGACGTCAACCACCTCGCCGGACTCACGGCCGAGGCCGAGAAGGCCCGCCAGGATCTCGCGCTGTTCCTCGCCAAGATGACCGAGACCGTCGAGCGCATGGCCCAGAAGGCGGCCGGCGCGACGCCGGCCATCTCGTAGCGCGCTCGCACTACTCCTTGGTGCCGGCGACCTTTCGGATGTAGTCCTCGAACGCCTTTTGCTGAGTCGCCAGCGCCCGCAACTGGCGCTCGTGCATGGAGCCGCCGCGCACCAAGAGGTAGATGAGGCATCCGACCAGCGGCAGGACCAGGATGAAGAGCACCCAGAGGGCCTTGCCCGCGCCGCTCAGGTCGTGACTGCGAAAGACGTCCTGGAAGATGTGAAAGACCAGGACGACCCAGAAGATGAGTAGGACGAAGTAGAGCGTCGAGACGAAGACGTCGAGAAGTGGGTAGCCAGCGCCGAGCATGGGGTGTCCTTTCGAAGAACGACTGTTACGTCGAATCTAACCCCGACGGTGCGCCTCCCCAGCTTCCAAGAGCTGCTCGAGCCGCGCCGCCAGCGCAGCGTCGTCTCCGTCGATGGACAGCGTCTTGTCACGCGAGGTGGCGCCGCGCACGAGGGCGACCTGGCTCGTACGCACGTCGAAGGCGGCCGCGACGACCTTCACCACTTCATTGGTCGCGGCGCCGTCGACGGCCCGAGCGCGCACGTGGACGTTCAGCGCGCCGCCGTACGAGCCGCCCACTGACGGGACCTTCGATCCGGGGTGCACGTGCACGGCGAGGCGCATCAGCCCACGTCGCACGATGCTGGAGTGTCGGGGGTCACCGCCCCGGTCTAGCAATGATTCAAGGACCAGTGGATCGTTGCGTAGGATTTGGGGACGATGAGGAGGGGTTTGTGGCGTTGAGTGTCCCAGAGGCCATCGCGGCGGTCGGCGCGCCCGGCCAGTTCTTCGAGGTGGTGGAGGTCGAACGCAGCGGGATCACCAACCGGGAGTTCAAGAACTCGCCCTCGAACCTGCGCGACATCTTCGACACCGCGCGCGGCATCGACGAGACCTTCCTCGTGTATGAGGACGAGGAGTGGACCTTCGCGCGGACGATGGAGGAGGTCGACGCCCTCGGATACGCTCTGGTCCACCACTTCGGCGTGAAGGTCGGCGACCGGGTCGGCATCGCGATGCGCAACTACCCCGAATGGATCATCTCGTTCGCCGCCATCCTCTCGGTCGGGGCGATCTCGGTGTCGCTCAACGCGTGGTGGACCGAGGAGGAGCTGGAGTACGCCATTGGCGACTCGGGCCTGTCGGTCCTGATCGCGGACTCTGAGCGAGTCGAGCGGGCCGCCGGTCCGTGCCGGCGCGCGGGGGTCGCGATGCTGGGCGTGCGACTCGACGAACTCGAGCCGCTCGAGCACGGCGTCGAGCACTGGCACGACGTGCTGGTGCGGGGCGTCTCGATGCCCGAGGTGGAGATCGGCCCCGACTCCGACGCCACGATCCTCTACACCTCAGGCACGACCGGGTTCCCCAAGGGAGCGGTCGCGACGCACGGGTCGATCTGCCAGACGATCATGTCGTTCTCGGCGAGTGGCGCGGTCCAGGCGGTGCGCCGAGGCCCCGTCGACGAGACCGAGAGCCTTCCGGCATGCTTCATCCTGATCGTCCCGCTCTTCCACGTCACTGGTTGCATCCCGGTCATGATGTCGTGCTTCACGCTGCACCTGAAGCTCGTCATGATGTACCGCTGGGAGCCCGAGCGCGCCCTCGAGCTCATTGAGCGACACCAGGTCACGAACTTCGTGGGCGTGCCCACCCAGGCCTGGGACCTCCTGGAGAACCCCCACTTCGCCCAACACGACACGTCGTCGCTCAGCGCCGTCGGCGGCGGTGGGGCGCCGGCCCCACCGACTCTCGTCGCGCGGGTGGAGGGCTCGTTCAAGCAGGGCCACCCCACGCTCGGCTACGGAATGACCGAGACCAACGCCTACGGCCCGGGCAATTACGGCGAGGACTACCTCAGTCATCCGCTCTCGACCGGCCGCGTGCCGACCATCGTCATGGACATCGAGATCCGTGACGAGGAGCTGCGGGCGTTGGCGCGCAACGAGAGCGGTGAGATCTGGATGAAGTCGCCGACGTTGATCCGGGGCTACTGGGAGAAGCCCGACGCGACCAGCGAGACCCTCGTGGGCGGCTGGCTGCGCACCGGCGACCTCGGCCACGTCGACGATGAGGGATTCCTCTACGTCGAGGACCGGCTGAAGGACATGATCCTTCGCGCCGGCGAGAACGTCTACTGCGCCGAGGTCGAGTCAGCGATCTACGAGCATGGGGCGGTCTACGAGGCGGCGGTGATCGGGCTGCCCGACGAGCGTCTCGGCGAAGAGGTCGCGGCCGTGGTCATGCTGCGCGATGGCGAGGACCTCGACTTCGACGGACTGCACGCGCATCTGACCGCGCGCCTCGCGAACTTCAAGATCCCGACGCGCGTGGCCTTCACTCGTGAGTCGCTTCCGCGAAACGCGGCCGGCAAGTTCCTCAAGCGCGAGATGCCCCGGATCTACTTCGACTGAGCTGACTCAATGGCCGAGCGGGCGTAGTCCGCGACGTTCATCTCGACGAGGTCCGCGAGGGGGAACCAGCTGGCGTGGTCGGTGGTGCCGTGCACCTCGTGGCGAATTTCGCCGCCGGCGAGCTCGACCGTGAAGAGGATGCGCACGGTGTGGATGCGGTCACCGTTGTCGCGCCGGCGCACGTCGCTCGTGACGCCGAGCAGGCGGGGATGGTCTACCTCGAGGCCGGTCTCCTCTCGGATCTCGCGCACGAGCGTGTCCTCGGGCGCCTCGCCGAAGTCGATGCCACCACCGGGCAGCCACCAGAGGGGCGGAGTGTGGCGCGGGTTGGACGAGCGTACGAGCGCGACGCGGTCCTGGTCGATGAGGACGCCGTAGGAACGGACGCTGGTGTGCTGTTTACTCATGGATTGGCTTACGTCCTAGCTCGATGTTCTGTGATGTGGGCAGAGCGGCACCGTCGAGGAACGAGGTGCGACAACCTTCGCTGCAGAAATAGTAGGTGATTCCGTCCACGCCGAGGGCGCTCAACGCACTCGTCGACGAGACCGTCATCGCGCAAACCGGGTCGATAGCGTCACCACCGACCTCCTCGACCATCACATCAGGTCCGGTGCGGTCGAACCGTTCGGCGCAGCGCAACGAGCAGAAGTAGTAGTCCACCCCGTCACGGTGTCGGGTCGCGGCGGGCGCCGCCGTGTCGACGGTCATGCCGCAGATGGGGTCGGTGGCGGCCCGTCCGTCGTCGTGTCGCGGGCGCGCCGCGAGCCAGAGCGCGACCAGCACGACGGTCGCGGCGATGTTGAGTCCCAGGGTCCAACCCAGGTCGAATCGGCCGCTCATGACGGCCGTGCGGTGCGAAGACGGCACGAGGTGGACGAGGTGGAACACGCGGTCGACGACGAGACCGCCGACGCTCATGACGAACCAGAGCAGTGCGAAGAGTCGCAGCGTCGCGCGGGTGCCGTAGAAGCGACGGTAGATGAGCAGAAGTGGCAGGGTCACGAGGTCGGCGAAGATGAAGCTGATCACCCCGCCGAAGGCCACGCCGTTGGACCACAACGCCGCCGCCAGGGGGATGTTGCCGACCGAGCAGACGAACGAGACGACCGCGAGCAGCGGCGCGAGGGCCGCGTTCTCGACGACCGTCCATCCCCCGTGGCCGGTCGCGAAGACGTTCGACCACCACGACGCGGGCACGTGGACCGAGAGGAATCCTGCGATGACGAACCCCGCGAGCAGCTCCTTGCGCAACATGGTGAGATCGCCCCGCGTGTAGCGCGCGGCGAGGCGGTAGCTCTCGCGATCGGACAGGCGCGAACGCCACCCCTCGGTCGCGGTGCGCGTAGGCGGCGGGGAGTCCTCGAGGACCCGCACGCGCAGCGCCTCTTCGTCGCGGCGCGAGAAGGCAACGTGGGTCAAGACGGCCAGCCCCGCGATCATCAACACTCCGCCGACCAGTTGGCCGGCGACGAACTGCCAACCGAGCAGCAGGTAGAGCACGACGCCGAGCTCGATCACCAGGTTGGTCGAGGCCACCATGAAGACCAGGGCGTTGGTCCACGAAGCACCTCGCGCGAAGAGCGCTCGGGCCATGGCGCTCGCCGCGTAGCTGCACGATGACGAGATGACGCCGAGGAGCGACGACTGGGCGACCGAGCCGGCCGACGTGGTGCCGAGCCTCGAACGCAGGCCGTCGCGGGGCAGCACGCTCTGCACGAGCCCCGATAGGCTGAAGCCGAGCACGAGAGGCCACCAGGTCATCCAGACCATGGCGAGGGCCTCCTTCAACCCGCTGCCGAGCCAGTGCAGCACCGGACTGAGCGACGCGACCACTCGCTACCGGGTCGTGGGGAAGCCGAGGTCGATCTGGGACTCCGACGGCTGGGGCCAGCGGGTCGTCACGACCTTGGCGCGGGTGTAGAAGGCGAATCCCTCGGGCCCGTAGATGTGCGAATGGCCGAAGAGTGAGCTCTTCCAGCCGCCGAACGAGTACGAGGCAATGGGTACCGGGATCGGCACGTTGATCCCGATCATCCCGACGGTGACGTCGCGCGAGAACAGCCGGGCGGCGTTGCCGTCGCGCGTGAAGAGCGCCACTCCGTTGCCGTACGGGTTGGCGTTGATCATCGCGACCGCGTCGTCGTAGTTGGCCACCCGTGCCACGCCGAGCACCGGGCCGAAGATCTCGTCGTCGTAGGCCCGCATCCCGGGGCGCACCCCGTCGAGCAGGCAGGGCCCCACGAAGAAGCCCGGGCCGCTCGCGAGGTTCGTCCCGTCTCGCACGACGGTGATCCCGTCGCCGGGGGCCGTCGACACGTAGTCGACGATGCGGTCGCGGTGCTCTTTGGTGATGACCGGGCCGAAGTCGCTCGACGGGTCGTCCCCCGGACCGACCTTCAGTCGGTCGATCCGCTCGGCGATCTTCTCGATGAGCGGGTCGGCGAC